>DUVQ01000101.1 GCA_012840965.1 Oligoflexales bacterium | reverse complement strand
TTTAAGTACCCTGTTTTCAGCGATGGGGCCTTCCTCAGAACCTGGAATCCAAGACAGCATGCCGCTGATGGCCTTATCAAGTTCAGCGCAGCCTTTTAGTTCGCCAAGTCTGGCCAAAACCAAGTCGGCCCAAGGAAGAGAATTCATTTGCTTTGCCGCAAACTTGCACCCTTCTTCATCCTTACTGGCAACAAGCTCAAAAACTCTGGCCAAGACGTCTGGGTCACTGATGTTGGCCTTTAAAACACCTGCCAAAGCGTTTGCATTGCGTGGTAGCAGGTCGTTGGTTGAAAGCAACAAAGTTTTAGCAGCCTCCCAATCCTCACCCTGGCCAGTCGCTATCTGGGCAATAGCCTTCGACACGGTTAACCGTTGTTGGGCGTGTGCATTTATGGAAGAAAGGCTAAAAATTAAAACGATGGGCAATAGTTTAATTGCGTGGGCCATCTACTTCTCCTTGTTCCGCTGGCAAAATCAGCTACTCCTACCTTGGGTTCAAAACCGCAGGTTGGCAAGACCCTGGAGCCGGGCTAAAGTTGCAACATTGTACCACGGTAACCCTGATATTAATCAGCCACTTGGTATGAAGAGGTGATTTTTGCAGGTAATTTACATTCCAAGACGTTACAGCCCCTGTCCCTGCCCCTGTCCCCGCCCCTGTCCCCGTCCCTGCCCCCGTCCCTGTCCCCGCCCCTGTCCCCGCTCCAACACACCTTTTTCTGCAAACTTAATCTAGTCCTTTATAATTACCCGTCAGGAGGGACGACAGTGGTCCGAAATTTTCGTTTTATATTGCTTCCGTTGTTATTAATGCTGGCCTTTCCTGCTGGGGCTGCTGTGTTTGTGGAGATGCCTTTTTTAGAACTGGTCCAACGTTCTGATAGGATCGTTCGTGGCTATGTCATTGAAACTAAATCCTATTTTCTTGGAACCTCTGGCCGAATCGTCACTGATGTAACTGTGGAAGTGGCTGAAGATATCGCACAAGTAGGCTCAGCCGATGAAGCTAGGTCACATCAAGTCCAATTCACCACCTTGGGGGGTGTGGTTGGAGACCAAGGCCAAATGGTTGCAGGCCTCAGCAGCTATCGTGCAGGCGACGAACTGGTGTTGTTTCTTGGAAAGGCGGTGTCAAACACTGGCGTCGAGAGGCGCCCTGTAATTGGCGTGGCGTTGGGCTCATTTTTCGTTACACATCGTGACGGCCAAGCGATCTTGAAAAGCGCCGTGATTGGACGGGCAAACGATGCCCCTACCACCCTGCCCGACCTTATCCATAAGGTGCGGCTGTTGAAAAAGCAGGTGGTGCTATGAAAATAGGCCACCTGATATTGGCGAGCTTGATCGCCTTTGTGCCAAAAATTTCAAGCGCTTACAACTGGTATCCACTGGACGACTATCCAGACCGGTTCATTCGATGGTATCAACCGAATATTCCAGTGTTTTTGGATGACCGCCCCCCTTTGAACGCCGAGCTTGAGGATGTCGTCCAGACCATAACCAAGTCAATTAACACCTGGAACAATGTTCAATGTGACCACCCGATTTTTGACGCCATCGAAATGGTGACAGGCCAGTTGCCGGTTGTAGAAAAGGAAAAAGTCACCGAGGGCACCAATCTGATAGTCTTCCAAAATTCGGAAGAGTGGGACCATTATCACCCGACTGGTGATAACCCCGCTATCGATTGGCCAATGGTTTTGGCCTTGACAACTCTGTACTACGATCCCGTCACAGGCGAGATTAACAGCTATTCCCTTGAAATTAATGATGAAAGGTTTCGCTTCACAACCACTGTTCGGCCTCGAAGTTATGACATCGAAAACACTATAACTCACGAATTGGGCCACGTACTTGGACTGGACCACCCAGATGATGACCTCAAAGATGCCACCATGTATGCAAAGGCGTTAACGGGCGAGACCAAGAAGCGCACCCTTGAAACCGACGATATAGAAGGGCTGTGCAATCTTTATGGCGACAATTGGCCTGATGAGCCTCCTGAGGACCCGTCAAGAAGTGGTGGGTGTAGCTCTATTGGCGATTCGATGGATACCAAGCAGTTAGCCGCATGGGCGGCACTCTTGGCGGCAGTCATATTTTTCATAATTAGGCGAAGGGGGAGATGATGCTCAACTTGAAAAAAGTATCAATAAACCTGGCCGGGTTCTTGGCGGTGACCCTTTGTGCGCTTTGTGTGCGAGCACAAGAAGATCCTTTGGGTATCCAGATACGAAACCGAGTGCTGGCTGGCGTTGAAAAACCGGCTTTGATTTTGATTGCGAATCTGCCACTTCAGGATATTTCGGTGAAGATCACTCGCCAAGATGGACGCGTGCAAAAGTTCACCAAAAAGCTGATTAAGATGAGCCACCAGCAAGAGGTCATCATCAATCATCCAGCAAATGGTGACCATGCCGACTACAAGGCGGAGATTCGCTATAAAGGGCTGAAAGAGCCGATTATGATTGAATTTGATGTCGTGTCAGTCAGGCCGATGAAGCTGAATATCACCAAGGAAACTGTCGATTTGAGCCAAGGCCAGATAACCTTTACCACCGACAGTCCTGTGGTCAAGGTTGACCTTTTGGTGTTGGGCGAGAATGGCAGCCGAATTGCTGATATTTCAAAGGAATTCAAAGAGGCCGTTGCTCCTGGAGGCCAGATTGAGGTCTCGTTTACACCAACTGGGGATTCCATTACTTTGGTGCGGTTAACTGCTCATGATCCCTATGGTTTTTATAATGGGATTGAGATGTCGCCATTCTTTATTGAAATCCCGCACGAGGAAATCACCTTTGAGTTTGGTAAAGCAGACATCCTGGACGAAGAACAGCCAAAACTTGCCAGGACCTTGGAACGTGTACATGAAGCCTTGGCTAAATTTGGTAATGAATTCCAGGCAAGGCTTTATGTAGCTGGCTATACAGACACGGTTGGTTCCAGGGAATCCAATCAGGAGCTGTCGGACAAGCGTGCTAACGCCATCGCCAAGTGGTTCAAGGCAAATGGTGCAAAGGTTAAGATTTGTGCCCAGGGATTTGGTGAGGACTCGTTGGCGGTGCTGACTCCGGACGAGACTCCGGAACCAAGAAACCGACGGACCTTGCACGTCTTGGCCAACCAGCCTCCGCCGGTTGGTCGCTTGTTCCCTAGGAGCAACTGGAAGTGCCACTAGGGCGGGGACGGGAGCTGGAGCAGGGACTGGGGCAGGGACTGGGGGCAGGGACTGGGGCAGGGACGGGGGGCAGGGACTGGGGCAGGGACTGGGCAGGGACGGGCCCCAAAGTGCTGGTTTTGGGCATTGTTAATTTGCCAGCGTCTTAATAAGTATTTATGATCGTTCGAGTCAGGAGGACTGTCATGAAGCAAAAGCCTGCAAATCAAGGGTTCACCCTAGTTGAACTGATGTTCGTGGTCGCGATTTTGGCGGTTTTATCGCTGGTTGCGGTCTTTAGCTATCGGGCATATCTCAGAAAGGCTCGAACCCAAGAGGGAATTGCCTTTTTGATGGACATCAAGATGAAGCAGGACACCTACTTCATGACCTACTCCAGGTATGTCAGCACAACGACAAGTCCTGATGATTACTATCCGCCATTCGTTTCTACCCCTGCAGAATGGTCATATGGAGGTACGGTCTGGAATTGTGACGCTCCACCAAATCAGGCTATCGCTGGTTTTTGTGCCTTGGGCATCATGCCAACTGCTGAAATGACCTGGTTCCAATATCTGACCATTGGATGGGAGCCTGGCGCTAGCACGCCTGACCCACAGTTTATTAGGGACCCTACAAGGCGGTGGTGGTTCGCCCGCGCCAAGGGATTTGCAGGCTCAGACGGGCGCAGCCTGCCCTTTGAGCTAAGAATGACCAGCGAAGTCAATGAAGTAATGGAACTGACCCAGTAAATAGCCCGAAATCACTGCAGTTACCCCAAGGCTACATCCAGGAACATCATCACTAAAAACCCAACCATCACCCCAACTGTGGCGAATCTAGCATGCTCTCCCCTGTGGGATTCTGGAATGATTTCGTCACTTACAACGAACAGCATGGCACCTGCAGCAAAGGCGAGCCCCCATGGCAGCAAAGGCTGAGCAATTGACACAATTCCGGCACCTATAATCCCGCCGACTGGTTCGACCAGCCCAGTCAAGGTTGCTAAGGCAATGGCCTGCTTGGCTGAATAGCGCTCAGTAAGTAACGCCAAGGCCACGACCAAGCCCTCGGGCATGTTTTGCAACCCAATTCCCAAGGCCAGCGACAGGCCGTTTCGCACGTCACCACCGCCAAATCCGACCCCAACCGCAAGGCCTTCAGGAAAGTTGTGCAAAGTGATGGCGATAACAAATAGCCAGATCCTGCGCAGCCGCTTTGGATCTGAACCTTCGGGGCCCATGATGAAGTGTTCGTGGGGCAAAAGACGGTCTGAAAACCACAAAAACAGCCCCCCAAGGGCCATTGACGCAACGACGATCAAGGCCGCCGTCGTGCCGCCACCAGCTGCATCAATGGCCGGAACAATCAAGGAAAACGAGGTGGCAGCCAGCATGACGCCCGCCCCAAATCCCATCATGACGTCTTGCGTCCTTTGGGAAATATCCTTGAAGAACAGTATTGGTAACGCCCCCACACCAGACATTAGTCCGGCAGCGAGGCTCGCAAGAAAGCCAAGTAACCACAAAGGCATTTCACGACAACATTCCAGGAACATTTTCCTCCCCAACGTCAAGGTAATTGGAGTCCTTCGGTCGGTGATGATAGTCCATTAATACATTTTTTACATGCCATGGTGACAAGTCGGGAAATCGTGATTATTGTGATGGCCACTGGGACCCTGTAAGGGCGTTTGCCTGGGACCTGATGTTGACCTTTTGATTATTGGAGGAAATATGGACGCTAAATTAGCAAAGGACCTAAACAAGCAAATTAACAACGAGTTATTCGCTTCTTACCTCTATCTTTCCATGTCTGCATGGTTTGAGGACCAAAATTGGCCTGGTTTTGCCCATTGGATGAGGCTCCAGGCGAAGGAAGAGCTTGACCACGCGATGAAGATTTTTGACTACCTGAATGATCGTGGGGTGGCGGTTATTTTGGACGGTATTGCCGCTCCTAAGACCACTTGGGATAGCCCGCTTGAGGCATTTAAAGACGCGCTCGATCATGAAAAGCAGGTTACCAAGAACTTCCTGGATCTGATGGACTTGGCCATTTCCCTGAAGGATCATGCTTCCCAGATCTTCTTGCAGTGGTTTGTCACCGAGCAGGTTGAAGAGGAGAAGAGCACTGGTGATGTTGTCGCGATGTTGGAAAAGATTCGTGGGTCTGTTGGCGCGGTCTTCCAACTGGATCGTCAGCTTGGAAAGCGTGAGGACGATTAACTTTGTCGGTGTCGACCAGGTCGCTTTTGGACCAGGATTTGGGGGCTGGTTAAGAGGCGCTGCCTGTGCCAGCTGCCCAGCCTGTTGACCAAGCGATTTGCAGGTTGAAGCCACCTCTTGGGCCGTCAAGGTCCAGTACTTCTCCGCAAAAATAGATTCCTGGTACCAGCTTTGACTCCATGGTTTTTGGATTGATCTGCTCCAGGTCTACCCCACCGACTGTGACTATGGCCTCTGCGAAACCGCGGTTGCCGCTGATTGATACTGGGAAGCGTTTTATCAAGTCGACGATTTTTCGCCTGTCAGCTGCTGATAGCCTTGCTGGTGGCTTTTTTGCTTGACCTGATGATTGAGCGATCAGTTGTGCGAGGCGCTCGGGCAGAAGTTCTGCAATGACGGTGGCAAGCAAGCCGCGAACATTTAACATTTCAGCTAGTTTGAGATCTAGGTCGTTTGCGCTGTAGTTGGGCTGCAAATCCAGGAGCAGGTCAAATTTTGAAGCACCCTGCCATTGGGCGACTAGTCTGCTGATATCCAAAACGGCTGGTCCTGATATTCCAAAGTGGGTGAACAAAATGGGGCCTTGAATCTTTGCTATTTTTTGACCTTGTACGGCGGTTACCAGTACATCGTCGACTGATAATCCTGACAGGGCTCGGATTCTTGAGTCTGCTACTGTTAATCCTACTTCCCCAGGTCGTGTGGGGGTGATTTTATGGCCAAAATCGCGGGCAAGGGCATATCCATCGCCGCTTGAACCTGTTACTGGGTAAGACATTCCGCCGGTGGCGATGATGACGTTGGCGCATTCGAACGTGGAGCCATCTTCGGCGATGACTTTGAAGGGCCAGAACTTGCCTTTTGGGCGCCCGGCGGCGTCCTGTTGCTCGATTTTGACGACCCTGACACCTGTCTTGATTGGGATGTGCAGGGCGTGGAGCCTGATTTGGAGTGCGTCCAGGACCTGTTTGGCACCGCCTTGGGCTGGATAGCAGCGTCCGTCGGCGTCAACTCTAATTCGTACTCCTAACTTTGCAAAAAAATCCATCGTGGCACGTGGGTCAAAGCGCCCAACGGCGTTGTGCAGGAACTTGGCGGCTGGACCGCAGGCTTGTACAAATTCTCTGGCGTTGAGGTTGTTGGTTATATTGCAGCGACTTCCACCGGATAAAAGCAATTTGCGTCCTGGCTGTTGCATGCGCTCCAGTATCCTGACCCGCTTGTTGGCCTCTCCGGCGGCAACAGCAGCGACCATCCCGGCGGGTCCGGCTCCAATTACAATGACATCGTCCATGAACAGCACCACCAACAAAGCACGCTCGGAATGCTACAGCAAAGCGGGAATTCACGAAAGCGGCAAAGCGGGTCAAGCACAATGGCCTGGCCCGGTTACAGATCCTGGCACCTGTCCCTGCTACACATCGTGCTAATTAGCATGTTTTGGCTCCTGATCGTTTGTTCTTTTTGGCGTTTGATCTCTTCGTTACAGTTTTAAAACATGTCCGGGGGCATCCTTCCGGGCCCAAAATCTCCCGTAGCCACCCCGACTGTCTCTTAGTGACATCGTCCGGGCGAAATATACGA
>DUVQ01000100.1 GCA_012840965.1 Oligoflexales bacterium | reverse complement strand
TGGATAGTCCCATGGGTACAGCCTGGACAATAGTGGGTGTTCGCCTGGGTTAAAGCCTCGGGATACTTAAAGACTAGCTCAGTCATTGTGCACCTCCTTGGCCTTGCAAAACCTTCTTCATTTCTTTAGCCGCCTCCTCTGGAGTAATCAGGTGGCCACCTGTCCTGCCATAGAAATGAATAGGCTTGGCTCCCAGTACTGCCAGCTTAATATCCTCCAGCATCTGGCCAGCAGACAATTCAAAAACCAAAACCGCCTTTGCTTTCTTGGCGGCCTTTGACACGGCCTCATAAGGGAATGGATAAAGGGTGATTGGACGAATCAAGCCTATTTTCAGGCCTTGTGCCCTCAAGTTTTCCATCGCGGTGGAACATACCCTGGCGACAGTACCGTAGGAGACGACAAGAAGGTCAAACTCTTCACCAGGCAAGTCTTCGTAGAACCTGACTTCATTGGCTTTCATCTCGTCGTACTTGGCCATCAGGTTCTTGTTGTGTGTCTCTAGGGTGTCAGCATCAAGGTAAAGAGAATTGACGATGGCTCGTGGACGACCATCTCGTTTCCAGCCAGTTGCAGCCCAATCCTTGGGGCCAATTTCCTTGATTGGAACGCGGTCATCTGAAAATTCGACTGGTTCCATCATCTGCCCAATAAGACCATCACCCAAAATCATCACTGGATTTCGATAGTAATCTGCCAGTTCAAAGGCGTCCTGGACCAAGTCTGCCGCCTCCTGGACCGACCAAGGGGCCAAAACCAGGCAGTGATAGTCACCATGACCTCCACCCTTGGTCGCTTGGAAATAGTCAGCCTGCCCAGGAAGGATCCCCCCAAGCCCAGGGCCAGCCCGCATGATATTCGCAATGACCACTGGAAGCTGGGAGCCAGCCAGATATGAAATCGCCTCGGACATCAGGCTTATCCCTGGAGAAGACGACGAGGTAAACACCCGTTCGCCAGTCCCAGCGGCGCCATAAATCATGTTCGAAGCTGAAACCTCACTTTCCGCCTGAACGAACATACCGCCAACTTGGGGCAGGCGGTGCGACAGATACTCGGGAATTTCATTTTGGGGCGTGATGGGATACCCGAAAAACAGCTTACAGCCGGCCTTTATTGCGGCCTCGCCTATCGCTTCACAGCCCTTCATCAATTTTTTGGCCATGTACAAACCTCAATAGCGGAAGTAATGGATCATGGTCCCATGGACATGCATCGTGATGGCCACCTCTGGACAGGTGATGCAACACACGCGGCACCCTATACAGCGCATGGGCTCGACAACGGTGGCGAAAAAATACCCCTTTTGGTTTATCTCCCTGGACATCCCAAGGATCTGCTGAGGGCATTCTTTAACGCACTGTTCGCAGCCTTTACAGCGGTCTTTCTCAATCCGGATTGAAGGCACGAAGCACCTCCTTTATTTAAAATCAAGCTACTTTAACACGAACAAGGGGCCAACGGTTCTGACTTGTGGTCCCTCATCAAAAACAGGCCTCACCGCCCTTGATAACCTCAGGACAGGACAGCCAAATGTCTCATCGTTAATCTCGGGAACTACACCTTCTTCAAGAGCCAATCCCTTGACTGGCAATCCCATGGCCAAAGCGGTCGCAGACGCCTTTTCAAAACCATCCTTGACCACATCAAAGGTGGTTTCATCCATCAGGTGCGTGTTGGACAAGATGCCAGTCAGCTTGCGCCCAGTTACCCCTTCTATCTCGGACGCCATAATCAAGGCGCTTTCAACGTCAGGGGTGAAAGGACGCCTAAAATTAAGCACCAAAACCATGTCCAAGTCCTGGGAATCCAAAACATCGGCTATGGACCCCAACACTTTAGCGCCAGTATCGTCACCACCCACGTCCATGATGACGTGGCGGCTCAAATCCTTTGCCACAGCACGCACCCTTGGCAGCAACATCGGCATGTCTGCATACTCGTTTTCGCCGTCTGGGCTGACAAGCTCCACGCCTGCGTCTTTCAAAAACTGGCCAGCCGAACGAGATCGAAAGTATGGTTTGACGAAGTCTAGGTCAACCAAGCTTGTTGCTAGGCCTGAAGCGGCAAGTTTCATTGCACCGTTGACGGCAATTTCAGTTTTACCACTTCCAAAATGGCCAACAACGATAGTGAGCCTTTTTTGAAACATATAGGTAACTCCTTGGCCCGGTGTTTCTTATCTCTTTAGGGCCTGTAGTGTCAAGGAAAAACGCACAAAAATAGACACCTGTATCGGTCTGAATTAATAGCTGGGGAAATCCAAAAAGGCAAGCTTACGGTGTTAATCTAGGCGTTTAGCAACGATTATCCATTGGTCACATGTATCTGGGCTAATGGGACGATGCCACTCAACTTTGAAGGGCAATTTGGAAATCAGTTCCAAAACTGGGTAAGAATCCCAGTTTCGAAGGTGCTGAAAGCCGCCTTGGGCAAGCTCATGACTTGTATCGGCTTGTTTTTTTGTACGAATTAGGGGCAAGGGCAAGGATTCGATCAAAACCAAAGAACCGCCTGGTTTAATGACCTTGGCCAACACTTCCAAGGCTTTGGCCGGGTCTTCAAAATGATTCAGGCTCCTGATGGCGATTGCGTGGTCAAAGGACGCTGGTGCAGCATCGAATGCCTCGATGGTCCCGATGTGGACTTGGATGCCTGCATCAAGGCCAATGGCTTCAGGGTCTGGGTCCAGACCCAAAATGGACAAAGTGCCTGACTGGATTTTGTCTGCAGCGCCAACAAGATAGGGTACCTGACCCATCCCAACATCAAGGACTCGGCCGGTAAAGCTGGCGATTTTGGCTTGTAACCATGCCTCGTCTTGCGAAAAGTAAGACTGGCTGGCGGGGACATAGCAGGCACTGCAGGTTGGAAAACTTGGACAGCTGCGACAGGTTGGCGACAAGACAAACTGAGTCACATCAGTATAAAAGTCAGTAATTGAGGGCTTGTCAGAAATATCGCGATACAACTGGCCGCAACCATGGACAACGTGCCTGATTTCTGCCTCGTCAAAATCCCCGGTGTTGGTCCTTGCAAGTACAAATCTGCGCTTTAAAACCACAATAACGATTCGACTGGTCGCGGCCTTGGATAGACAAAGCTCATGGGCTGTGCACTGCTGATGATCCAAGACAAACCCATCAATCACCTTGAACGGAACGTAATCGAAGGAATTAGATTTACCTCGGCTCGCAGGCAACCCAGTCAAAATCCCCCCTTATGGCAGATACGGATCTAGTTCATCGTCGCCAAATCTTGCAAGATAATCACGCCTTAAGCCCTGGCACTCGCCGTAACGATACAGGCACCCCTCGCATTTTTCGGTAAAAGTATTAGGGCTAATCGCCGACTCCCACAAGAAAAAACGAGAACCAGGGGTAACCACCAAAACCCTATCCTGGGTCAAATCCCTGACGTTTGCCTCATAACCCTTGAGAATACATCTGGGAATGTGGCGTGAGTACACAGTTAAGCCAAGTTCGCGACCAACTTCAAACGCCTCAAACAGCTTGTGTTTAATGCTGGATACCTTGGGCAAGGATTCAACGTTCATGGCGTTGCGATCAGAAAGGGACACCAGCCACAACGGAAAGGTATGCACTCCACGCCCAGCCCAAAACCTAATGATATCCGGCAGATGCTGCCAAGTGTCATTTTTTATGATCAGATCCAACGTTGGCACGTGACCAAGAGCAATCAGGTTGTCGACACCCTTTACAACTAGATCCAGACTACCTTTTAAGCCCATGATTGTTTCATAAAGCTGTGGTGTGTGGGCCATGGCTGAGATATGAAAACGATTGACGCCTGCTTCAACTATTTCCTTTGCATACGCTGGATAAGAGTACATGAGGCCATTGCTAGAGACCTTTATGTCATAAAAACCACGCTCTTTACACCAGCGAACAAGGGCAAACAAGTCGCGCCTGATGGTTGGCTCGCCCCCGCCAAAGGCCACCTGACGGATACCAAGGGAACGGGCCCTGCTTAGTTCAGCCAATGCCTCGACGGTTGACATGTTATGTGTGCGCATTTCATCAGAAACGGAACAATAATCACACTTTACATTACATTCGTAGCCCAAGATCATATCAACCATCACGTCGTCATACGTAGAAACGTTCATGGTCGCAGTATCAGACATCAGAAGGTCCCTCCTGGAATTCAAAAAATCCCTCACAGACCAGTGACCAAGCGCAACTTCCGCAGACTTCTTTTTTGTGGCGCCTGGCCCCTAAATAATCAAATAGATTGACTTCTTCGTCAGTCACAAACACCATTGTGCGCCCTAATTTCTGGACGTCACCAGCCAAAAAGGACTCGTAGCCTTGCAGTTGGCAAAACAGGCCGTTTACAACGTTGATTGCCATTTTATCGCCAAACTTATCAAGCACTTGAATCACCGGAGTCATATCTTGGCCTGGCAGCAGATTGCGCTGGGCATTTCCAAAGGGAGTCAGGAACTGGATGTTCACCTTTCTGACACCCATGCCATAAATCAATGAAACCAGCGACAACAGGTGGCCCACATTTTGGCGAACTACAGTTACGTTTACCGCGAAATCCTGGCTAACCCCTAGATTATTAAGGCAGTTTTGGATACCATGAACAGTTTCATCAAAGCTGCCCGAAACGCCGGTCAAAAGGTCGTGGAGCTGCGCAGTATCCCCATGCAGCGAAATCGACATGCTGGTGATGCCAGTGGCCAGCAGTTGTCTTGCCTCGGCCGGGTCCTTCAACCTTCTGCCGTTGGTAGTCACATTGATTCGGCGGTAGCCAAGTTCCTTGGCATATTCAAGGGTTTTATACAAATCTGGGTGCAAGGTCGGCTCCCCACCGTCGATATCAAGCGCCTCGATTCCCTTGGCGCGATGTTCCTTTAAGATCTCTTGCAACCTTGGAAATGGGATTCCCTTGCGCACCCTGTTTCCTACGGCACAAAAAAGACAGTGGTTGATGCACTCATAGGTAATGTTAATGATGACTTTGCGCTGAGAAGCGGCATGAAGCTTCAGATCCAGTGCCCCTTTTGCCTTTTGTAACCAGCCATCTGGGATACCTGGCGGCACAAACGACGGCTCATGCTGGAATCTGGCCCCACCATCCGCATTAAAGGGCAAGCCCATCTCATGGCACATTGTCCACAGCTTTGTCCCAGGCAAGGGTGTCGCATATTGAACCGCCGGAAAAGCTTCATACTTTTCAAACAGTTCCCAGGCCATCTCCAAGGTGGCGTTAACGTCAGCAGGCGTTTCCCATGGAAAACCAATGATGTAATGGACCATCACAGGGATGCCAGCCTCCAAGGCCCATTTTGCCGCCTGAGCAACGGCCGCAGGATTCTGACGCTTTCCAATTGGGCCCTCTAGTTGCTCGGCATTTGCACTTTCAGCACTCAGCGACAACACCGAAATTCGGCCTTTCATCAGGTCGATAATCTCTTTTGTCAGCCTGTCAGCCCTTAGCCCGTTTGGAAATTCATATAATAAATTCAATTTGTTAAACTCGACCAACATGGCAGCAAAATCAGGTCTTGCATTGGCTACGTCATCCATTACAAACAGTTTTTTCGCCCCAAAACCTTTGGCCAACAGATAGGCCCAGCTTTTTATCTGGTCAATTGGCGGATAGAAGAACTGCTTTTTGCCCGAAACCCGCCATCCTGGATTAGAGGAACAAAACACGCAACGATGAGGACAGCCAAATGATGTTAGTAATGGCCTAGTTGCAGCATCAATGCCGAAGGTGTTAACCAGATTCCCATCTGCAAACACCCGCCACAAAAAGGCTCCATAGTGTCGAACATCGATCAGTTCAAAGGCTGGAAAAGCAGCGTCTGCACCAAGATTTGGTGATTCTAGTACTGCCTTACTCCCCTTTAATTCAACCAAACGCTCAGGGGCGGACATGTAATCGTCACCAGCGTACTTAATGATAGCGTCAAGCTCAGGAAGGGACTGCAAGACCTTGCCGCCATCGTAGTCGATGTAGTGCATACCACCAATGTGACAGTCACAACCAACTATAGCCGCCTGGGGAAAGCGCTTACGCAATTCCGAGACGAGTAGAACTGTTGACTGGTCAGGCTGCCAAGGTGTCAAAAATGGCGAAAATCCAACCACTATGCTGCCGAATGTATTGTTGGGAAGGGCGCTTAGAACTGACTTCAAAGAGGCACCAAACCAGCGTCCTTGCTGATGTGGTCCTGCCAAAGAATCCTCCATCGCAAAGGAGTCCACTATGGATACGGCGGCACCTGCTTTAAGGGCCTTACCTGCGGCTGCCAGCAGACCATAGTTTGCGAACCAAGGGTAATCAATGAAATCTCGGCCTGTTACAAGAGGAGGATTTATAAAAAGCACGCGAGTGGAAGTCACCTTAGCCTCTAACGGCAAACCGGATGCATTCTAGCGACCAGCAGACATCATGGCAATTTGTGATTAGACATTTGGGGGATTAGACTATGGAAATTACATCAGAACGTAAGCGGCCAAACCTACACTCGCCAAGACCGCCAAGGTGACTATCAGCATAACGGCCCACCTTGGCATGCCCTTTGGCTTTGACTCGGCCATTTTAAACTCGAACTGCTGTGTTGTAGTCCTTTTAGCAGGCAAAGGTGCTTCAATTTCGTTTGTAGGAGTACCTGAAATTGGCAGTCCCATCTCCATTCGGTCACGCTTTACAGGGTCCATCATAGAGCCGCCAGATATCGCGCCCCCATCAAGAGTTTTAATCATTGACTGGGACGGACGGCGTCCACGTTTGATCTCTTTTAAGACCTCATCAAGTGACGCCCAAGGACTGCCTGCGTGAGACACGTGATAAGGGACCGGGTTATCCAAAACAGCAGACCAAGCAACGACCAAATCGGACGATGGAAACTCCAAAACCAGGCCAGAGGGGGAGCGAACTACCCAACCTTCTGGATTGTTCAGGATGGGTGCGGCCACATCCGGCGGCAATTCAGGCGCCAAGGTCGGCTCGTCAGCAGGTTTGTCAAGTGGCTCGTTCGGAAGTGGGGGCGTAGCAGTAAGTGACTGGCCCGAACCAGAGGAGCGACGTCCACCAAAGGCCTGCATTGGTCGTTTAAAAGCCATACCAGAAGAAGAAGGCCTGCGGCTGTCGGCGACCTCTTGCTGTTGTTCTGGACGTTGTACACTGTTCACTACGAACTCAAACTTATCTTGGCGAACCCAGCGCTGCTCCCGGTTGCACAAGGGGCAAACCAGCGAGCGTCTACCAGCTGGATCCGCATCTGCAGCAGAAAATGTTCCGGTACAACTGAGACAAGTTAATTCCATCAAAAGGCCTCACAAAGGCGGCGGGATGTTATCACTTTGGCCCCCTCAGATCAAGCGCCAAACCCAAAATCACCACGCCCATGCCCCTGCCCCTGTCCCTGCCCCTGTCCCTGCCCCTGTCCCTGCCCCTGTCCCTGCCCCTGTCCCTGCCCCTGACCCTGCCCCTGACCCTGTCCCTGTCCCTGGCCCTGTCCCTGGCCCTGTCCTTACTTCTTCCAAGCTTCCTTGATCGCAACACTAACAAAAGCCGGTGTGGACTCCCAGAACACTATGCGCTGGGTCGGGTGAGCAATGACTTCTACCGGAATCTCACTCCCACCAGTGAAGTCACCAGACAGCGTTACAACGATTTTGACGCAACCCGGCAAATCACCCCACGGAGCTTCATAAACGTAATCATAGGACTCAACCTTGATGGTGTAGGACACCCCTACCCCTTCGCCCTCTTCGTGGTCCCTGAACTTCCCTATCATGGTGGTGTCAACCTTGGTCGACTCCCCGGCAGCTTGGTCAAGCGGAAGCACTATTGGCTCTGTGAAGTATTCAACTTGGCCAACGCCCGCTTCGTAATCAGACGAATACACCTCAACGCCCTTGGCACGTGCCACCCAAGGCTCACTCAGGTCGACGTAGATGGCCATCCCATCCTTGCCAGGCTCAAGATCGCCGACGACGATCTGAGACCAAGTTCCACCTTTCCATTCGACGTTATGAAAAAGCCGTGCGGTAAGATCAAACTCATCGGGACCATACGGAACAATGTGATAAAGAGCGGTCTCATCCTCACCAGGTATGAAAGTTTCCCAAGTAGCACCATCCCAGTGTGGGTGGTCGGGCTCAGGTGTCTCACCATTGTCTGGCTCCGGTGTCTCACCGTTATCCGGCTCGGGAGTCTCTCCGTTGTCCGGCTCGCCAGGCTCGTCCGTATCAGGGCGATCCGCAGATGTGTCCTGTGCCGTATCCTCGGGGTCTATCTGGTCCTGCATCATATCCCCTTTGTTCCCACCGTTATCAGTGTCTACAGCCTCATCACCGCAGGCGCTGACAAAGAGCACTAACAACGCCGCAAGACCCCAACGAAAGATCCAATTTGACCGTACTAAAGATAGCATAGCGTTCCTCCTTACAGTGGCTGATTGCTCGGGGCCAGTCTATTAGATCGCATACAGAAGAGTCAACCCCAAAAGTCTGCAAAAACGACACCTTCATTTCTGGCAATCGTCAAGGATTTTCTAGTGTCGTCAATTTGGCCAAGTCTTAACCTTGGTGATAATGTCTAGCGGGGAGCATATTTGCCCTCGATTGTACTTGCTGAATTGGTAAATCATGGCTCGAAAAAAAACAGATACAGGCGGCTCAACAAGGACCAAAACCCCAATTCAGACGGGGCTGTTAGGTTCCCTTTTAACCATCTTTTCAGTCTTTTTGATTTTGGTTCTGGCAACTTCTTCCAGAAGTGACATGACTTTAGCGGCTAAAAGTTCGCCGGAGGAGCTAAAAAACCTGTTTGGTCCGCTAGGGGCCCATATGGCCGATTTATTCCTTTGGACTATGGGGATTACAGCTTTCATGCTGGCGGCCATCTTGCTGTACATCGGCGTTAAAGCGGTCATGCTGCGTCCTGCAAGGATTACCATCGGGCCGGTCATATGGTCCGTGTTAGGCCTTTTGTCTTTCGCCACCTTGATCGATATAACACTGCGAGATTTCACCCTCTTTGGCTATCCTCCCGCTGGCAAATTGGGAATTTGGGCTGGACCAATCACAGAAAACCTGCTTTCCAAAACTGGCGCAATCATCGTCAGTTCTGTTATCTTTATCATTTCAATGATTTATCTGATCGGTAGTTCCTTAGGGGCGTTCCTGAGGGGGTTTGGGCGCGTGACGAAAGTAATATGCGCACAGCTTTGGAGGTTTATAAAATGGGCTGGTGCAGCGATAGGGCGTTCGATAGTTAAGGCATTCACTCCAAAGCCCAGCGAAGCGCCAATTCCACCTGACGCCACCATCGACGACGACGAAACGGTTCTTGACCCAGTTGTTGAAGAAGGCCCCTGGTGGACCAAGCCAATTCCAAACGGACTTGAGTCAGCAAAAACTGAAGTGGACCAACCACTTACAAACAGCATCAAAATTGTGCCTCCATCAGCAAGCAACAATGCCGGCATGGAGTTGCTCTTTGACAAGACTGAGGTTGATGAAGCTGAACCATCCGTACAAGAACCAAAGATTGTGGTTGCACACCAACCAACGCCTCTAGTTGAGCACATAGAGGTTGAAAGAACCCTGCACTACGACCCACCACCCATCGACCTTCTTGACCCAGTTAGGGTCACGGACATATCTGTTGACAAGGAGGCCCTGAAGCGAAACGCCGAGACACTTGAGCGCAAGCTAAAGGACTACAAGGTTGAAGGTAAAGTCGTTGAAATCCATCCAGGCCCAGTTGTCACGATGTACGAGTTTTTGCCTGCGCCTGGTGTAAAAATCAGCCAGATCGCAAACCTGTCTGATGACCTGAAGATGGCGCTTGAAGCTATCAACATCAGGATTGTTGCGCCCATCCCAGGAAAGGGCGTGGTCGGGATTGAGGTTCCAAACGAGATTCGCCAAACAGTCTATCTAAGAGAGATTTTGGCATCAGAATCGTTCGCCAAAGCCAAAAGCAAGCTAACTTTGGCTCTTGGTAAGGACATCTTTGGCACACCGGTTGTGACGGATCTCTCAAGGATGCCTCACCTACTAATCGCTGGAGCCACTGGTTCCGGAAAAAGTGTGGCCGTTAACGCCTTTATTTTGAGCCTTTTAACCAAGGCAAGCCCCCAGGACATCAGAATGATCCTGGTTGACCCGAAAGTCGTTGAATTGCAGGTGTATCAGGACATTCCACATCTACTATTGCCAGTGGTCAGCGACCCAAAACAAGCGGCAGCAGCCTTGCGCTGGGCGGTAGACGAGATGGAAAGGCGCTACGAGCTCCTGGCTCAATATGGCGTACGAAACATCACCTCTTACAATCAACGAATCGACAGGATGATTAACGCAGCCCAAAGAGGTGATGGCAACAATGAATCCCAACTAGGCCTCGAACTTACTGGAATGACAGTTGTTGACAAGACAACCGTCGATGGCGGGCTTGAAAACCTGGAGCGTTTACCGTTCATTGTGATTGTTCTGGACGAATTTGCAGACCTTATGTCGGTCGCATCAAAGGAAGTTGAAACTGCCGTCACTAGGTTGGCGCAAAAGGCGCGTGCCGCTGGGATTCACTTGATTATGGCCACCCAGCGCCCATCAAGAGAGGTCATAACAGGGCTGATTAAGGCGAACTTCCCATCGAGAATTGGCTTCAGTGTTTCATCCAAAATTGACTCCAGGATCATCTTGGATCAGTCGGGAGCAGAGGCCCTCCTTGGCTTGGGTGACATGCTGTTTTTGCAACCAGGGTCGTCATTGGTCACCAGAATTCACGGACCATTTGTTTCAGATGACGAAGTTACTAGGGTTACCGAGCACTTGAAACGGCAAGGAAAACCGGACTATCACATGGAAATTTTGGATGACCTTGAGGAAGAGACAAGCGACAACACAATCGGAGCTGATGAAGACGAGCTTTTAAACGAGGCCCAGGATATTGTCCTATCAACGGGACGGGCCAGCATTTCCTTCCTACAGCGAAGGCTGAACATTGGCTTTAATCGCGCCGCAAGAATCATGGAACAGCTTGAAGAACGTAAGGTAGTTGGACCACAGGGTGTCAGAGGGGAAAGGGAAGTAATAAGGTAGTAAACCTGTCTTAGTCCGCTGGAAGCATTGCCCGCACCTTTTCGACAGCCTCAAAAACCTTGGCGCCAGTCTCCTTTCCAAGGCTCATCGTGCGCTCGTAGGTGTACTTTCTGGCATCCCACTCGGAATCCAGAATGATGTACCCATTTTCGTCATTACCAAGGGCAACTGTGAACTTCACAGGGGCATCAGAGGTGGCGTCAATAGCTGCAACCAGAGGAGGCGTAGGCTCGCCTGGCACTGAAACTAGGTCCAGCAGGGTCTTGCCGTCCGCTTTCAAGCGCATCCCAACCGTCTCAGTGGTGATGTAGGTTTTACCTTTTCGCCATTCAGTCTTTCGATTAAGCATTCCTCGGTTGCCCATATAATTGAAGACCCAATTGTCCTGCTGCATCTCGAATTTGTGTTTAGCCTGGTGAATTTCGATACCGGCAGGCCCTAGTTTTTCGCCTTCCTGGTTTAGCGCATCCAAAACCGCAGCGGCCAACCCATTTCCAACACGATTCATAACTTCGATGCGCTCATCGATGGTCATGTGCTTCTTGTAAACGACGTCGATATCAGGATCTAGTGCCATTTTTTCATCACCTGGATTAGTTGTGACCAACCCACCAAGAGCACCTTCAACAAAAAGCGGTACCCCACCCCACTCCGCCATCATCTTCTGGAAGTAAACTCCAGCCCAATCAGCTGAAATCTGTTTGTCATTCCACAGAGCTTCAACGTGACATCCCCAGTTGGCAACTGTCGCGATTGGCTTTCCAGACTCATCATCAAAGGCCATGATTCTGACAACGTCGTCCTTTTCGTCACGAACCTGAGGATGAATGTTTATGGACAAGGAGGGGTCAACTTGGGCAGTAAGGGCCCTGACGGTTGCTGGTTTGGCATCTAATGCAGCCAGATCAATAGCTTGGGCGATTTTATACTTCAGGGTCTCCATGTAGTTTGGACAGGTCCCTGCGCATAACGGCAAAATGCCAGCAGATTTACCCCAGTAACCAAGGGTGTCAGGTGTGACGTGATTGTGCATTGAGCCAATCAGGATACTGTTGTGGTGGACGTCAGTCGCCAACGGAATCACTTCCTTGATGTAGTCTCGCAACAAACCGATGGTGTTTACTGCCACGAGCACAAACGGCTTGCGACCATCATCAAGATACAGCGCGTGAACGTGAATCGGATCACGCACACCAACGCTCTTGCGGCCCATATCAAACCCACCCATCCACAGCGGATATTCAGGGGTTATATCAACCATGGCGGCACCAGCATAGAGCTTGCCTGAACCTGCAAGTTTTTCATGCACCTGATCCATTGCCTTTGAAGTCTCAGGCAGATTTAAAGCTGATTTATTTGCCTTCATTGGTCCACAACACCCCACATTAAACACCATTAAAGCAGCTGCTATCACCAAAAAACTAACCCTCATTTGGTCCTCCTTGCCCCAAAATATCCGTCAAAAACGGCGACACATGGGGAAGATACTCCGCAACGTTAGTCCCTGTCTAGCCAAGAAGTTAATATTCCGTGTTAAGCAATCAATTTAGTTTCATGTACAATCGCCCAGCCGACGGTTACCGGAGTTGTGGTGGCGCAGACAATTACAACGGCTTCCCATGGAGTCCCAAGTGAAGAAGGGTTGGTCCGAATTGGCGAGGGCTGCTCTTTAAACTGCACATTCTGCCCACATTCCAGGGGTCGCTCTGGCACAGGGTTCGCCGACATCACTGAAGAGCAACTGCCAGTCGCTCGACGCATCACAATCCTTGCTGGCGATGTCTTAACCCTGAATTTGGGACCAAAGATCCGCCACATGAGAAATGCTGGGGCCTCATCCGTTTATGTCTATGCCCACCCCGGACTGCAAAATGTGGAAGACACCCTAGACCACTTGGTCAAGCATGGGATGACAGGGTTGCACCTGATGCTTCCTGCGGCTTCCAGGGAAATGATGGCAAGAATGACTGGCGGACTTGGCTTTCTTGGCAGAACAGCTGCCTTAATCAAGGCCGCTAACAAGCGTGACCTGAAAATCGCCCTTGAGGTTCCTGTCGTTGAGGCATCGGTTGGCGAGCTTGAAGATACAGTTGGGCGCGCCTTAAACATCATCAAGCTGCCTGAGCGAATCATCTTGCGGTACCTGTCAGAATTTGATCCGGCCCAAGGGGCTTTACCATGGGACATCTCAAGCTCTGTCAATCAAGTCCAAGCGGTCATGGAAATCGCCAAAGAAAGAATGGTCCCAGTGACCTTCAGCGATGCGCCGCCACCTTGCGTTTTGAACATGACCAACGCCTTACCAGGCCTGTATCCAAACCTTGGACGCGCTGGAAGTGAGCGTCCCTTTGTCGCATGTCAAAGTTGCGCGGTAGCAAGCGTGTGTATGGTATCCCCCAGATTTGCAAAGCTAAATGAACCAGAACCCATCATAGCGACGGATCTGAGGCAAAGCGAAGGGCAATCATCAGTCGCTTTGTTTTTGCGCCAGGTTAAATTGACTGAACTAAAGGAACAATTCAAGGCCCAGCGCCCAATCTGTCGCTTTCCATGGGAGGCGCTTGAAGCCCACGACATCCGTGGCGTGGTTACACCTTGTGCAGGCGGCTGGCCGTTGCCAGAGATCACTCAAGGTTGTGAATCTTGGCACAACATGGGGTTACTTGAGGCTTGGAACTCCCCTGGAATGCAGGCCATTCGCCGTTCAATCGCTATGCGCAGGCCACAAGAATCCTGTAAAGCGGACTGCCCAGCGTTTCATGGTGGTCCACAGTCAAACATTCCTGCATACAAGGTCCCTGCAACTAAGGTCATGTTTGACAACATCGTATTAAACATCGAAGAAATGCTTGCAGGGGTCGAGGAGCTTAGGTCGAAACCTCAGACAATCAGCTTTTCACCTACGTTGCGATGCCCCAACGAATGCAGGATGTGCGACATCCATAAAGTGCGCAAGTTCATGGGCGACGGGCCTGAATTTGCTGACATGCCAGATCGGCTCTACGATGAACTTTTGGAATTATTGCCAACCACGCGCATGCTTGCGGTGACTGGGGGCGAGCCTTTGATGTCTAGGCGCATGCGTGAGCTATTACACGAATTTGATGCGACGAAGTTCCCTGATGGCGCCGCCACTTTGACCACCAACGGGCTGCTTTTGGGCAGGCCAGTCCTGCGGGATCTTGCAAAAACCCCGATTCAGCTGTTTTACGTCTCGTTAAACGCGGTGGACGACGAGATGTACGAGTTGGTATCTGGTGGAACCAAAAGGGGATTTACCAAGGTCGTCGCCAATGTGAAACGGCTTTTGGAAGCTGCTGTGTTGATGCCCAGCCGTCCTTCGGTGATTTTGAGCTTTGTTGTTCAACGTTCAAACTGGATGCAACTGCCAGCCTTTTTGGATTTGGCCAACTCGCTTGGGACAGGAGTCAGGCTGCTGCCCATTGAACGAGATAGGCTTGGGGAGTCCATCTTTACTGAAGAGGCCTTGTTAAGGCAGGTTCTGACGATGATTCAGGTGGAGGTGCTGCCGCGGTTACCCAAAATGCCTTGGGGGTATCGAAACGAGACCCAAAAGCTTTTGTCTGTAATCGAAGGAAGGCTTGAAAGACAAATTTGGACGCCCTTGTAACGTAGGCACGCCACAAAGCAGATGCATGTGTGGGATTCCCTGTCCCTGATCCTGGCCCTGATCCTGATCCTGTCCCTGCTCCTGTTCCTGATCCAGCTAATTTGTCTGTTCTGGTTCCTGATTGTTAGTTCTTTTTGGCGTTTGATCTCTTCGTTACAGTTTTAAAACATGTCCGGGGGCATCCTTCCGGGCCCAAAATCTCCCGTAGCCACCCCGACTGTCTCTTAGTGACATCGTCCGGGCGAAATATACGA
>DUVQ01000099.1 GCA_012840965.1 Oligoflexales bacterium | reverse complement strand
TCGTATATTTCGCCCGGACGATGTCACTAAGAGACAGTCGGGGTGGCTACGGGAGATTTTGGGTCCGGAAGGATGCCCCCGGACATGTTTTAAAACTGTAACGAAGAGATAAAACGCAAAAAAGAACAAACATCAGGAGCCAGAACGTGCTAATTAGCACGATCTGTTGCAGGGACGGGAACAGGGGCAGGGACAGGAGATTGGTACGGGGCTGGAATCCTTTCGTTTTATTGCTTCTTTGGTCATGGCTGATGGATATTTTTGGCGCCTTGTCGATTGACAAGTCATTGTTTAAGAGGATAGAATCAGTTCGCCTTTGCGTGTGATCAAAAACTGTATGCTGCATCGCTCATTATTATTTGTCCTAATTCTTGGAATGGCCGTTGGTTGCGCAAGTACCAGCTCTAGTAAGGCGAAAGTTTCAACCCCTGGAACCTTGGCAATGCAAAGTGGCGAGGCCTACCATCGTGGTCTGCAGCAACTGAAGGACAGCGATTACGCCAAAGCGTTTGAAACGCTCCAGGCTGTTGCCAGAGGTCCGTCCTACGTGCGCTACACGGCGCTTGCCAGGCTTAGACTTGCTGACATTCTCTTTTATCAGGAACAGTACGACGAAGCAGCCGAGGCCTACCGTGGATTTATCGAGCTAAACGCCTCTGACCCAAACTTACACTACGCTTATTTTCGGATGGCAGAGTCCAAAGTTAAGTCCATTGCCAGCGATTTTTTCCTGGTCCCGCCCTCTGACAGGCGAGACCCCAGAAGGGTGTGGACAGCCTTGCGTTTCCTTGATGATTTTGTAGCAAGATACCCAGACAGCCCCTTCATTGAGCAGGGGTTAGTCCTGCGGTCCAAGATGGCTCAAACCGTCTCCTCATACGAGATGGAAGTTGCACGTTTTTACATGACACGCAAGAAGCCGGCCGGGGCAGTCGCTCGCATCAACCAGCTGATGACAAAAGTCCCCTCGACTTTCCGTGAAGAACATGTACATGTCGCGCTGATTGAGGCCCTATCAGCCGCGAAACAGGACGATGAATTAAGCAAAGCATGCACTACTTATTGGGATTTGTTCCCAAACGGGAAAAAACATAAACAGGTTAGTAAAAGCTGTAGTTCGGTTACTACGCGTAGTCCAGATCAAGCTGCGGGTAATGCAGAAGGAGGCTAAGATGTTCAAAAACTTTAGAGTCGGTGACATGACTGTGTACCCAACCCAGGGAGTCGCCGAGGTACTGGGGATCGAAAGCCGGGAAGTCGCCGGTAATCAAACGACTTTTTATATGCTGCGCCTGATTGACAGCGACAGGCGAATCATGATCCCGCTAAATAAAGCCCTAAGTGTTGGTTTACGCCAGGTTATTTCAGAGGATGAAGTACAGGCGGTTATGGGCCTTTTAAAGACTAAACCAGCAAAATTGACGCGCCAGAATTGGAATCGTCGTTATCGTGGCTATTTGGACAAGTTAAAGACTGGAAGCCTGTACGACGTGGCTGAAGTGCTTCGGGATCTGTACTTGCTGCGCTACGAAAAGCCTCTTTCTTTTGGCGAAAAACGGCTGTTAGACACAGCAAGGGAGCTTTTGACCACTGAGATTTCTGTGGCCACCTCGGCTGATATGAAGGGTATTCAGGATGAGATAGACGATATTTTCCCCCCACCTGAGTATGAACTCCAGGCCGCTGCCAAGAACGCTGAAGAAGACAGCACTCCTTCCAAAAAATCCTGAGCAAAAGAAAATCGGAGAATAAGTTGAATAGGCGTAACGCTTTGTTTCTATTGTTGTTTCTCTGTTTCTCATTACCAGTATTCGCAAGTCCCCCAAACCCATGCCAACCCATTGAAAGCCCGGATGAGCAGTTCACCGTTCGACTGGTCCTTGATCGGGTGCAGGCACTTGAATCTGCTGACATTTCGCAGTGTCAAGACGATACCCTGAATAAAATTATCGACTGGTGTCTTGAAGCCGGCGAGGTGGACCTAGCTGCAAGGATTTGTAAAGTGGGCAAGACAGCGCCAGCTGGTATGCCAAAAGGTTTGGTGTCAAGGTGTGGCAAAGTTTACGCGATGCTTGGTGATTTGGCAGAGGCCTCCAAAACCTTGGAAATTGGCATCAAATCTCACGTCGAAGATTCCCCAGAACAGCTGAAGGCCTTGCTTGATGCCGCCCAAATTTTGGAAGACAGCTATCGTTTCGGGGTGGCTGCCGACTTTTTGGGCCGAGCATATAAAAAGGCCCAAACTGACCGGGAAATCGCGTTGAAATGGCTCAAACTGCTGATTGAATCTGGGCAAAATCAACAGGCTGCTGATGCCGCATTACTGATATCCCAGCAACAGCCTGAATTGGCACAGGAAATGGCGAAGATGCTGTTGCAGGGTGGGGCGGCAGCTAGCGCACTAAATCTGATCCCAGTGCTACTTAAAACCGCCTCCAGAGCGGACTTGGATATTGTTGTGTCGTTGTTGGTGGCGTCGGATAAGACCGCGGAAGCTAAAGAGATAGTTCATAAATACATCTATGAAGGCCCCCAAGAGACCTTAACTAAACGCATAAAGGCTGGCGCCGAGATTTTGGGGCGTCATGGGAATGCCAAAGAAGGGGCAGAAGAGATCCAGGCCTTGTTGGAAAAGTCTAAGGCGCGAGATCCAGAGCTTTTGGAGCTTATGGGTAAGCTTTTCTTAAAGGCTGGGCAATTGGAAGCAGGTTCAGCCGCTCTTAAAGAGGCCTTTGGGGGCTTCCAAAAGGATTATGTCGCTTCAAAGCGCATTGCTTCGTCGCTTAGAAGCTACCAGCGCCACGCCGACGCAGCTGAGATCTTGTCTTCGACGGAAAACGTGCCTGCTGACAAGCTATTGGAAGTAACTCTGTTGGTGGCAAAGGCTTGGCGTGATGCTGGCCAATTAGATAAAGAGCAGACGTTTTTGGAAGACAGGGCTAAAGGCTTTGAAAATCAGGCTGACTTTTGGTTAAGCGTCGCCGATTCTCAAAAAAACAGCGCTAAATATGAACTGGCAATCAAGAGCTATGAAAGGGTTAAAGGCCTGAAAAGTAAGGGTTATTTTAGGTGCCTTGCTGCCCTTGGAATAGCTGATTCGTTGATAGCTATGGGGTCCAAGGAAGATAGAGTTGCGGCTGAACTAGATGAAGCCATTTCCTTGATGGATGACTCCGATCTTGTGGCGCAACGCTTTGAAACATTTGCTAAAAAACTGCCCACTGACAGCAAATATTCGTCGAAACTCTTGTTTATTCGTACAAAGCAAGAACCTCGAAACCCTGACCTGTGGCAGCAGATAGCCGAGCTGTCTTTAAAGCAAGGACGTGTGATTGAGGCGCTCGATGCCTACGAACAAGCGGTTCGTTGGTCTGCAGAACCTGGCAGAATGCTTGGGCAGGCAACTCTTAAGCTGGCAGACGCAAAGTATTTGGTGGAGGCTGGAACTTTAGTTGAACGGCTTGGGACGAAGCACAACGTCGTTGGTGAACGAGTAGGGCAGTTTACTGGGCTGTGTATAGCCATAAAGGTGTCTTTTCCAGTACTTACTTTTCATGTAAAGCATTTTTTCGATGGGCCAATAGACATTAGTTTCAACTATTTAGAGGCCGGGCGACAGTTGATGCTCTTGGGGTTGTACGACCTAGCTGAGCAGTCACTTCAGTTGGCAGATAAGCTGCCAGGCTTAAGCCAAGAGGGCCTGCTAGTTGAAAAGGGGCGCCTGGAGCTTCTAAAGAACAACATCTCTGGTGCTAGTGAGTATTTTGAGAAGGCTATCAAGCAAAAAGACGCTGCCATCGCGGCGCAAATAGGCACTATTTGGCGTGATTACGGTTATGTTGAGAAGGCGATCCCAGCGTTTTGGCAAGCGATTCTGCTGGGTGGTAACATGGAGGCAGTAGATGCTTGGATGAATGCCCTGATCAGCCTTGGTAAGCGACAGGATATTACGAAACTAGGTAAGATTTTTAAGGAATTGGCGTCTTATGATGGCTTTTCCAGCCTAGTCTTCAACCTTATTGAGCTTGGTCTTTCCCAGTTTGCCCTCGACCAGGTAAATAAACTTGATAGCTCGCCGGCGAATGTGAGATTTGCTCTCAGCTTGGCACTTGATGAGCCGGACAAACTTAAGTCTACATGCCTACAGCCCGGAGCCCCTAATGACGAGTGTTCGTCTTTTGCCTACTTGCTGATGACGGATGGCAAGATAAGTGAGACCATCAACATTTTGAAAAACCTTGCAAAGTCCAAGTCCTCCTATGACAGTGGTAATGCCTTGTTGATGCAGGCATTTTTGCTGTCTTCAACGGGAGACCACAAAGAGGCGCTAAGGGTTGCAAAAGAGGCTATTAGCCTCGGCAATGATGAATTGGCTAGCGTTATTCAACTGATAAAGAATATGAAAATGGCCGGTTACTGGGAATATGCCAACGAACTTTTAGAAATAGGACTGGAAATTGGCTTAAATGACGACAATTTTGGTCCTGAGTTGATGTCCCTGAAAATAGAGATAGATAGTTATTTTGGGAAAATAGACCAACTATCGGCTGCTTTGGATGAGTGGTTTGATGGCGAGATTGTCGGTTACAGCAGCTTTTATGCTGACCTGATTGAAAATGGGCTTCCGGATCTTGCTGAGCGAATACTTCAAAACCTGCTAACTGATTTTTCTGTGGATGCCTTTGACGGGCATATAATGCAACAACTGATGGAAATTATTCCGGATTTGGTTGAGCGTGGCCGCGTCGATTTAGCAAAAAGCCTCTTTGGTTTTGTTCTTGAAGCAACAG
>DUVQ01000098.1 GCA_012840965.1 Oligoflexales bacterium | reverse complement strand
TCGTATATTTCGCCCGGACGATGTCACTAAGAGACAGTCGGGGTGGCTACGGGAGATTTTGGGTCCGGAAGGATGCCCCCGGACATGTTTTAAAACTGTAACGAAGAGATAAAACGCAAAAAAGAACGAACAACCAGGAACCAGAACAGGCAAATTAGCAGGGACGGGGACAGGATCAGGGAACAGGGAACAGGGAACAGGAGACAGGCTCAGGGCCGCTTCGTGACGACTGGGGCTGGCTCGAACCCCCTGAGGTAGGATCACTTCGCCAAAATCTGCAATAGAGGTTAGAATCAGCCGCCTTGACTTTTTGGGCGCTTAACTGGAGACCTTTGATGATTGAACACGATCCCAACTATGATTTCACTACCATCGAAAAAAAGTGGCAAGACTGGTGGCTTGAAAACAAAACCTTCGCCGCACACGATAACAGCTCAAAACCAAAGTACTACATCCTCGATATGTTCCCATATCCCTCCGGCGCCGGCCTACACGTCGGACACCCCGAAGGATACACCGCCACAGACATCGTCGCTCGATTCAAAAAAATGAACGGCTTCAACGTCCTTCACCCCATGGGATGGGACGCCTTTGGCCTACCAGCCGAACAGTATGCCCTAGCTACCGGCATCCACCCAGCCATTACCACCAAAAAGAACGTCGACACCTTCCGCCGCCAGATCCGAGCACTAGGCCTGGCCTACGATTGGGACCGCGAGATCAACACCACCGACCCAAAGTATTTCAAATGGACCCAGTGGATTTTCCTGCAACTTTTTAAAAAAGGCCTCGCATATCAGACCCATATCCCAGTCAACTGGTGCCCTGCACTTGGAACCGTCTTGGCAGATGAAGAGGTCGTCGACGGCGTCTCCGAAAGAGGCGGCCATCCTGTTGAAAGGCGCCCCATGCGCCAGTGGATGTTAAAGATCACCGCCTACGCGGATCGGCTCTTGGCAGACCTAGACGACCTTGACTGGCCGGAACCAATCAAGGAAATGCAAAGAAACTGGATCGGCCGCTCAGAAGGTGCCGAGGTCGATTTCACAGTCGACGGCCACAACGAAACAATCCGCGTCTTTACAACCAGACCAGACACCCTTTTTGGCGCCACCTATATGGTCTTGGCCCCAGAACACCCACTGGTCGAAAAAATCACAACCACCAACCAAAAGCAAGCCGTAGAAACCTACATCTCCAAGGCAGGCAAGCTTTCAGACATCGACAGAACTGACACCACCAGGCAAAAAACCGGAGTCGCCACAGGCGCATACGCCATCAATCCAGTAAACGGCCAGCGCATTCCCATCTGGGTCGCCGACTACGTCCTCATCACCTATGGAACAGGCGCCATCATGGCAGTCCCAGCCCACGATGAGCGCGACTTTGCCTTTGCAAAGACATTCGGGCTCCCGATTATCGAAGTGGTGTCGCCCCAAAAAACACCGGTAGGAGTCGCAGATGAGGCTTTTTGCGAGGAAGGCTATGCCGTAAATTCTGGCCCCTACAACGGCACGCCAACGGCTGAATTCAAGGCAAAGATCACCGCCGAGCTTGAAAGCAAGGGCCTAGGCAAGGCAAGCATCCAATATCGTTTAAGGGACTGGGTCTTTTCCCGCCAGCGCTACTGGGGCGAACCCTTCCCACTGGTGCATCTGCCCGACGGACAAGTCATTGCGGTCCCAGAATCACAACTGCCAGTAACGCTGCCCCAGGTCGAATCTTACCAGCCAGCCGGCACAGGCGAATCTCCACTTGCCACCATAGATGAATGGGTCCAATACAAAGACCCTGAGACCGGTGAAATCATTGGACAAAGAGAAACCCACACCATGCCACAGTGGGCCGGCTCTTGCTGGTACTATCTGCGCTACATCGACCCCCATAACGATGAAATGGCAGTCGACCCAGAAAAGGAAAAATACTGGATGCCAGTTGACCTATACATTGGGGGCGCAGAGCACGCGGTGCTCCACCTGCTTTATGCTCGATTCTGGCACAAGGTTTTGTTCGACCTAGGTATCGTTTCAACCAATGAACCATTCCAAAAGCTGTTTAACCAAGGCCTCATCCTGGGTGAAGACGGCCAAAAGATGTCGAAATCTCTTGGAAATGTCATTAATCCAGATGACGTGATCAAGGAATATGGCGCCGATGCAATGAGGCTTTATGAAATGTTCATGGGGCCGATCGAGGTTGTAAAACCCTGGAATACAAGGGGAATCGTTGGCACAAAACGCTTTTTGGACCGCGTCTGGCGCCTGCTTGATGGCAAAATCAGCAATGAAGAGCCGCCACTGGAACTGAAAAAGACGCTGCACAAAACCATCCGAAAGGTAACGCAAGACATTGAAAAACTGCGATTTAACACTGCAATTGCCCAGATGATGACTCTGGTAAACGAGGCCTATAAAGAAGAACTGCGTTATCGCGAAGTCATTGAAAAGCTTTTGCTTTTGCTGTCCCCATTCGCACCACACATAGCCGAAGAAATGTGGGAAAAGCTGGGCCACGAGCCTTCGATTTGCAACCATCCATGGCCTGACTACGACGAAACACTTTGCGTCGATGACGAGGTCAAGGTAGTCATCCAAATCAACGGAAAACTCAGAGCAGATATGCTAGTTGCCAAGGGCACTGGCGACGAAGAACTAAAGCAGGCAGCCATGCAAAACGAGCGAGTTGCGCGACTTTTGGAAGGCAATCCAATCCGTAAAGTAATCGTGGTTAAAGACAGACTGGTAAATTTCGTAATCTAAAGGGGTGTTGACATGATTGTGGACTTGTACGTTGCTGTTCCCAAGGGAGAGGAACTTGACCCTATATTGGGCTCATGTATAGAAGCCGGCTTAGACGGAGTGTGTCTTTTAGGCATAGGCGAACCTCCGCCCATTAAGACCGCACAAGAAAGCCGTTTTGGCGCCAGACTGAAGCTCTTTTTCGGAGTTTTATTCCAAGTTGACCGCGGCGGTCTGGTCTGGATTCCTAGAGACACCGAGATTTTTGATAACTGGAACATTAAGCCTCCAAAAACAACAAATGATGTGCTGGAAATAACCCCAGATGCGGCCACTATCGCCGTGCATCCCTATGATCGAAGCAGAGGCATTTCGTTTGGAGACACCATCTTTCAAACCATAGGCTTAACTGGAATCCAAGTGGCCAATGCAAAGCAAGACCGCCTTCGCAATAACATGGCCATTGATGCCTCAACCCGCATTAAGGTCGCGCCTGTAGGTGGGACCGGCATGGAAAAGCCTGAAAGAATTGGGCGCGCCGCGACCGTGTTTTTGGAAGACGTCGAAGACCAAGCTTCGCTCATTGATTCGCTGCTTAGAGGCGACACATGGGCTGTTGAATTCCTGGGCTCACTTCAAGATGAGTCGGATTACCGTGACGAAAGATATAAAGGGCCGCGCCGTGGTGGGCGGGGCCGTCCGCCGCGTCCACAAGGAGGTTATCGCCGGTGAAAACGCTATCCATCATCATTCCGGTCTATAACGAGCGCCAAACTATTTTGGCAATCCTGGCCAGAGTCCTCAACGTCAAGCTTGAAGGTGGCCTTCGCAAGGAGCTCATCTTGGTTGATGACTGCTCTACCGATGGCTCCACTGACTTGGTGGCCATGCTCGAAACTGACTGGAAGAAGTTGATGGCCGAGCAAGGGGTGCCCGCAGCCAGAATCAAAGAAGCGACCGTTCGAAGCCTGTTTCACGAGGTCAATCGCGGAAAGGGGGCCGCCCTACGCACCGGTTTCGCCGCTGCCACAGGCGATATCATAATCATCCAGGACGCCGACCTTGAATACGATCCAAACGACTACATCAAGGTACTGGCCCCAATCCTCGATGGACGCGCCGACGTTGTTTATGGCTCGCGATATGCCGGCGAATCCAGGCGAGTCCTGCTGTTTTGGCACTCCGTCGGCAATCGCTTTTTGACCCTGCTTTCAAACGCCTTTACCGACTTGAACCTTACAGACATGGAGACATGCTACAAGGCCTTTAGAGCCGATGTAATCAAGGGTCTAAAGCTAAAAAGCGAGCGATTTGGGATTGAACCCGAGATTACAGCCAAGGTGGCTAGGATGCGATATCGCATCTATGAAGTTCCAATAAGCTACAGTGGCAGAACATATGCAGAAGGCAAAAAGATAGGCGTCAAAGACGGTTTTGAGGCGCTTTGGAGCATACTGAAGTACGCGGCCCTGGATAACGATTACTTACAAGAAGACATCGTCCAGGAGACCCTGACCAAGATGAATGCCTTGGAGCGTTTCAATCAACACATGTATGAAACGATCCTTCCGTACCTTGGTGAAAAGATATTGGAAGTTGGCGCCGGCACCGGAAACATAACCAGATTCTTGCTGCAGCGTGCCAGTGTGACTGCAACCGACGTGCATGAAAGCTCGCTTAAGCGCATGGCACTGCAGTTTGCGGCATATGAAGGCTTTGCGCACCAAGTCTGGGATGCATCAACCCCAATCCCAGATGAATTGGTCAATGGTAACTTTGACACCGTGGTGTGCCTAAACGTGCTGGAGCACATTGAAGACGATGTTTCGGCCTTGGAAAACATGAAAAAGGCGCTGCAGGCCACCAACGGGCGCTTGGTGCTGCTGGTCCCAGCCGGACCACGGCTTTATTCGGCTCTTGACCAAAATCTTGGCCACTTCCGCCGCTACGATGAGGCAGGCCTTAGAGACTTGGCAGCCAAAACAGGTTTTGAGGTAGAGACCATCTTCAGCTTTAACGCCATGGGCGTACTTGGCTGGCTTTTAAACGGCAAGATCCTAAAAAGACAGCGCCTGCCAGTTGGCCAATTGTCCCTTTATGAACGAATCGCTCCAATCGTATTGCCAATTGAGCGATCTGTTAAGCTACCAGTCGGGCTCTCGCTGATAATGATCGCCCGTCCCCTTTAAACAACAAGGAGTTACCAAATGGAAGAAGTCGTCATTCGCCTAAGAATCAGTGCTCAAGAGGCCCATTATGGAGGCAACCTAGTCGATGGTGCCAGGATGCTTGGCCTTTTTGGAGATGTTGCCACCGAGCTGTTAATCAGACTGGACGGTGACGAGGGTCTTTTTCGGGCCTACGATTCAATCGATTTCCTGGCCCCTGTATATGCAGGAGATTTCATTGAAGCCCGCGGCAGAATAACACAAAAGGGGCGCACTTCCAGGAAGATGGAATTCATTGCAACCAAGGTCATAGCCTCTTCAAGGGACCCAAACACCCCATCCCAGGCTGAAGTTTTGGACCCACCCATTGTGGTATGCAAAGCCACTGGAACCTGCATAACTCCCTTGGCCTTACAGCGCCGAAATTGATCGGTGCACTTTGGAGGAACCATGTCTAACAATCCTTTAATAATCACTGCAGCCATCTGCGGTGCAGAAGTTACCAAGGCTGACAACCCTGCAGTTCCATACAGCGCCGAAGAACTGGCCCTTGAGGCCCAGCGCTGCTATGAGCATGGTGCAAGGGTAATCCACCTGCACGTAAGAAATGAAGACGGCTCAGCGACCCAATCCAAAGACGTCTTTGCCAAGGCAATAGCCGCAATAAAGGCAAAAGTTCCAGATGTTATCATTCAAGTATCAACCGGTGGAGCCGTTGGAATGACTGTCGATGAAAGGACAGGCCCCCTGGACTTGGCCCCTGAGTTTTGCACTTTGACTACAGGCACATGCAACTTCGGAAACGATGTCTTTGAAAACAGCATGCCAATGATTCAGGCGATTGCCAAAAAGGCAAACGCCGCCGGCACCAGAATTGAGGTTGAAGTATTTGACGCCGGTTTCGTCGATAACGCGCTAACCCTTGTCAAGAAAGGCATAATCCCAGAACCGCTTCACTTTGATTTTGTCCTTGGTGTACCAGGCGCAATGACCGGGACAGTGGACAGACTGGAATTCCTGCTTTCAACTATCCCACAAAACGCGACTTGGACTGTGGCTGGCGTTGGACGCTTTGAGATGCCTTTAGCCAAGGCCGCAATCGAAAAGGGCGGGCATGTGCGAGTTGGCCTGGAGGATAACATCTACCTTTCCAAGGGAGTCTTGGCCCAAGGCTCTTGGGAACTTGTAAAAAACGTAGCCGAAATGGCCGCACAAGCAGGACGCCCCCTCGCCACCCACCAACAAGCCCGTCAAATCCTTGGAATTTAGTCCCCCCCAACCAGCCCTGGATTTACAGTTTACCTCTGGCATCCAAGATCTAATTACAATATTCCCTTGACCAAAATCGCGAACAAGGTTTTAAGGATTCATCAGGAAGTAAGAGCAGCAGGTACTTTCCAAAAGCATCTATGGATCGTTATGTGCATACTTACCAGCCGAGATTTCCAACCGGTATTCGGTTTGCGAACACTGGGTCGCATATGCAGGCTTAGCCCAGTAAACTTTGACGAAAAATTCATTAGACTCGTTGGTGCAGTTTCGAACATTCTGGGGTATCTGTCCTAGGCAGCTATTATCTGCTCCTTCCTCAGAATTACCTCTACAACAGGAGTGTTGGTTATTAGGAGGCGTTTGGTCACACCCAACATCCCCAGCTCGGCAGCAGGCCCAGTATGGATTTGCAGCACCAGCAGCCATTGGTTGGATACAGTTGCCCTGTCCCGTCTGGTTAACTTGGTCGACGTGGTTTGTGTACCAGCGATAGTCCGTTGCGCCTTCATAACATGGTGGCTCATAGGGGGCCGTAATATCACAGCTTTGACGGGTCACTCGTACCTTGATGCTACCATCAGTTGGTTGCAAGACCTTAACACGCACGTGGAATTTGTCATGACCTGGATTATCCATCGTACCAGAATCGGGAGTGTCTACAGCACGGAATTTGTACCAGTCCTCATCATTTATTGGCACAATCCTACCTGACACCTCCATTGAATTATTATTGGCATCCGATATCTCTCCTAAATCAATAGCCGCACCGCACGTATTACCAGTGTTATCTCGGTCATCTTGTTGACATTCGCAACCGTTGCTAGGAATTTGGTCCACATCAAACCATCCTGCACTACAACTCTTAATCTTACATTGACCTAAACTGCAGGTCATGCTGGCATGAGGTGTAGAAGCGCACAACAAGTCAGGATTTTCATCGGTCTGACTATTACAGTTGTTGTCAATACCGTCACAAATCTCTGTGGCATTCGGGTGGATATTCTTGTCCTTGTCATTACAGTCACCAAGTGTTCCCGTGGTGTACTTACCCTCAGGACCACACAGACACTTCATGTTTTCAGTCAGACCAAAACCATCTCCATCACCATCGTAGTAATATGGAGTGCATCCCTCTGCATCTTCGCCCTTGTCGATTATCTTATCGCAGTTGTCATCTATGCCATTACCACAGATTTCTTTCTGTCCAGGATTAACATCAGGATTGTTGTCATCACAGTCGACCCTATCTTTTGGCAGTGCAGTGAAATCACCTTCCCCAAAGCACAAGCACTTCTTTAGTTCAGTTCCCCAACCGTCCTGGTCCTTGTCTTCGTAGAACCAGGTACAATTTATGGCATTTTCGTCATTTTGACTGCCACTGCAGTCGTCATCTTTACCATTGCCACAGATCTCTGTCTTTGAAGGATTAACTTGTGCGTCCGAATCGTCGCAGTCACCACCCTTGTCTACCCTATAAAGATCGAGCGCCCCACACAAGCATTGAAATTTTTCGTCGTCACCGTAACCATCGCCATCTAGGTCGTAATACCAGTTTTTGCAATTTTCGGCATTCGGCTCGTTTGTCAAATCGTTGCAGTTATCATCATAGGGTGTTAAACAATTTTCTCTCTTACCGGGGTTAATGTTTGGGTTACCATCGTTACAGTCGCTTAAGTCCCCTGCACCCTTAGTCGCGGTGTGAAAGCCTTCAGGTTCGCACAAGCACCTTTCGGAGCCGTCGACACCGTAGCCATCGCCATCTACGTCTCTGTAGTACCACGTGCACCCTTCTGAGCCTTCAGGGTCGGTTATGTCATCGCAGTTATCGTCATAGCCGTTACACTTCTCAATCTGACCGTGGAAAATCTCTTTATTGGTTGGTGCGCAGTCTTCGACCAGTACGAAATCGCAACCAGGATTATTGTTGGGATCACCATCGCCGTCGATATCACAGTCACAGGCATCGCCAATACCGTCTCCGTCCAAGTCGGCTTGGCTGAGGTTATAAACATAAGGGCAGTTATCGTACACCGGTGCCGAGGGACATGCCTCACCATAAAAATCCACACCCCTATTCGGCCATCCGTCGTCGTCAATATCGCAATCACAGACATCACCGAAACCATCCTCGTCTAGGTTTTCTTGGTCTGGGTTCGGTACTAACGGGCAGTTATCCAATTCATTTGGTATACCGTCACCATCCCAGTCAAAGTCACAAACACCACCATCCTGGTCCGGGTTGTAGTGGAACGGACAGTTATCGTACACCTCAGCCTCAGGGCACTCGTTACCGAAATAATCAAACCCCTTATTCGGAACTTTGTCGCCGTCAATATCGCAATCACAGAGATCGCCCTTACCATCACCGTCGACATCGCCTTGGTCTTTATTCGGGACATATGGGCAGTTGTCTTCATCTTCTGGCGCAATCGGATCGCAACCATGACCATTGTTGGGGACACCGTCGCCATCAATGTCACAGTCACAGAGGTCGCCTATACCATCGCCATCAGTGTCCGCCTGGTCTGGATTTTTAACATAGGGACAGTTATCTGGCTTCTCGATGAAGGAACAGTCTTTGCTTTTGGAGTTGTTGGGGACACCGTCGTCATCGATATCGCAGTCACAGGCGTCGCCAATTAGATCGCCATCTGTGTCCGTCTGATCTGCATTCGGAATAAAGGGGCAGTTATCAACAACAGCTGGGGTCGGGCACTTATTGCCTTGCATGTCGATCATATTATTGTTTGGAACACCGTCGCTATCAATGTCACAGCTGCACGCGTCACCAACACCATCACGGTCGGTGTCCACCTGATCGTGATTTGGCACCAAGGGACAATTGTCGTGGATATCTGGGATACCGTCGTTGTCGTCGTCGTCATCACAAGCATCGCCGTAGTCATCACCGTCGTTATTGGCCTGATCTGGATTAAAAACGTATGGGCAATTATCGTCGATGTTTAAGACGCCATCACCATCAATATCAGGGTCAACGCAGTCGGCAATTCCATCACCGTCTGTATCTGGGAAGCCTTCGTCAGTTCTGCCGTCGCAGTTATCGTCTATACCATTACAGATTTCTGGTCCGGGCGCAGCCCCCGTACAGGTCCTGCTGTATTGGCCGTTAACACAGACGCGACTGCCCATACAAGTTCCGTGAACATTAGTAATCTCACAGGGTAGGTCAGGAACGTCGTTATCGGTTAACCCATCACAGTCGTCGTCAATTTGATTACATTCTTCCTTGGCGGGAATCCTGGCGCTACACTCAGAGTCGCAGGTTCTGGTACCACCACATCTGCCAAATTCGTTTTCGTTGTAGCAGTTTGTAAGAAAACGGGAGTTTTTGAATTTTTCGGTACATTCGCACTGGCCATCCGAAGGAACGCACTGCTTAATCAGGCTTGTACCAGACTGAACATCCCGACAGTCATAACCTCTGGGGCAATCAGAGGTTAAATTGCACTGACCGCCACAGAAGCTGCCTTCTGCACCATGGTCGATGCAAAGATAACGCTTGCTACCTGAGCTCCACGAAGGCACGCATTCGGTATCATTTCGACATGGCTGACAAAGGGTCGGGAATGGGTGGACACAGGCGTAAATAGGATCCGTGCCACCGGCAATTTTCTCGCAGACCCAACCGTCTGGGCATGACATGTCACTACTACAGAGCTTTGAACAAACCGACTTATCGTTTGTAGGCGTACAAACCGACGAGTAACATTCAGCACCCTGCTCGCATGGACACATGAAGTTTCCAGGACAATCGGGAGTAACAGTGGTGTCATCGTCAGCGTCAGCATCATCTTCGATTTCGTCATATACAATGTCGATTGGCCCTGTCTTATCATCAGGGGTGTCGGTCCCAGGATCGCGACGCCCCTCATCAGGCAACCCGACATGGATGTCGTTGGCGTCACCTTTGATGGAGTCTCGTTCGCCAGAGCCCCCAATATCGGGCAGCTTGCCATCCCCCTCACAGGAGGCATAAAGCAACGCACCTGAAGCAATAAGCGCCACAAGTAAGGAGAAGGATTTTGAGTGATTCTTGTTAGCCATGTGATCCTCCCTGCAAGCAGTGCACCAAAAATAGGGGCACAATCGGGATTAATGCTAACTTTATTTGGTCAAAATTTCTAGTATGGACGTGGAAAAAATCAGCCTTAACTATCTTTATTTACATTTAGTATGATAAAAGGCCTAAAGGGCCCTCTCAAGGGGACTGGGAATGCGGTTTTTTGGTATCGCGGGCCAGGATCGAATAAAGAACATTCTGCTTCGGACAGTTAGCGCCCAACGTATCCCGCATGCCTTTTTGTTTGCAGGACCAGAAGGAGTCGGAAAGCGAACCACCGCGTTGGCTTTCTTTTCGTTCCTAGTGTGCGAAGATCCTACTGAAAACGACTCCTGCGGTCTGTGTCGCGCTTGTAACATGGTTGATGCAGGCACCTTTCCCGATCTGGCAATCTTGCAGCCAGAAAAGGGAGTTATCAAGATTGATGCGATTCGCCAGGCAACCCCTCGGCTTCAGTTTGAGCCCCTAATTGGCCCCTGGAAGGGCCTGATAATCGACAATGCAGATTTGATGACTCTTGAGGCGGCTAATGCGGCATTAAAAACGTTGGAGGAACCTCCATCAAAAACCCTGTTTATCTTGATTTCATCTAATCCAGATGTGCTGCCTAGAACGGTAATATCAAGATGTATATCCTTAAATTTCAACAGGTTAAGCACGGAAGACGTGGCAGCGATAGTAGCCGAAGAACGTGGGCTTTCACCGGCTGAAATCGTGGATGCAGCGGCGCTTTCCATGGGTAGCCCTGGTCGAGCGATTCGTCTTTTGGATAGCCCTTTAATGGGTGAACGACGGGCTTTTATTCAGACTTTTTTGGAGCTTGGAACAAAGGGCCTTGACCAATTGCTGGCGTTTTCCAAGGATGTGGCAAGTTCAAAAGGTGATGAAGCAGACGTTTTGTTGTTACTTGAGTCGCTGCTTCAGGATATCGTTCATGCAGCATCTGGTAGCCCTGATTCGGATTTTTGTAACTATGACATGGTTGAAGAGATTCGAGGTTTTGCGAACAAAATTGGCATAGATAAAGCGTTAGCTGCTGTGAATGCTTGGACAGATTGGGATTATAAACGGCGCTATCATCCGGATTTAAGGGCGGCTCTGGATAAGGTGTTTTTGGCGTTAGGCGGTGATTTTTGAGCGCCTGGCATACAGGTCATCAGTCCAGCGCAAGTGCTCTTTGATGGAAAAACACTGATCGATCTCTTCATCAGATAATCTGAGTTTGATATCTGCGTCTGATTTTAGATTTTCTATGAAGCTACCCTCGCCAGACATGGCTTTAAGGGCGCACCTTTGAACCAAGGCATAGGCGTCTTGTCTGCGCATTCCGGACCTTACAAGCGCCAACAGCACCCCTTCAGAGTGGATGATTCCACCAGAATGCTCCAGATTTTTGGCCATTGCGTCTTCATTTACAGTCAGGCCCTTAATCACGCCGCACAACCGTTTGCATGCGAATTCTAAAGCCGATGTCGCATCAGGACCAATCACCCTTTCGACGCTGGAATGGCTGATATCCCTTTCGTGCCACAAAGGTACGTTTTCAAGGGCCGCCAACGCATATGAACGCAAAAGCCTAGCCTGACCGGTGACGTTTTCGCAAAGCACTGGGTTCTTTTTGTGGGGCATGGCCGATGAGCCGCGCTGCCCGCTGCCAAAAGGTTCATAAACTTCGCCAACCTCGGTCCTTTGCAGGTGTCTGATGTTTGTCGCGATGTTGTCCAAGACGCTTCCAGCCATGGCCATGGACACAAAAAGCGCTGCATGTCGATCACGTGCAACAATTTGGGATGCGACAGGTTCTGGCCTTAGCCCCAAACGCTCAAGGACACGCCTTTCCCTTTGTGGGTCGCCAAACGCCAGATTGCCCACGGCACCTGACAACTTTCCTGTGGCAATATCGTTCGCGGCCGCAATCAGACGGTTGTGGCTTCTTATCACCGATTCCCGCCATGACAAAACGACCAACCCAAAAGAGGTCGCTTCCGCGTGCATGCCGTGGGTACGACCGGCAATGGGCGTTTTTTTGTGACGTTGCGCCAGTTCATCCAGCGCATCTGTCAGGTTTGACATCTCTTCCAAGATGTAGGCTGTGGCCTGTTTAAGCTGAAGAGCAAATACCGTGTCTAGGACGTCGGAACTGGTAAGTCCATAATGCAGGAATCTGGTCGCCTCACCTGCCTGCTCTTCCACATGGGTCAAAAACGCTATCACATCGTGGCGAAGCGTCTGTTCAAGGGCTGCGATCCGGTCGGGGTCTATGGTCACCAAGTCCTTAATTTTTTTAGCTTGTCCTGGTGTGGCAATCTTGTCTTCTTCTAAAGCCTCAAGATAAGCTAGCTCTACGTCCAAAAAAAGATTCCAACGATTCTTCATGGACCAGATATTGCGCATGCGCACAGTTGTGTATCTATCTATCACTGTGTGGCTCCTTGTGGTTGAAGGCTTGATGCAAGATAGATCAGCGAGTTGTAGGATTGGCACAACATCTGAATCCGTCTGTGGATTTCGGGCTAAAACGCTTAGTTTTGTAGGAACAAGATCCAATCCCACCAACGTTGGTGTCACCGCCTCTGATGAAGTTGTCAGAGGTCCATTCCCCAACATTTCCGATCATGTCGTACACACCGTTGGATGTTACGCATTCAGCGTAGGAACCTGCGGGTTGTACGCCGCCTGTCACGTTACACTTCGATGCCTCTGGTGTGCCGGTTTCGCAGGCTTTTAACCATTGGGCGCTACTGCACAGTGCCTTCCCAGCCTTTTTGCACAAGCTGGTTGCGGTGGCCCTAGACGCGCCGCCCCTTGGTTTTTGACCAGCTCCAGGAAATTCGTGGGTGTCGATACAAAAGCCTACTGAGCTTGGTTTGGCCTTGGAGTCAACAGTGGCTGTTTCATCCAGCACGATTAGCGCCATGCCCGCGGGGCAGACTAGGTTGTCTGCTAAAAGGGCGCCTTGGGGGGCTGGGGCTGGCTCGGGAGCGGGGGCTGGTTCTGGGGCAGGGACAGGCTCAGGCTCGGGGGCAGCAGCGGGCTCAGGGGCAGGGACAGGCTCGGGGGCAGGAGCAGGCTCAGGGACTGGGGCCGGAGCCGGGGCCGGGGCTGCAGCGGGCTCAGGGGCTGGGGCCGGAGCTGGGGCCGGAGCTGCAGCAGGCTCAGGAGCTGGAGCCGGGGCAGGAGCTGGGTCATCAACAGCAGCAATGACTGGCTCCTCCACTGGATCAGATTTACCCATGTACCAAAATGTTGCAGCACCACCCAACACTACCACCAACGCTATAAGCCAAAGAAAACGCATAATTCCGCTTTTTGGCTCGTCTTTTTTGATTACAGTTACAGTGCCGGTATCTATAGGCCTGGTAGGTGGTTTTGGTAAGGGGCCAGTGGGTCTGCGCTGTGGGGTAGTCAACAGCAGATCTGGCACATCTGGTGGGGCATCTGCAACTACAACCGGAGGTGGTTCAGGTGCAGGTGGGGGCTGTTCTTCCTCCTTTTGAGCGGCCCTTGCCGCCTCTTTAGCGGCCTCCCTAGCGGCCTGTCTACCCTTTTTCCCTTTTCTACCCCTTCCGGCTTTGGTGGGCTCCGGTGCCACGGGCTCTACTGTCTCCTCAACAGCAAGATCTTCCTCATCATCCATTGCAGGTGCGCTAAAGACAACCTCGATTCCCTCTAAGTCCGAGTCATCAATGCGATTTGTATCGAATTCGATGCCCTCTTCCTCTAGTTCGTCAGCAGGGTTGGGCTCTGGCTCGGGGTCAGGGACAGGGACAGGATCAGGGGCGGGGGCAGAGACAGGTGCAGGCTCCGGGGCAGGGGCAGGCTCTGGCTCTGGGGCGGGCTCTGGGGCAGGCTCGGGCTCGGGAGCAGGGGCAGGCTCGGGGGCTGTGACAGCAGTTGGTTCCACTACCAGAGGAATTGGCTGACCATCTGGAGCTTGGACGATCCTTAACGCCTTGAACGAGCCTGTCTCGTGCATCCTGCGGACCCACAGTCCGTCAACATCTACCTTTGCAAAGGCACTGCTTAAATCCTTGGCAAAGCTTTGTAATGAATCGTACCTATCAAATGGGTCGTCTTGGGTAGCCTTGACAAAGACATCATCAAGATGCTTGGTAAGCCTTGGAATTTGTTCAGAAAGAGGAACGCCTGCCCTTACTGGATTAATGGCAAGAATCTCACCTATGATTAAAGCGACGGCGTAAACATCAGTCTGCTTCAATTCCATTCGCGGTTCAGTAAGTTGCTCTGGACCACGATAAAAGTCTGTAGCTGGAATCTCCTGGCCCTCAACAAGCATGTTAAGGACCAAGTAGTGAGGGTCCGAAACCATTAGTTTGTCCGGTAAAACGAACAGGTTCTCCGGCTTCAGATTCCCGTGAATAATCCCCTGTTTATGGATAGGGACAACAGCGTCTATCAGCCACTCTGCAAGCGACCGAATCTTGGGCGCTGGAAATCGCTCACCACTTTCGTCCCTCAGATCGAGCACTGCCCTAAGGGACATCCCCTCAACTAACTGGCTGGTCACAAAATGAAGGCCGTCTTCTTCCATGACCTCAAAAATTCTGACCAGATTGCTGTCTTGTAGGGTCCTGGCCCTGTACAGCCGCAGCAGATTCAGCTCCCTAAATGCGGAACTAAACAACTCTGGATTAAAAACTTTCACTGCCACAGGCAAGTCCAAAGCCAAATCAAAGGCCTTGAACACCATGCCTACCGGCCCGGAGCCTTTAATCGCAACTATGCGAAACCTACCGCCAATCTTGTCTCCAATCTCAGGAAGTCGAACAGCCCAGTCCATGATTCCCCCAATCAGACGTTTCCGACGCAGAGTATCAAAGGATTCACACTGTTTCAAGATGGGGATTATCCCTTTTTTAAGGGTTTTTACGCCAAAAAAGAATTACTCGGCCCTGAATGTGCAAATCATCTTGTCTTGGGCTTTAAAACTGGCTGTTCCAATAGCAGCTGCGGCCTGGTCAATGACGCACCCACTGGCCGTTACTGTCACTTGGCAGAAATCGGTCTCACCACATTCCCAAGTGGCGGTTTTCAAAGTCACATTGAGGTCATTACACTTGTCGCCTGTGAAATGTACCGCGTAGTCTCGCACCGTCTCACTTTGCTCCTCTAAGCTCAAGTCGATCTTGCAACCGCCCGCCATAAGCCCCCTATATGTCGCACGTGGAAGGTTATTTGGCAGATGCGGTTGAAGGGCGACACGATGGTTTGCAGCGTCTGGCCACAGCCCTGTCAGATAGAAAATAATGGCCTCTGCATCCTGGGCCCCCTCCCACGGACGGAAACGTGCCCAAACCTCACCAAACTCACCTGAATCATCGTACAAAGGCATCAGTGGGACGAAGCCCTTTGTCGCATAATCCTCGGTAACATTCCCAGAGGCGGTAGCAATTTCCCTAAAAGCATTAAAGCTTTTTTGTGCCAGATCGGGGCGATGACGAGACAGCGCATACAAAGAAAAACCTGGCGTCATTCCAGTTGCTATGCCCATCGAGAGGTCAAAACCAAAAAGCTCACTATAAGCCCCTGCGTTGGTTTGAATAACTCCAAGCTCGTCAACCCAGGCCCTTTCAACTAAGGCATTAATATCACTGCTTATCCTGTCCCATCCCAAGGCATCTTCGAGGTTCATCCAAGCGGCGGTAAGATTCACATCTTCGTATGGAGCCATTAAAGGCCTCAGATCGTCTTTGTAAACCATGGCTGCCCAAAAGCCCTCTTCTTCTTGCCAGTAGTACTGATCCAAAGTTGCGGCCACAGAATTTCTGACCTTAACGATGTCGTCGGTCTGCTCGTAACCAAGGGCTGCGGCAAGGCCATCGGCAGCAGCCACGTAGAGCAGCGTGGAGTGAAGAGACCATGCCACATCGGCAAACATCATTGATGCCCCTCCATCAAGGTTTAAGTTCATGGCCATGGCTGCCCTAAAGGTCTCGTCGTCAGAAAATGGCAGCAAGAATGTCTCGTCCATGTTTTGCTTTTGAAGCCCATAGCGAAGCATCTCTTCTCTTTCACGCATCAAGGACGAATCGCCGGTAGTGTCAAATAACCGGTGGTACATGTGAACAATGTAAGATGGCGCCTCGGCAGCTGTTTTGTTTGTAAGGACGGGCAGCGCGGACCAATCGGTTACAGCACAGGGAACGTCGGTAGGCCAATCAACTTTGGAGGCATTAAAGAAGCCCTCATTTGCACAGGCTGCGACGTGGTGATAATCAAGTATGGACCGCGCCTCGTCTGGCCTGGACATGATTGACAGCATCCTTACGGGAGAGCTGATGTCACGAGTCCAATACTCGCCATAGTGAGAAAGCGGGCTCATTGCGCCGTTGTATGAAATTTGCGCTTTAAGGGTGTACTGGAAGGACTCGATCAGGTCGGTGACCATAGGGTCGTCCAATTCCACAACTAGGCCCTGTGAAAACCAGTCTTCCCACCACGAGTTGGTCGCGCCGAAAATTGCTTTGACGTCTGATGCTTTAGCTAGGGCAGTCAGGTGCTCTACCCTGTTGGCCTCCACCTTTCCATCGGAGAAAAACAACCAAAACTGGATATCTCGGCTGGCACCAGCTTCTAGGTCGACGTCTTGCACAACAAACGCGGCTTTGTCGTCGTCCCATGTCGCATCAGGACAAACGGTTGTTATGCGGCGATCCAATTGTTTAAAAATAGCCACACCTTCAGCTGATTCTTCAAAACCAGACATCGGCTTCATTGAAAAACCAACTGATTTGATTGGGTCTGTCCCGGTGTTGGTGAGCCGGAAAATGGCAATAATCGAGGTTCTGATGTCTGCATCATCACTGACTGGGGCCGCAAATAGCGAAGAAACTTTAAGGCTCTGGCCCTCGTTTGTAATGCCAACAATGGAGCTTTTGCTGAATCGACCTATGCGTGAGACATCCACCTTTTGGGCTTTACCACCAATAGTTGCGCTGAAATGGATATCTGGGAAAGTCTTTAGTTTCGGTCGGTTGTAATCAGGCCCATAAGGTTCGTGAAGCACTGTTAGGGGGTAAGTTGTACCCAAAAAGGAAAAGGTGCGCCCATTAGCAACTGCATAATAGGCAAGCTCGTGGTGGTTGAGCACGGGTTCTCCGTTTTCAAACTTCCACGAGACCTCGTCGACCCAACCGTTAAATTCGGTTAATCCATAATCCTCGAACAGGTCACTTGAAGGCGCCTCCGGACCAGCACGCCAAGGAGTTGCCTTTTGTGAAAATCCAGATTCGTCGCCAGAATCGTCGTCACCAAAAACGTCTTCTGTGGGGGTGTCATCTGATGCGTCTTGGATAGCGTCATCCAAAGGGGTTGGCTCTGGGCTTTCATTACAAGCAACAGCGAAAACCAAGGACAAGCCCGCCAAAATTGACCAATGTTTTTGATTAGATAGCCCCATCAACTCCCCCCTTGTAAAACGGCAAAAGGACACCACTAAGGTCTGCATTGTAGTCATTTATCGCCCAGTGGCAAAAGCATATGCATTTTGGAACATGCGTAGCCAAGGACCGGCTTCGCCAGCAAACATGTCAGCAGGTCTGTAAGCTAGCTGGACGGACCTGAAGGCACGCTCGGGGTGCGGCATCATGATTAGCACGCGCCCATCAGTTGTCGTAAAACCAGTCATGCCGCCAACAGAACCATTGGGATTTTCAGGATATTGCTGGGTGCAATTCCCATCATTGTCAACGTAGCACACGGCGGCTAAGGCGGCCTTTTTGTCCTCGTCGCTTGCAAATGTCACAAGCCCTTCACCATGGGCCGATGGGACTGGGATACGGGCCCCTTCCATCCCACGCAAAAGGACTGATGGCGATGGCATTATCCTGACAGTTGAGTACCTGGCCTCAAACTGACCACTGACGTTGGCCATGAATCGTGGCCAGTGGGCTGCGCCGTCAATGATGCTTTTTAGCTGAGAGATAGTCTGGCACCCATTACAAACCCCAAGTGTGAAGGTGTCTTGCCTTGCAAAAAACCGGGTAAACATGGCTTTCATGGTTGGATTAAACAGGATTGACCTGGCCCATCCGGTACCTGCGCCCAACACATCGCCATAACTAAAACCGCCGCAGACGGTCAAGCCAGTAAAACCGTCAAGGTTTATTCGACCTGCTAAAAGATCGGTCATGTGAACATCTACCGCATCAAAGCCGACAGATGTGTAGGCGGCGGCCATTTCGACATGGCCATTTACGCCCTGCTCACGCAAAATCGCCACCTTTGGCTTAGTCAGATTCAAGTTGACTGGTTTTGGCAGCAAGTCATAAGTTAGCTTGTACTGCCTGCCTTTTGCGTCAGGCGATATCGCCTTTTCATATTCTTGCGTGGCACACGCCGGATTTTCGCGAATTGAGCGAATCTTGTATGACAAAGCGGACCACTGGCGACGCACGTCAGTAATGGTTGTCGAGACTAGGGTGGAGCCTTCATTTGATTTGAAAATCAGGTGGTTATCTGTTTTGACAGTACCCAACGTGAAACAGATGTCTGAAAGGCCATGCTTGTTTAGCAGGTCCAACACTGGTTCACGGTCGGCAACCTGTATCACAACACCCAATTCTTCACTAAAGAGCTGGGCTTTGGCTGTCGTGGAATTACCCGGCAAGGTGACTTCAAATCCACGACCACCAGCCATCGCCATTTCTGAAAGAGTGATGAACAAACCACCGTCAGAGCGGTCGTGGATGGCCAAAAGTAGCCCTTTATCCACTAATTCCTGGATAGCGGACCAAAAAGCCTTGAACTTCACAGGATCATCCAGGTCTGGGGCCTCATCGCCGACTTGGTTGTAGACTTGTGCTAAAGCACTGCCACCTAGGCGATTTTTGCCAGCTCCAAGGTCAATCAAGATCAAGCTTGAATCGACCGGTTTTAGATCCGGGGTCACCGTTTTGCGAATGTCTTGGACCGGTGCAAATGAACTGACAACCAAGCTTAAAGGCGAGGTCTGGCGACGATTTTGACCTGATTCATCCTGCCAGACACTGCGCATTGAAAGCGAGTCTTTACCTACTGGAATGGACACGCCGAGAGCTGGGCATAGCTCCATCCCAACGGCTTTAACGGTGTCAAAAAGCTGGGCGTCCTCGTTGTCCTCACCACAGGCACACATCCAGTTTGCCGACAGCTTAACGTTTCCAATTTCGCCAATATTTGCGCCGGCCAGATTGGTCAGCGCCTCGCCAATCGCAATACGACCAGATGCAGGGCCGCTTATCAGCGCGATAGGAGACCGCTCGCCCATTGCCATCGCTTCACCCTTGTATGAAAGGTAACTGGTGGCAGTCACAGCACAATCTGCAACTGGGATTTGATATGGACCAACCAGCTGATCCCTATGAACCAGACCTGTAACGGAACGGTCTGTAATAGTTATTAAAAACGACTTATCGGCGACCGCGGGCAGATTTAAAACCCGGTAAATCGCGTCTTCGATGGCGACATGTTCCAAATCGAGGGGTGGAGGTTTGACCTCGGCCCGTTGGATGCTTCGCTGCATTTTCGGGGGCTTTCCAAGCAACACCCTGATATCCATGTCGATTGGGCGGTCATTAAAATAGCTATCTTCAACCACAAGGCGCTCGTCACCAGTTGCCACACCTATGAATGCCACTGGGCAGCGCTCCCTTTTACACAGCCCTTCAAATAGCGCTCGATCATTTGGATCTATGGCCAACACGTAGCGCTCCTGAGCCTCGCAGCACCAAATCTCCATGGGATTCATCGAAGGTTCCTCGTTTGGGATATCCCTAAGCTGGAAAATGGCGCCAGTGTCTTCAACCAGCTCTGGACAGGCGTTAGAAAGACCGCCAGCTCCAACATCGTGGATGCTTATGATGGGATTATCATCCCCCATGGTGACGCATGCATCGATAACCTCCTGGCAGCGACGCTGAACCTCAGCATTTCCGCGTTGGACCGAGTCAAAATCCAAGGCGGCCTCATTTACACCGGTGTCCATAGACGACGCCGCACCACCGCCAAGACCGATGCGCATGGAAGGACCACCTAGCTGAACAATCAGATCGCCTGGTTTAAGCTTCTTTTTGTAAACCTGACTACGCCTGATGTTTCCCATACCACCAGCAAGCATTATTGGCTTGTGGTATCCACGATGACGACCGTTTACCAGATCTTCAAAGGTCCTAAAGAATCCAGCAAGTTGAGGACGACCAAACTCGTTTCCAAATGAAGCCCCACCCAACGGCCCATCAAGCATGATCGACAAAGGAGTCGCAAGTCGTGCTGGGTGCTTGGAATGCTCAACCTCCCAAGGCTGGATATGACCTGGGATGCGTAAGTTGGAAACCATAAATCCAGCCAACCCAGCCTTGCTCTTTGAACCAGTCCCAGTAGCAGATTCGTCGCGAATCTCCCCTCCAACACCAGTGGCCGCACCAGCAAATGGGGAAATCGCCGTTGGATGATTATGAGTCTCGACCTTCATAATCATGTCGATTTGGTCTTCTTGAAAGCTGTAGGAACCTTCGTCATTGATTTCAAAGGCTTGCACTAAATGCCCCTGCGCCACGCTTGAGTTGTCCTTGTACGCGACAAGCGTTCCTTTTGGACTGCATGCGTGGGTATGCTTGATCATCTGAAACAGGGTATGCTGTTGGGGCTCGCCATCGATTACCCAGTCGGCGTTAAAGATTTTATGGCGGCAGTGCTCCGAATTTACCTGGCCAAACATCACAAGTTCGCTGTCGGTGGGATTTCGACCAGCCTTTGAGTAGGCTTGGTACAGGTAGTCAATTTCATCATCTGATAAGGCCAATCCCATTTTCGCATTTGCCTTATGTAAGACGTCGATTCCACCATTTTTTAGATCAAAGACGACGCCTGGGGCCGGTGGCTGCGAGTAAAAGAAATTGTCAACGTTTTCATACACCCCCTCAGTCATCTTGTCATAAAGCAGGTCAAGCGCCTTGGCCAGATCGGCAGGCCCCAGCGATTTTCCAGCACTGTCCTTTACACAAAACGCTATGCCACGCTCAACTCGTCGCACCGCCGTCAACTCGCAATTGTGAAGGATGTTAATGGCTTTTGACGACCAAGGAGAAATGGTTCCAAGCCTAGGAGTCACAAAAAAGCACCCTGGCAGCAGCGGCTCATCAGTTGCGTCAAGCAGCTCTAAAATCCTAGCCCTTATGGCTTCATTCAAGGGGGCGTCCAGATCGAGCAGATAAACGAAGCTTGCTGAAACCTGCTTAATCCCTGGAATTATCTCGCCCAGCGAATCAGCCAAGGCCTTGAGGCGAAAATCTGAAAAGGCAGCTGCCCCTTGAACTAGTTCCTGCATTGCTGTTGATTTCAAGGTATCCCTCCGCAAGCTTGTACGCACCAATTAAACTACACAGATTTGATAAACATCAAAGTCCGCAGACTCTGATACCGCCAAATGACTTAGTGTGCAACTATTGGTTGCAATTATTAATCCCTAATTTTCGGCTTTGATAAATTGAGACCTCGGACGGAGTGTGGTAGTTTTCGGCGATTGCACCGCGAGGTCGACCAAGGGATGCGTAAAGAAAGGGTCATCTTTGTAGCTACTGTCACTGCCATGGTATGGGCCATATGGCGAGTTCTCTCCACTTTAGTTGACCTTATTGGACAGATTATATCTTTTGGGGATCCACCACTTACGATTTTCAGATGGCTTGATTTGTCAGGGATTTTCATTCTGTCCATAGTTTTCTTAGTCACCGTTTTTAGAAAAAAACGTGTCGCGGCGTCTATCGCTGTTTGGCTTGCCATATTCGAACTGCTTCACATGGGTAGGATCACTTTAGCGGATCACCCCTTAGCCATTTTGGCCGTACTTGCCTGGATTGGAATTGCGGTGTTTCTGGCCAAGACCTTACCCAAACCGGCGGTAAAGAAAAAGGAAAGCTGGATTACTGGGGTCTGGATCACCCTAGGGATGCTTTTGGTACTTGAAGCCGCTTGCGACACTATTATTCACAATAAATACCAGCCTTTGCGCATTTCCGAATATCCATCCATGGCTCCGCCACCTGAATATGAAGCTGATAAGCCGACTCTAGCAACTATCGGCAGTTCCCCTGCCAATTTAGAGCGGATTCATAGGACACCTTTTTCAGCCATTTTGGCTAAGCGCTTCAAGGGCAGGGCTAACTTCCTCTATTTCGAAGCAGGTGGGCTCGCAAGCAATCACCTTCTGGAGATAACTAAACGCCGCTTTGCAACGTTGGACCACCTAGACGCTCTTTTGCTGTACATAGGTCACCAGGACCTGAACGCCCACAACGAATTCAGGTTAACAAACAATACCTCGATCAACGACGAATTGTCTGGTTCTGCGTTCCAAGTTCTCTTTAACCAATCAGCCTTTATAAGAATGTCGTTGTACATTATCTGGAGTCAGAGATACGACCACACTTACGAAGTCACTGACAAGGTTATAGAAGAGGTTTTCAGCCGTTACGCCGCAAATATGGACGCGATAGTAAAAGTGGCTCAGTCTCACAAAGCCCACGTGTTTGTGGCAACCGTTTCTGCTGATAAAAGAGTTATTTCTGAACAATCAAAAACTTACATGGACATGGAAAACGCTCACATGAGGGGATTGGCTGAAAGATTTCCAAATGTAACGTTAATTGATTTTGAACCAAAGCTAGATGCCATGTATCCTGATGGCCCGGACGCTGACTGTCAGCCATACGAGCCGTTGCCGTACTCGTCAGGCTGTGGGGATCCTTTCCACCTTGGGATCAAAGGCCATGAAATCCTAGCGGATATGCTTGAGCCTGAGATTGAGAAATGGTTACAAGGCCTTGAGCAAAAGGATGAATGATGAAACGGCGCAGACTTGGCCTTATAGTTCAGTTTTCCAAGATGATATGGCACAAGAAAACATGGTTTTTAATCCCAATCCTGACCATGCTTTTAATAGGTGTTTTGCTGCTAGTTATTGTTGAATCACCAGTTCTTTTGCCTTTCTTTTACGCTATCTTTTAGGGGGCCCCTTGGAAAACAATTCCGTTGCAGTTTTGTATTCTGCTGGCTCTGATTCCTCTTTGGTCGCTATCAAAATGGCCAAACGCTTTGACCAAGTGCATTTGCTGACGTTTTTGCGCAAGGGCACTCATGGGACAGAGCATGTGTTAGCGGGGGTAAAACGGCTTGAAACGCACGTAAATAGCCCCAACAAGTTTGTCCACCAATTCATTAAGACAGATAAGCTACTTAAGTTTGTGATGTATGAGCGTTATTGGACCCATTATCGCAAACATAAAAAGATGGTGTTGTCCATGTGTGGCCAGTGTAAGGTGTCGTTTCACTGGCGGGCGTTGATTTACTGTTTGGAAAATGGAATCAAACACATAGCCGATGGGGCTGTTCGGATTGCAAACGTTTATCCAGAGCAAAACGAAGTAATCATGCTAAATCGCCTGAGGCAGCTATATGCAACCTTTGGGATAACTTATGAAACGCCCATCTACGAAGAGGGCGAGCTTACTGAGCAAATCCTGTATGAACTAAGATATTCAAGAAATCCCAAGGTTAAGGGTCAAAAGGATGACTTGCAGTTTGTGTGTGAGCAGCAGGTTTTGTATGCCATGTTCTTGCGAAGCACCCTGCATAAAATGCCGTTTGAGGAATTTGAAAAGAAGATGGCAGCCTATTACAAGGAAAAGCTGGATATGGTTGAAGAAATGACCAAAGAGTACTTGGAAAAGGGGCCGGATTCGCGCCTAGCCAAACTGATTGAAGGGCCACAGGAGAGCTAGAAAATGAAAGGCAAGTTGAAAGCACTGTGGCTTAGGGTAAGTGGCGCTATCGTATGCTCAATTTCCCTGTTGCTGCCATACAAACCCAGATTCTGGTTTGCGAAATTGCTGACGTGGGGTTCAAATCCTGTAAGCAGTTCCATAGGGATGTCTTTTCAAAAACAGGCCCGTTTTTGGAACAAGATTGTTCTGGCCTTTGTGTTTTATTTGGGATTTCCCTTGGCCAAGCTGTTTTTGTGGATTTCAGGGAAAAGGCCGCTTGGTAAAAAGAAAACCGCTGAAACTTTCTGGCATCCAAGGCCTGCGCCTGAAAGCTTTGTAAAGGATTTGGCTGAGCCCTTCTAATGAATGAAGGATAAAAAGAAAATGAACATACTTGGACTTTCGTTCATGTACCATGACTCTTCTGCGACTTTGATGATGGATGGAAACATCGTCGCGGCCGCTGCGGAAGAACGATTTTCACGCAAAAAGCACTCGCTGGACTTTCCAAGTCAGGCCATAGAGGCGTGTCTTAAAATTGGCGGTATTGAGCAAAAAGATATTGACGCGGTCGTGTTTTACGAAAAGCCGCTCCAGAAGTTTGAGCGCATAATCACCATGAACGCGCAGTCATTTCCAAGGGGATTTGGCCAGTTCGCAGATTCGATGCCGCTGTGGCTTAAGTACAAGCTTTTTATCAAAGAAATGATCCAGTACAACTTGGACTTTAAAGGTGAGGTCTTTTTTGCGGACCATCACTACGCCCATGCCTCTTCTTCTTTCTTTGCATCTGGCTTTGATGAGGCTGCGATCCTAACCATGGATGGGGTCGGCGAATGGGCCACAATGACCAAGGGGGTTGGACGAGGTAACAAGATCCACCTGACCCATGAGATGCGCTATCCACACAGCCTTGGCCTTTGGTACAGCACCTTTACTGCATTTTTGGGCTTTCGGGTAAACGGCGGGGAAGGCAAGGTCATGGGACTGGCCTCCTATGGGGAGCCTGTTTATTATGATCAGATGATAGCTGACATGATAACTGTCCGAGAAGATGGTAGTTTTTTGATGAACCTCGATTATTTTGCATTTTTCCGCGATACCGTGATGTACAGCTCCAAATTTGTCAAAAAGTTTGGCCAGCCAAGAGTGCCAGAATCTGAAATTACCATGCGAGATTACGATATTGCCGCAAGCATGCAAAAGGTGGTTGAAACTATTGCTTTGAAGGCGGCTAGCAGTCTTTATGAAGAAACGGGGATGAAAAACCTGTGTGTCGCTGGTGGGGTTGGCCTAAATAGCGTGGCCAATGGCATCATTTTGGAACACCTGCCCTTTGAAAAGATGTTCATCCAGCCTGCATCTGGTGACGATGGGGGCTCGCTTGGCAGCACCTTGTACTACTGGCACCAGGTCCTGGACAAACCAAGGCAATGGACCATGAAAAACGGATTTTTGGGGCCAGCCAATGATCCAGATGAAATCGAACGATTTCTTAAGCTTAGGGAAATGCCATACAAACGGTACGACAACTTCGAGGAGCTGCGAGACAGGGCGGCCGTAGACCTTGCAAAGGGCCGAATTATCGGTTGGATCCAAGGCAGGATGGAGTTCGGTCCAAGAGCCTTGGGCAACAGGTCGATTCTGGCCAATCCAACCATCCCAGATATGAAGGACATTATTAACCGCAGGGTCAAGCACCGCGAGGATTTTCGACCCTTTGCCCCAGCGGTGCCGGCGGATCGTTGCGCCGATTATTTTGAGCCTGCATTTGAAAGCCCATTCATGCTGCTTGTCTCTAGGACTAGACCAGACAAAGTTGGTGTTTTGGGCGCAGTTACCCACGTTGATGGAACCGCCAGATTGCAAACGGTAACTAGGGAACAAAATCAGAAGTTTCACGACTTGATAGTCCGTTTTGGGGAACTGACAGGTGTGCCAGTACTGCTAAACACATCGTTTAACATTCGCGGGGAACCAATAATTTTGGACTATGGTGACGGTTTGACATGCTTTTTAAAGGAAGACATGGACTGCCTTGCCATGGAAAACTGCTATCTGGTAAAGGGCGAGGCCCTGGAAAATGGCCAAAGGCCTGTCTTGGAACCTAAGGATTGGCCAGAATAGATGACTGATCAGTTAAAACAACCAGCTTGGGTTGATGGCGTTTTGGCCACAAAACCTGTTCCGGCGCGGGCCTTTACTTTGGGTGAGGATGACAGGGTCTCAATCTCGGTTCCGCGCTTTGATGGCTACGTCCTTAAACGGATACTTGTCCCTTTGTTAAAAAAGCCTGACTTCTCAATTCGCCTTGATCCCTTTGGTTCTTTTGTTTGGAAACATTGTGATGGCAGCAAAACTGGCGAAGAAATCGCGCAGTTGCTTGCCGATCAGTGGCCTGAAGAAACGGAAATGCGCTTGCGTCTGGCCATGTTTTTGAGGCTGCTTTTAGGTCAAGGCCACCTAGCGGATTCAAGAGCCCCTCAAAAGTGATGGAATTTCCAGCTGTTGCGGACTGATTCAACTACCAAACGCCAGTAGTCAAATACTCGTGGATGGATTGCGCGGCACGGCGCCCTTCGCCCATTGCCAAAATGACCGTGGCTGCCCCCAGTACAATGTCGCCACCTGCCCAAACGCCACGCATGGTCGTCTTAGCAGTTTCAGGATCGGCCACAATGTTGCCCCACTTGTTGGTGGAAAGCTCTGGAGTGGTCTGGGTAACAATCGGGTTTGGACCATTTCCAATTGCCACAACCACCACGTCAGCTGGGATCACAAACTCGCTGCCCTGAATCGGAACAGGTCGTCGTCTGCCACTGGCGTCAGGCTCGCCCAACTCCATCTTCAGGCATTTACAACCAGTGACCCACCCCTCTTCGTCACCCAAAATCTCGATTGCATCTTGTAGAAGTCTAAACTCGATGCCCTCTTCCTTGGCATGGTGAATCTCTTCGATTCGAGCAGGCATTTCAGCCTCGGAGCGCCGATAAAGGATCGTCGAGGTCTCGGCACCAAGACGCAAGGCTGTTCTAGCAGAGTCCATGGCCACGTTTCCGCCACCAAAGGTCACCACGTTGCGCCCACGCAAAATGGGAGTGTCCGACTCGTGGGGAAAGCCATAAGCGTTCATCAAGTTGGCCCTGGTCAGATACTCGTTGGCAGAATAAACGCCAAGATAGTTTTCGCCAGGAATCTTTTTAAACATAGGCAGGCCAGCACCGGTTCCAACAAAAACCGCGTCGTAGCCTTCGTCAAACAGGTCAGCAATCGACTTGGACTTCCCAATGGCCACGTTGAACTTTATCTCAACACCAAGCGCCCTTAGACCATCAACTTCATAATCGACTATCTCTTTAGGAAGCCTGAATTCTGGAATGCCATAAACTAGCACACCACCTGCCCGATGAAGTGCCTCATAGATGGTGACTTGATGACCCAAAAGGGCCAAATCCCCAGCAACTGTAAGGCCTGCAGGTCCTGCTCCAACAACGGCCACCCGCTTTCCAGTCTTTTTAACCTCAACCGGCTTGTGCACAGGATTATGCTTGCGGTCCCAGTCCGCAACAAAGCGCTCTAGGCGCCCGATCTTGACGCTCATGTCCGTGGATTTATGGGATTTAGCGACCATACAGTGCGCTTCACACTGCTCTTCTTGAGGGCACACGCGCCCACAGACTGCCGGCAAAATGTTGGTCTGCTTAATCCTGACTGCCGCCTCATGGAATTTCCCTTCAGCGACTAGTGCAATAAATCCAGGGATATCGACCGATACAGGGCATCCCTTCATACACGGAGGGTTTTTACAAAAAAGGCACCTAACGGCCTCGGCCATTGCCTCTTGTTCGGTGTATCCCAGCGGGACCTCGTTGATATTCTGTCTGCGCACCAGCGGGTCCTGAGACGTCATAGGAACAGGCTTGATCTGCAGTTTTTCACGGTTAGTAAGTTTTTCAGCCATGACTTGTCCCCCCGTCCAAACGACACAGATGCCTAGACTCGGCCTCATGCCGCGAATACATCTTCTGGCGCCTCATCATCTCGTCAAAATCAACCAAGTGGCCATCAAATTCAGGCCCATCAACACACACAAACTTGGTTTCACCACCCACTGTCACCCTGCAGCCACCACACATCCCAGTCCCATCGACCATGATGGTGTTTAAGCTGACCAACGTCGAAACACCGTACTCCTTGGTAAGCTTGGAGACCATTTTCATCATGATGGGCGGCCCAATTGCGACCACCAAATCTATCTTACGGCCCGCATCAAGAAGGCGCTTTAAGGCGTCTGTAACAAAGCCTTTTTCACCATATGACCCATCATCGGTGACGATGACCACTTCATCACTGGCGGCCCTCATCTCAGGCTCCATGATGATCAGGTCCTTATTTCGCGCACCCATAATTGCGATAACTTCATTGCCTGCGGCCCGCATCGACTGGGCAATTGGATGCGAAGGCGCCACACCGATCCCGCCGCCCACGATGGCCACGGTGCCGACTTTGCTGATGTGAGTTGGCATACCCAAGGGGCCGGCCACATCTGATATCTCGCCACCTGCTTCAATTCGGCTCATTTCAATGGTGGTCTTACCCACAACCTGATAAATCAAGGTGATGGTCCCTTTTTCCTTGTCTGCATCAGCAATAGTCAAGGGGATGCGTTCATGGCCCGCTCCAGGGCGCACCATCACAAACTGTCCCGCCTTGCGGTACTTCACCACATCCGGCGCTTCAACCACCATGCGATATACGTCTTTAGCAATCTCATGGTTCTCAAATACCTTTGGCATGGTCACCTCCAAACTAGGTCCACAGTCGCCTGACACAGCGAGGCCAGCATGTTTAACATTACTTAGGTTTAATTAAAACCAATAAAGCACATGGAGGGGGCAGAAGATCAAACTTTGTGAAGCTTGCATGAATTTATAACAAGTCGGTGGGGCTTAGTTGGGCTGCTAATCTGAGCCTTTTGATATCAGGCTTTGAATAGCTTCGTTGCGGGCTCTGACTTCTTCTTCAACTATCTTGCTTAATGTGGCCTTTTCCACCAAGTTCCCATCCTTGGCGGCCTTGGCCTTCAATGCGGCGTACCATTCGTGGTAAACGGCTTGGCGCTTCAAAGGTAAAAGCTCTTCCTTAACCTTTGCGATTGCCTCGGCATCAGGCCCGCTAGGCACAACTGCAGACTCAAGGCGGATTATGAATTGGCTATCACCAACGCGCTCAATGTCTGGCAGCACAGGCTTTTCAATGGTCAGGGTGCGAATCTTCTTTGCAAGCTCTGGATTGTTACCGATACCAGGGATGTCATCTGGATTCCAGCTAACCAAGGTTGTAAGGCCGGTTGGCATGTCTGGCATATCGCCTGTTTCGCCAAACCTAACGGGGTTGTGTGGGGCAAATTGCGAGTTAATCTGCGCCGCAATCTCGGCCATTGGCATCTCGGCATTGGCCTGGACTTTCGCTAAAGCATCATTTGCAACCGAGTCAGCCTTTCCTTTTGCCCGCTCCAGCGCCAGCAATTCGAGCGCGATTGAGTTCTTGACGTCGTCAAATCCTCTGGCCTGCGCAGGACGAATGCCATGCAAATAGACAATGTAGTAGCCAGAGTCACCTTCGATGACCTTGGTCATCTCGTTTGGCGCCATCTGACTGATTGCGTTTGCAACTGCCGGATCAAGTAAAGCGGAGATGGTTGCAAGCTCAAGAGCCGTCTGATAGCGGCCACCATTGTCCTTGGTAGAGGAATCATCGGAAGAAGCCTTTGCCAAGCGTTCAAATGTGGCGGCGCGATCACCAGTAGCGGCGCCTTCCAGTTCAGCCAACAAGGCCTCTGCCGCATGCTTTGCATCAGCGCGACCTGCAGCCATGGCCTGGCGGGTTTCCGGGTCTTCAAAAGCGGCCATCATGCGCTTGGATGCGGCAGATTTTTTGAGCATCGAAATGTCGTACCCTGTCTGAATCTGATAAGAGGCCTCGTTATCCTCAAAGAATTTCTTGGCGGCGGCCTCATTATTTGCAAGCCATTCCTGAGCCTCAGCCAAAGTTGGCTGCATGGCTTCAGCCAAAAGCGTCGGGGAAATTTCCAAGTAACGATACGAACGAGTATTGCTGGCACGAATTGCGGCCTCAGTTGCCTCACGTTCGGTCACAACCACTGGCGCAGTAATCATTTCAATCATGCGCTCACGCAGGATTTCACGCCGAACAAAGTCCTCAAACCGACCCAAAGTGGTTCGCAGGCCATAACGCACGAAGTTTTGATAGGAATCCTTACGGAATTTACCAGTCGAAGGGTCTGTAAACTCTTTTAGCACGCGAGCCCGGATTTCATCAGGGGTAGCTCTTAGACCATTTGCCTGGGCCACCTCGGACACCAGGATCGTTTCGATCAGGTCATCCGCAACCTTCCTGACCTTAACAGAAGCAACCTGCCTAGGGTCCTGGTTATACAGCATAAAACCTGGCTCACCCTTAAACCTAAAGAAACGAGTTGATCGGTACATCATCTCTTCTTGGTAGCCAGCAGGACTAAACATCTTTGCAGGAGAAGGCGGGTCCAAGGTCAGCGCCAACCCCATGTAAAGCAACGAAGAATCAATATTTTGGCCATCCAGCTCAACCAAGACAGAAGCTGGAGAGCTACCAGCCTGTCCACAACCAGAATCGCCAGCTCCGCCCATATTGAAGGTAAAGACGAAGACAATGATGATGATCCCGAAAAGAACGTAGATAATCACCGACTGGGAGTATTTTCGCAAAAGTCCAAGCATATCCCCTCTATATCCTAGGCCAAAAGGGAGCGCGATTTTACAGCACAAGGTGTGAAATGGCAAGAGGCTTGGCGGCGCGAGGGCGAGGGCAGGGACGGGGAGAGGAGGCAGGAGACTAGGGCGCGGACCTCACCAAACGAAAACCCAAATAGACTCGGCGTTCGTCAGGCGAGTAGTTGTTGCGAAAAACCACGCGTGTACGGCTTTCGTCGCTGCCCCAACCGCCACTACGATTTACCCGGTTAAAGCCTGTCGCAGGTCCGGTTGGATCTGTGCAGTTGGATGAACAAGTGCTGTAGTAGTCCTCGCTGTAAAAGTCGTAAACCCACTCAAATACATTGCCCAGCACATCATATAAGCCCCAGGAATTTGCCGCCTTTCCACCCACCGGATGACTAGTGTTTGAACTGTTGTTCCAATACCAAGTTGTGGCATCAATTTCGCCATACCTAGGCCCAGAAGTACCAGCACGGGCTGCATATTCCCACTCGGCCTCGGTTGGTAAACGATAACCTGCACAACCAAGTCCCTTAAAAGTGACCGTACATTGATAGAGATTGTTCTTACTTTCCCCAGAACCGACAGTACCACTGCAACCATTCAACGTGTAACAGGTTTCAAAACCTTCCCTCTCAGAAAGCGCATTTGCATAATGAACGGCTTCATACCAATTAACGTTCTCAAGAGGGCAGTTATCCCCACAGGCACTATGTTCAGAAGGATTGTTGCCTATCAAGGACTTCCACTGGCCCTGAGTGACTTCCGTCTGCGCCATGTAAAAAGAGCGGGAAATCGTGACCAAATGAACAGGCCCCTCATCAAGTTCACGGTAAGGATCATCTCCTAAAGAACCCATCTTAAAGGTGCCTGACGGAATCAAACACCACCCGTTGCTGCAGTCGGCTGTTGGGGCTATACACTTGCCACTAAGAACACAGACCCAGTTTTCATCACAAGCCCCACACGGCTCGCCACAAACAGGGTCCGGACCACAAACGCGACCGGTACAGTCTCTCACACACTCACACTGGCCTTGAGAATTGCAAGTTGTGGAAGCATCACAGGTGCCACACGACTTGCCGCAAACGGGATCAGGGCCACAGACTCTGTCCCCACACTCCGGCACGCACAATGAATCGACATCAAAACCCTCATCAGTATCGCCGCCCTCATCAGGCTTTGACACGATATCCGGCTCATCATCAGAAGGCAGCGGCACTCCCCCCAAAACATGGGCTCGATGGGCAGAATCGTCACAACCAATCATCGCGATAATAGCGAAAACTAGCGAAAGTACAGCCAAATATCGCAAGACCCGCATTAACGACCCCTACAGAATCAACGGTCCATTCCAAACCCGATGCTTGGTGATAGCACATGTCGAACCTGAACTCAATCATTACCGACCGCCAAACCGTACCCGCCTAGTCTTGGCAGGGACAGAGAAGGCAGGGAACAGGAGGCAGGGAAATGATCGTACTGTTTAGCGGGATTTGGAGCTAAAAGAAGGTCGAGAGGGCACCCTGCAACATGGTCCGGGGGCAATCCTGGAGGGCGCTATCGGGAGTTGCCGGGACCCGACGTCTCTTAGGTGACTTGAAGAGTGCGCAGCACTCCGTCCGGGCCAAAAGGATAAACGTACACATTAGCAATCGTGTATTTCGCCCGGACGATGTCACTAAGAGACAGTCGGGGTGGCTACGGGAGATTTTGGGTCCGGAAGGATGCCCCCGGGACGTGTTTTACAACTGTAACGAAGAGATCAAACGCAAAAAAGAACAAACAATCAGGAGTCATAACAGACAAATTAGCAGGATCTGTAGCAGGGGCAGGGGACAGGGCCAGGGCCAAAACCAGGGGCAAGACCAGTTTTGTCGTGATCGATGGTGCGTGGTATCATCTCGCGCCTTGTTTGGGACCTGCTTTGGAGTTCGTTCATGGTTGATGCTGTAAGAATTACCTCGTCAATTGAATCTGCAATTGAAGCCCTACGAATGGGCCGCATGGTCATCGTCGTCGACGACGAAAGTCGCGAAAATGAAGGCGATATAATCGTCGCCGCAGAAATGGCAACCGCTGAGATTATCAATGAAATAACCAAAATCGCCAGCGGCCTAGTCTGCGTCGCCATGAGCCACGACATGATTGATCGAATTGGCCTCCCAATGATGGTCCAAAGAAACACCGCCCACTTCCAAGCCGCCTTCACAGTCTCAGTCGACGGCCGCGCTGTCACCACCACCGGCATATCCGCCTTTGACAGAGCCAAAACTGTCGAACTACTACTTCACGACGACGCCGTCCTAGACGACTTTGTAGTCCCAGGCCACGTCTTCCCCCTGCGGTCCGTACCAGGCGGCGTCCTAAAAAGAGCCGGCCAAACCGAAGCAGCCGTCGACCTCGCCAGACTCGCAGGACTAAAACCCGCAGCAGTAATCTGTCAGGTACTTGACGACAACGGCGATGCAGCGACCTTGGACAGCCTACTTGCCCTCGGCCAGGAAAAAAGCATCCCAATAATCACAGTCCAAGACTTAATCGCCTTCAGGATGCGAAAAGAACTTTTGGTACGCCCAGTAGGTACAACCACAGTTCAAACAGAACACGGCGAATTTAAAAGCATTGTCTACGAAGATTCAGTCGCACAAGCCGCCCACATCGCCATGGTAAAAGGCGATATTTCCAGCAACACCCCTATCCTTGTAAGGGTCCACTCTGAATGCCTAACTGGTGACGTCTTTCACTCCAGACGATGCGATTGCGGCCCACAACTGAAAGCCGCCCTTGAACAGATTTCCAAAGAAGGCGGAGTCCTGCTCTATCTTCGACAAGAAGGGCGCGGCATCGGCATCCTGAACAAACTCAAAGCCTATGAACTCCAAGACCAAGGTCTCGATACAGTCGACGCCAACACTCACCTTGGTTTTGCCCCCGATCTTCGAGACTATGGGATTGGCGCCCAGATCCTGGCGCACCTGGGCATCAAAAAGATGCGCTTGCTGACCAACAACCCTCAAAAAATCATTGGACTAGCCGGGTACGGCCTTGAAATAGTTGAGCGAGTGCCTATTGAAATCCCAGCACGAGGCCCCAAAGCTCTGCGCTATCTTGCAACTAAAAAAACCAGAATGGGGCACCTTCTAAACAGAGTCTGATACCAACTAACTCAGCATAATCATTGATCTCTCGATGCAGACCACAAAGGCTTCAAAATCCCAGGTCCACTCACGCTGTAAGGTAGCCAACACAAAGTAAGCATGTGCAGGGATATATTTGTCTTTTTTGGCAAAACCTCGATTTCTTCCAAGACCTCTGTCATTGGATCAAGCGCTGCCTGCAGGTTTTCAATCTCTTGGCTAAGTTCTGCTTGCAGGTCCAGCTCTTGCTGTTGAAGGTCCGCCAGTCTTTGTTGAGCCAGTTCGACATCCTTGGCCTTTTCACCGCTTCTTTGGCTTTTACGCATGGCCGTAGAGGCCTTGCTGATTGCCCCCCTACCACCAAACAACCCTGAAAACAACGTTCTACCAGCCGCAAGCGCAGCCTCTTTTTTCAAATTGCTGTGCCGTAGATGCTCCTTTTCTAGCTTATCTTCCGCCTGACGGATCTGGTTTTGCAGCCGCTCAACACGAGTTGCATAACGCTTTTTGATGGCATCAAGCTTCAAATCCCGCTCCTCACGACCAGCCTGTTTCAGCCTAAGGCGAAAATCTTGCTCAGCCTCGCCAGCCGCCGAGACAAGCTTGGTTGAAGGACTACGCCACAAAGTCAACCGCTTGCTTCGCAAAAGCCAATTTTGCATGGATGAAGCATAATTCTTGTATTCCTTGTCATTAATCATCCACGCAGGAGGGACAAAAAACTTACCATCAACAGGCTGAAATGGCCGCAAATCGCTTGCTGCACAGTCGACTTTGATAGCCTGCTCCCAGTCCATCATCAAAGGTTTTTCTTCATCGTCGAACAAGGCCATCACCTGTTCTTCGAAATTAAGGCGATACCTCGCATCAGCATAGTAAACCGAGCCAAACGCCAAAAGCGAAGGACGATAAACAACCGGTTCGTCAGCACGCAGCCCACTGTTTGGCGGTAAAAAAACAGGCGAGATGCTAGCTGGTAACACAGGCGGCATTCCCGCCCCGATCCCAGCCTGTACCTGACCACCCACCAGCCCAACACCCGCTTCAGCCTTAGGCCCTTCTACCGGCTGCACGACCTCGGCAGTAGTAACCAATCTCCGAAGCTGCTCCCTGCTTAGTGGTCCTGCAAGATAAGACAAGCACCACCGGGTCTTGAAAATGTAAGGTCGCTCATCATGGACGTTGTGCATTAAAAATGCCCTTTTATCCAAGGCACTTATCAACCCCCCAAGCTGTGCCCTATCACCCAAGGCCGGGTTTTCTTTCAAACCATCAAGCAACCGGTTCCTGTCTTGCTCGGTCTGCAAGCGGCCAATCATCCAAATTCCAATATTGGACAAGGCCTTGTAATCAATATCCGCAGGGTTCTGGGTACATAAAACCAGTCCCAACCCAAAGGCACGAGCCTGTTTCAACAAGGTCAACAGCGGCTTTTTGGAAGGCGGTTGGGCAACTGGGGGTAAAAAGCCAAAGATCTCGTCCATGTAAAACAAGGCCCTCAAGCTGGATGTCCCATTTTGAGCCCTTACCCAAGTCAACAACCTGTTTAGAACCAAAGAAACCACGAACATCCTGGATTGGTCATCCAGATGAGAAATCGAAATCACAGACAGTTTTGGCTTTCCTTCCGGCGTGTAAAGCAGCGAATTGATATCCAAAGGCGGCCCTTGAATCCAAGCCGAAAAGTCTGGCGACGCCAAAAGATTATTTAACGCCATCGCAAGCTTCATCCGTTCTGGCGCCGGATAAAACATATCGAGATTAAACACCCCAATCTGAGTCATGGGCGGGTTTTGTACCAGCGTAATCAGCCCAGCTAGGTCTGTGCCCTCGCCATTTCGCCATAGCCTGTCAAGGATGCTGCTTATCAAAACCAGCTCTTTGCTTTTTGCTGGGTCTGGGTCCACGCCAATCAAGGTAAGCAGCGCTGAAACAGTGCCCGAGAGCGTGTCCGCATAGAGATCGCTTTCTGCCATCACTTGGCTGCTAGGTGGTGAAAAGGCCTTCAAGATGGACAAAGGCGCAGTACTGCTTCCTGGGGTGTATATCTCCACCCTCGCGGCATCTTTAAACCTTTGGATCCTTGCCGCATCCTGGCCCCACTCCTGTATCCCATTTGCCCACATCTGCGCCGTCTGCTGTGCCAGCACAGGCACATCCACCCCCTTTTGGGCTGCAACTTGGGCGTCAATCCAGGGTTCAAAATCCTGGCCCGCAAGCCCAGGAAACGTCAACGCCAGATTGGTCATATCTCCTTTTGGGTCAATAACAATGGCCGGGATTTGGTCAATCGCGGCCTCTTCCAGCATTGCTACACCAAGCCCAGTTTTCCCACTGCCAGTCATACCAAGACACACGGCATGCGTCAGCAGATCCCTGGAATCGAGCATTACAGGCACGTCCAAAGTTGTGCGATTTAGCTGGTCCCAATGGCGACCAAGATAAAAGGCGCCAAGTTTTTCAATCGAGGTCATGACTACACGCTCCAAAAGCCTAGGCGAGTTTTAGCACAAATCAGCTGTTTTTTTTAAAAAGAGTCGCCTATTTTGTGCATGCCGTATGATCGGAAAACTCACATGCGTACACAGGGGTACAAATGCAGGCTTCATTGATGCGATGGCAGTCAGCGTCCTCTTTGCACTGAACACACATCTCAACCCCATCAACCTTAGCGCACACAGGATACGGGTCTCTACAGTCACTATCATCGCATGTGGAGCAGCATTCACATTCGAAATTCGACCTACAAATGCCAGTACCACCACCCTCACACACGCAATGAGCGTCTTCACAACACGTGTGACATTGACCGTCATCGCACATATGTAGGTGGGAAGGACACTCGGAATAGTCACAAGTATAAGTAATCAAATCACAAATACCGTCATCACAATGGCTGCTGTCAAGACACTCAACGCAGCCAGTTCCATCAGGCAACGGAAAGGTACCATCTGGGCAACCGCCACAATAGACGTCGTTTGGCTGGCACACCTGAATATTGTTGAAACTGGGGCTGCACGTAAAATTGGTGGTGTCAGAACATTCCTGCTTCTCGCATTCTTCAACGCAAACACCAACCGGACTACCAGCCTTTTTAAAGCACCGCATGTCGCCGGCACAGTTGCTGTCATAGATGCATCGATCACACTGCTGGCGACATTCCCAACACTGGCCGGAGCCAAAGTCGCAACACATGCCTTCGTCACATGGCGCATCAAAGGCGCATGGTACGCAGTTGTAAGTGTTTGGAACACAAGCCTTGAGAACGCTTGAGGCCTGAAAGCACTGGTAGCCAGGCAAACAATCCTTGTGCTCTTCACAAGGACGCAGGCAGTATTTGTCTTCAGAGGCCAAAGATAGGCACTTAAAGCCTTCATTGCAGTCATCATCGCCTGTACATGATTTGCAGTCACCACGTTCCAGCACCTTTGCCGGCTCGCTGGCCTCTTGTCCCGGGTCTTGTTCAGGCTCTTGTCCCGGATCCTCTCCAGGCGCTTCCCCGGGCTCTTCTTCCAAATCTTCCCCCGGCTCCTTCCCAGGATCACAGCTGAAACCATCGCCAGTTTCAACCGTGTCAACGGGAACTTCTTGGTTTTTCTTGTCAACACCGCACGCTGCAAATGAGCCCGCCATGAACAGGCAAACGATTAACAAGCCACGTCGACGCATTTTTGAATCTCCTTTGGAGTAGACTGCCAAAGGGCCACTGGAATTGTAAATTCTACCTAAAAACACATTTATCTTTCAACTACTTGTTCCTTATCTTAAAGATCAAGCTTGGCAGCATCCAGTTGATTGTCTAAAAGGCCCTCACTGCCAAATAGACCTTGGCACCGAGCTCATCAAGAATTACCCATTCAATGAAATTATGCGATGTCTTATGAAAGGAGGGAGTCAGGTATTAGATAATGCCGCCCAAAAGGCCCATTATGTCAAAGCAGATATTTTGGGGCACGTTCGGAGCCAAAGAGCCACCGGGGCAAATGATGTCACCAATCATTGGCATCAAACATGCCATAGCAGTGGGGGTACAAGTACCACCACCCAGGCAGGTCCCCTTATTACAGGAACAGTGGCCAAATAACACACCCATCTCTTCAGGCATGCCAGGCATACCACCCATGCCACCACCCATTAGAAGGCTCATAAGGTCGAAGCAAACCTCACCCGCAGGGCAGCAAGAATACATACCATCACATTTTCCACTGGAATCATAGCAAATTTCACCAACAGTATCGCAGTACAGCTCCCCACCATCGCTGCTTGGCGGACAGTCATTGTCGGTTTTGCAGGTTTGCATGCAAGCCCCACCCTCGGTCATACACATCGATTGGTCGGGGAAGTTGCACGCATACAGGGGCTCACGAGTACAATAGCATGTCGCGTCGACCTTATGGCAGTCAGCGTCTGTTTTGCACTGGACGCACATTTCAGTCCCGTCAACGATTGCACAAATAGGATACGGGTGCGCACAGGTACCGCCGCATAGCTCAGCCCCTTCACACTCGAAGGTTGGCTTACACACACCAGTTCCAATGCCGGCACAGTGGGCATCCTCACAGCACTGATGACATTCACCATCGCTGCAAGTGTGTGGAGTCCTATCATCACACGCGCCGACAACACATGTGTTAGTTGTTAAATCGCAAGAAGCGCCCCCTGTGCAGTGGCTGGTGTTTAGACACTCAACGCAACCAGTTCCATCGGGCAACGGGAAGGTGCCAGCTGGGCAACCGCCACAACTGTCATCGTTTGGTTGGCAAACCCTAACACCTAGGTGGTTGGGTTGGCATGTGAAATTGGCGGGGTCAGAACAATTGTCCTTCTCACACTCCTCAACACAGGCTCCTGTTGGATTACCGGCTTTCTTGAAGCAGCGCATGTTGCCAGCGCAGTCGTAGTCATAGGTGCATGGATCACACTCCTGACGGCATTCCTTGCACTCACCACTGGTGAAGTCGCAACACATGCCTTCGCCACATGGCGCGTCAAAGGCGCATGCTACACAGTTGTAAGTGTTTGGAACGCAAGCCTTGAGAACGCTTGAGGCCTGATAGCACTGGTAGCCGGACAAACAATCCTTGTGATCTTCACAAGGACGCAGGCAGTATTTGCCGTCAGAACCCAGAGGCAGGCACTTGAACCCTTCGTTGCAATCGCCGTCACCTGCACAGGACTTACAGTCGCCACCCTCGGCCACTGGAGGTACGTCAGGCTCTTCTCCCGGGTCAGTATCCCCATCATCTGGACGGTCACCGTTGTCCGGCTCGACTGCGTCAATGTCAGTCCCCGGGTCCCTCTCGCACCAGCCGTTCTTGCAAGTTGAGCCTTCTGGACAATTGAGAGAGCCATCTGTCTTACACTGGGCGGCTGTGCAGAATCTGAACTCTGGGTCCTTGCCTACTAGGGCACCTGGGACGCAGATTTCATCGTTGGCATTATTACAATCGCCAGCACCCAAACACTTGACCTCAGTGCATTGCAAGTCTCGACATACTTCCCCGGGAACACAGTCGTTGTTGCCAAGACAAGCATTTCCAACGTCGACACCGCCGCATGCGGCAAACGAGCCTGCCAAAAACAAGCAAGCGATTAACAAACCATTTAGACGCATTTTTGAATCTCCTCTGGAGTGATCTGCCAAAAGGCCGCTGGAATTCTAATTGAAACCATTGTTGAGTTTCAAGTACTTTTATCCCATATTTTGCACTTGCAATAAAAATTCCTTGCCAGTCATACGTTTGGTTGCGTTCACTATACGACTTTACCTATTGACATTTCACTTGACCGATGCTAGGTTTTGGCCCTTCCTGGGTGTCCGTCCCCAAAGCGAGCACCCAAAATGGAGGCGATACGTGCCATTAGGAAAGCCCTTGTATTTAAGGGGTTCACAACCGACTAGAAAGCCCACTTCTGGGCTTCTCGGCGGCGCCTTGTTTGTGCTTGCAATAGTGGTTGTGAACTATCTTGTATTCTTTAAATCAGGCCCAGTTGAGACCCCTTCCCTGGATCAGCGCTTGGCTAAGCCGGTAGAAGTGCTTCCAGAAGGTAAACTTGAGGCGCTTGTAGCCCAAAGGTCTCCACAGACTATGCATCCTGAAGCTGTTGAGACTACCCTTGCCAGGGGGGACACCTCCGCCAAGGCTTTGGCTAGAATTGGGGTGCAACCCTCGGCCTCCGCTGATGCCTTGGCTGCTTTGGCCTCAGAAGTAAACATGCGCACTTTGAAGGCTGGACAAAAGTTTATCGCTGGCGTCCTTCCTGATGGCGAGCTTGCATATCTTAGGTTCCCGCTTGATAGAATCCGCTACCTTGAAATAGCCCCTGAAGACGGCGTTTGGAACGTCACCTATAAACAAATCCCAACCGACAAAGAAACCGTCGAAGTGGCCTGCATGATGAGCGGCACCCTTTTTGACAGCATTTCTCGCTGTGGCGCGGATGTCTCATTGGTACCGATTATTTCTGACTTGCTTGGTGGCCAAGTCGATTTCCATTCTGATGTCCGTAAGGGTGACGTAATCCGTATGATTGTCGACCGTGAAAGCCTTGGCGGCTCTTTCTTGCGGTACGGTTTGGTTCACGGTGTCATCTACGAAGGCAAACTTGGCTCCGGTAGCGCATTCCCCCACCAAGACGATATGGGCAAGGTTTCGTACTACGATCAAAGTGGAAACAGCGTTGAACGCTTGTTCTTGCGAAGCCCGCTTAAGTACACTCGGGTGTCTTCAAACTACACTAATCGTCGTAAGCACCCCATTTTAAAGAACTATACGCCCCACCGAGCGATTGATTACGCCGCACCTATTGGGACGCCCGTCCACGCTATCGGCGACGGTAAGGTCATTTTCGCGGGCAAAAAAGGTGCCAATGGGAACTTAGTTGTTATCCAGCACCAAGACGGGTTCCAAAGCTACTACGCACACCTGTCCAAGTTTGCCAAGGGTCTGAAGGTTGGCTCAGAAGTTAGCCGCCGCTCCTTTATCGGAGAAGTTGGCTCCACCGGCCGCTCAACTGGCCCGCACCTTCATTTCGCTGTTGCCAAGAACGGTAGCTTTGTCCATCCCCGCACCCTTTTGCAGGTCAAGGGACCAAGCCTGGACGCCGATCTAATGAGCGACTTCTCGGTATCAGTGGCGAAGGCTACCGCCCGCTTAAAATCTACCTTGATTCGTGGTGATGAAGCTACGAAGTCCTATTAGAAACTAACCTGAGCTCTGATTCGTAACGCACCCGCCAAAGAGGCGTCTTGCCCTGTGGACGCTCGGTCGAGGCCATCCATCGGAACAAGCAACGCCCCATCGGCCCTAAGGGTAAAGTTTTGTCCCCACTTTGCCCACAGGTCAAGGGCTGGCTCAAATCCTAAGGTCCTGCTGTTACCAGGGGTGCCTTCTGGGATAGTTGCAAATGCCATCAACAGACTGGCACCACCGCCAACTTCCCAGCCATTTTGCTTAAAGAAAACGCGGTCATAAGCCGGCTTGAAATAAAAGGCGTTGGTCACCGAGCCTATGACTTCCCTGAATAAAATGGAGTCAAGACGATAGTCCCGGTTGAAGACGAAATGATGTACTTTCCGAGTCCTGAAAACCTCGGACTGGTCCAGGGAGTAACATGGCTGATTTGGTGTGGAAATCGTGTGGCGGTCCAAAATACCCCAAGAGCCAAGGGTGTTTCCACCACTGGCCACACCACTGAGCAGTTCGATTTTGTTAAATCCAACGTCCAACACGACTTCCAGTGCGGCACCGGCGGAAAGGAAGCTTTTTTTAGACCTGGGGTCATCCCGGTTACTTTGAACATGGGTAACCCATCCATAGGTCATGGCCGTCTCAAACTCCACCCTTAACGTAAGATCAGACTTTGGTCGATACAAAACCCTGGTCCACAGACTAGGGGTCCAAAAAAAGGCATCTCTAGGCACCAAGGTGTAGTCATCGTATCCGACATCCATCAAGTCAGGCTCGTTGGCCTGGCCACCTGTTGCTCCAACAACTCGCTCTGAGGATATCTTTTGCTGGGTGATTGCGTTGTACATGCCCCAGTCAACTACAGGTTTGCCTTCTTCGAGGGCCTTTGCCGCCTTTGCCTTTTCGGCCCTAGTTTCAGGAGTTGAATCAACCCCAAGCACCCAACGAGTGATATCGTCCGACTGGTCTAAGTCATAAGGTCGCGTGAAATAGCCGTATGGGCCGTCAGAAACAACCCCTTCGCCTGGAAATTCCATGCCTGCGAACAGGTATGTAATGCCGACCTTGATTTTTCCAAAAGCGCCATCAACATAGTCCCCAAAGTCGGAATCTGGCGAACGGCCATCGCTTCGAACCATCCCCAAACCAAACTTATAGGGGATCCGCCCACCTCTTAAAATGATCAAATCAAAGAGGGTAAACTCAGCCCAAGCCGCCTTGATGCGGACTGAATCACGCAAGCCAGAAAAACCGGCTGCTGGTGGAAAGGCGCTTTTGGCATACACGCTCATTGGGGCGGCAACACTATGTCTGACTGGGGCGTCTCCAAGAATAACGTTGTCTAAGAAGTCCATTGTGGCGTGGACCGCCACAATCTCGCCTATACGCAGAGTTGGCTCGTAGCGCAGGCGCATATTGGCAAAAGTGGCTGTTTCCTTGACGTTACCTAACGAACCTTGAGCTGAAACCCCAGGAGATGTTGCGGGCGCACATGTGGGATTCAACGTAGGATCGGCACCAAGCCCCAGGTCCATGTTGGAAAACAGGTTAAACCTCAACCTGAATGAGCCATGATTTTCCAAGGTCACGAGGGGCAAAATCCTGATGTCGGTATCCCCCCAGCTTGGGGCCTGTGATTCAGCCATGACTTTTGGTGAAAAACCCAAAATGGCCAGTGCAGTAACCAGATTTAATCCGGTAGATATTAATTTTTTATAAGACAGCTTCACTTGGCGTCCCAAAAAGCGGCCAAACTTCCGAAAGGCGGCGGAATCCTAAGTTACAAGCCAAGATATGTCAATCTGAGTGGGCCCAAATTCACAGTCATAATCGCGAGTCGGCCGTAGATCGTGCTTAAGCCAGCCGTAGTTGATGACCCAATGCAAATCCTTGCTCATTTTAAGACTAATCCTGTAGGATCAGCGGATGACGCGGTTAATTTTTACCATCGCAGTCCTTTTATTGCCTCTTTTGGGGTGGGCTAAGTCGCCTGACCCGAGCCCCTGGCCACGTGTTGTTATTACTGAATTCATGGTCCTGCCAGATGGGATATCACCCGAAGCCGGCCAGTGGATTGAGCTTTCGAACTTTAACGAAGAACCTGTAAACCTGCAGGGCATGGTGTTGACAACTGCATCTGGTGGGTTTCACCCCATCAGCGCCAGAAAAGAACTGATACTGGAGCCAGGTGGCATAGTCGTCCTGGGACAGCTGGACGATTTCAAGCAAAATGGCGGTATTAAGCTTGATTATGTGTATGAAGACGACATCTTGCTGGGCCGCGAATCTGATGAGATTCAGCTAAAGCTGGATGGCACTGTTGTTGATTTAGTTTCCTATGGGCCGGATTTGATTTCAGTGGAAGTGGGAAAGTCAATCTCGCTTGAGCCATACATCGATGGAATTCCCAAGGGTTGGTGCCTTGCTCGCAAGACTTACGGAGAAGACAGGAATTTTGGCACTCCAGGTGAGGCCAATAATTACTGCGACAATGACAACGATGGTTGGGCGGAAGACGAAGGCGATTGCGACGATTACAACCCCAAAATTGGGCCAGGCATGCCGGAGTATTGCAACGGTATTGACGACAATTGCAATGGGCTGACCGATGAAGATGTTGAACCAACCATCTCATGCCTTGACAAGGGGATCTGCGCCGGCACTGTCCCAACTTGCCAAGGGGCTGCCGGTTGGATTTGTCCTTATCCTGAAGGCTACGAAGAGGTTGAGGTCACCTGTGATGGGATCGATAACGACTGTAACGGCATTGTCGACGATAACCACACCTTTGAGGGGCTCGCCCTTGGTGCCGGCTGCGTTTCGCTAGGTAACTGCGGAAAAGGCGTTGTAACGTGTAAGGTGGATGGAACTGGCGCTACGTGCTCAACAATGCCTGACGGGCCTGACGCCAAAGATTCTGAAGAGATCTGTGATGGTATCGATAATGACTGTGACGGTGAAACTGACGAGGGATTTAACGTTGGCGAAGCATGCGTGGAAGGGCTTGGGGCATGCGCTCAAATCGGGGTTTTCGCATGTGACAAGGAGCTTGGTCAGATTTGCCTAGCCCAAGTAATTGAACCTTCTGAAGAGATCTGTGACGGTATAGACAATGACTGTGATGGCCAAGTCGATGAAGGCTTCGAAGTTGGAGTTGAATGCTCAATAGGCGAAGGTGCCTGTAGGGCCTTTGGAAAAACCAGGTGTTCTGATGACGGCTCATCTGTGATTTGTGAGGCAAAACCTGGGACTCCAGAACCTGAAATCTGTGACGACGGCATTGACAACGACTGCGACGGTCAGACAGATGAAGAGGATTGTGTCAAAGCCAAAAAATCTGCTGGCTGTAATAGCGGGCCCACTATGGCTAGCCCCTTCGTGTTGTTTTTGTTTGCAACCCTGATTATTTGGGTCCGCAGATTAGCTAAGGCCTCGTAGTTGATAGGGTCTTCCAAGAGTCCCCGACATCAAAGTGGCTATCAAATTTGCGGTGTGTGACGGGTCAAAACTTGATTTATCGTCGGTAAACAGTTGGTCTGCAGGGACACCAACCGCAAATGAACTACAGGTGCGACACAAAACAGTCCCATCAGCCATTAAAAGCAGTCCAGGAGGCTCTAGTTGTGCCCCACACCTTGGGCAATTGCGCCCAAAGTGGCCTATCTCATCCAGCAGATTTACCGCCAAGAGCAGTAAGTGATTAAGGGCATCACTATCGTCGGCAATTTCTAATGCTGTATATGTCTGCAACAGATGTAAAAACATAGCCTCTCCAGCTGGCGCTTCAAAAGTTAGGTCTCTGACCAGCACCGTGGCCATTTGACCAACTTCCAACCTGTGCAGAGATTCAAATATACCTGGAAACTGCTTTATGACTGAGGCTTGGGTCAGAGTCACCAAGGAAGACTTACCTTGCGTCCAGGAAACTGTAGAGACCACGAACAAATCAAGGGCTGCGGCAAAACGCCTTGTTGATCCTCTGGCGCCCCTGGCAATAGCGTGAATTACTCCGAAATCCTTGGTCAGCAAGGTCAGAATCAAGTCCCTGTCGCGATAAGGCACCCTGTCTAATAAAATTGCCTGACTCTCAGCCACCGGCCAGCACCTCAAAAAGGCGCTATGATAGTGGGTCAACCGTTGAAAAACTGCAACTCAAGGTGCAGAATCTGGCGGGAGTGGGTGCGATGGAAGAAAAGCCAAACAACAGTACTGTTGATGAAGAAAAACCTGAACTTTCACAGGTTCAAATGGCCGAATTGATGCTTCGTTTGGCCGAAATTCGTCGAGAAGTAGAATCCCAAGACGAGGGGGGCAAGCCTAGCAAAACTATCAAGTGGCTTTTGGTTATTGCGGCTGGGCTCCTTTTAGTCACCCTTATAATGGGCAACAAATCCTGTTCAATTTTTTAAAAGCTAAAAGTCGCACTTATTGCGGCTCCTTGTTCTAAAGGTAACACTGCTGCTGCAGGCGCTTTTTTAGCCGGTTTTATCACGGCCAACAAGATGGCGGTCAATCCAGCGGCCCCACCTAGGGTGTAGCAGGCGATGGATCCTGCCTTTTGCCTTTTGTGCAAATCAAGTCGATTGGTCCCAGTGTTAATTGCCTGCACACTTTGGTTTGCCTGTACATTTAAAGCTATGCCAGCGGCAAGGAAACCGGCAGAACACAAGCCAGTTGTGATCGAGCCTATTGATTGGTTGTCTAGCTTGGTGCGAACCGTGTCTACAGTAACTGCCTTACTTTGAGCATCTTTGATCAATTCCGATATTGAAATAACTGCAATATCTTCTTGATGTTGTAACGCCTGAAGCACTTTTTGATCTTCTACCAGTAACGCAGGCAACGTTTCGTGGAATTTGAAGTTTTTAGATAAATTCAGATCTATGGCTAAATCAGTGTCTTGATTTACAGTTACACGTTTTTCAAAGGAGCCATAACGCTTGGAAATAACAGTTAAAATGTGTTCTCCAGGACTTGCCAAAAACGACAGTGTCCCTTTAAACTCGCCAACTACGGCGTCACCAACAACCAAGGTCAGTAAGTCATCAGCCTCCAAGCCAATCGCAGTCAAGTTAACTGTTGGATAACCCCACTGAACTTCAGACCTGACCTCTTCTAGCAGAGTTTTGGCCATTGGTGGAACGTCTGCTTTTGCAATCTCGTCGGGTCCAAACAAATGTCCAATCCTTTTTGCCAGATCCCTTGGATGGCCCAATTTTTTGTAGTTCATCGACACGTGTAGCCACATAAGTAAGGCTTCCACAAGCTTCAGTCTTTGGTTGGAATCTGCATGCAAAATGTAGGGTTGTTGTTCAAGCTCATTAAGAACTATCTGATACTGCTTTGCCGCACAACGCAGATCCGTTTTTTCATAAAAACACTTATAACCAGTGGTGTAGGCTTTATGTATTAAGGCCTTTGTTTCATCATCAACACTGCATTCACTAGTCGCAGTCCAACGGTTTTTTAGATGAATCGACAGATTCTCGGGCGATATCACTTCGTAGGACTCGGGAATATTTGCAATTAATGCCTGAAGTTCCTGAAAAGGGATCTGTTCATCTATAACCAAAACGGCAGGAGTTGAGGCAAATGCAACCGTTGAAAACAAAATGACCGAAAATGACAGGCTAATCGCTCGCATATCCTGGCACCTCGTTTACTTCAACGAGGACTACGCTATCACATCTGCTGCAAAACGTCAGCTGCGGCTAAACGTCCCAAAGCCTGATACAAAATGATGAGATCCGATGTAGCCGCTTCGTGGTCAGGTGCAAGCCCAATGATCAGTTCCAAGATTGACAAAGCAGTCTCGGGAAGCTCCAAATCGTCCCACACCGCGCCTGCGATCTCATAAAGGCGGTCAGCACAACGATTTCGTTCTTCAGTTTCCAGATCCATAGCTGTAGACACAGCTGAAGCTACTACGGGCAACAAGATTTTTGACGCATCGGATGGGTGCAGTTTCGCTAAATTCAGCACCGTAGCCAACGTCTCCTGATGACACGGGATTGTTGACATTACCCTGGCATAACTAGCAACAGCATCGCTTGGATCCTCGGAACTAAGCAGCTGAATGTCGGCCAATTCCAAAAGCGCCAAAACCTGTTGCGATGGGGTAAAAATCCTATCAACCCATCGTCGCCCCAACTGAACAGCTAAATCAAGGTCACCAACTGCAACGGCGGCTTGAACGCTAAGACGCAGGGCCTCCAGGTGTACTGGATCAACCTCCAAAACCTCAAGCGCCGCTGACAAGGTCTCCATTGGATTTCCAAGAAGCAACTGTTCTGCCCCAATCTCCATCTGCTGATTCAGCCACTGGGCCTCAGCTTCAAACAAATCTAACTCTTCTGAATCAGCGTCTAATAATGCTATGTCGTCTGGGTCCTCTACATCTTCCTCTTCGCTGATGGAAGGTTCAAATTCCATTCCATCCGAATCATCCTCTAAATTGTCTTTGGCAACCGGTCTTTGCACAGCGACAGCAGATTTATTAGGTTGCCCAGTAGCATTGAAATCTGGCTTATGTCCCAGGTCAGACAGGGTGTTACTGATTCTTTTGGCCCAGTCGTTGTCCTTGATCGATATAGCCACCTCAAGTGCTAGTTCCAAGCCTGAAACATGCGTGGGGTCCCCTTCCAACAAAGCAGTCAGCAGCTGTGCCGCCGTATCCGTTGCTCCAGAATCAAAAGCCAGCCTTGCCCCTTCAAAACGCAATTCATCCAACTCGTTTGGAGTGCAAGGCAGCTCAATTCGCTTCAAAATTAAGGCCAAACGTCGCTCCTCATATCCCAAATCATTGTACAGCCTGTCCAATGCAACCATAGAAGCCTGGTTTTCAGCGGCTGCCTCAAGGGATTGTTCCAAAAGTTCAATTGCCTGATGCTTCAAGCCAAGTCTATCAAGGGTGGCAGACGCAGCTTCAAGCAGAAATCCAGCTCGTTGCATCCCATGAGCCGCGTTGGCTGCCTCTTTAAAGCGTGAAATTGCCTCGGCTACTTGGCGACTTCCGCTTGAAGTTGCAAGCAAGAGATTAAGCGCCTCTTCGTCAAGCGGATTTTCATCCAAAAGCCCCAGTAATCGCCCTCTAGCTTGACCAATAAGCTGTGTATCTAACGACTCTCTGGCGGCCAACATTAACGTGGCCTTATTCTTTATCGACTTACTCTCGGAACCATAAAAACCTTGGTCGCACTGATCGATAACATCCAAAAGCCACTGTAAAGCAACCTCAGTCAACCCAAATGATTCCAGCTGTTCAGTAATCAAAACCAGCGTTTTAGCAGTCTGACCTGTTGGAACCAACGCCAAAGCTCTTGATCTGACCACCCGAGCCTCTTCATGCTGACCGGTTCTATCGAGAGCCAAACTTAAGGATTGCAACACCAAAGTTGTTTCAATCCCACGATATCTGACTTCTTCAAGCATTTTCAAGGCATAGTCGGGATCCATGCCCAAACTTACTTTTGCCACCAACTGCGCGGCCAAAAATAGTTGAGATGGGTCCCCTTCCAGTTCTACAGCAGCCAATAATCGCTTGGTGTTGTGAAGTATCTGATCCTTCGAAAGATTGTTTAATAACGAATGCGACTGTTTTCCAGCATCAGCCAAAACCATTATTACCAAGTGTGGTAAAACCGATTCAGGTCTGTCCTGACCTAAAATCAAGGCTCTGGATATGACCTCGGTCGCAAATCTAGGCGCCGCAACTCCGGATCTAAGGAACCTTTCGACAACAGCCTGATTATGACCACCAGTTGTCAACTCCTGCAGACAGGCCCTTGCAGTGGATTCAGGTGTGTTTTGAAGGGGTTTGCGATCAGGCTGCTTTGAAGCGCTTTCATCTTGGACCAGTCTACCAAAGGACAAAATCAATCTGCCATCCTCGTGGCGCCAGCTAGTCAAGCCAATGCCATCCAAGATTGGCATTTTGTATCCCAACCCAGTAATCAGGCGGATCAGTAACGGTCTAAGTAACCCAATTTCAACCCAATCATCACCAAAATCCAACCTCAAAGCTGGGTTTATTCCCGCAATGATTCTAGTTGGCAGGTAATCCCAATCATCAGGTACAAAACCCCAAAACCTTGGTTTTACAAATTCAAGTCTTACAGAGCCAGGAAAAGCCCCTGATGCAATCTGAACGCCCAGCGTAAATGGCACACCCATCCCAGTACCAGCTAGGCTTAAACCTTGGTGTAACGCCCTGATCTGATTTATATTCCAGTCACGTTCAACCCTATTTCTTTTAACCAAATCTGGTAAAGACAAGTGGATTTCAACGCTTTCCAAAAAAGTAAGCGACGACTGTAAAACCTTTGGTCCAGCCGTGTAATCAAAGGATTTTCCAGCATATGGAACTAGCACTTTCAGGTTTGAAACAAGCAAAAAGCTGTCAAACATTGCTGATTCCAGCTTCAACTGGATTCCAGCCCTGTCCATTTCCAGTGACCAGATAGCCCTTTTAGGTTCCGATGCTAAAACCAGTTTTTGATCAACAGCCGACAAAGCTATTTTCCTTCACCCAAAGCACCTGGGATTCTAGCTTTCGATTCAAGCTTCGACAATAAGCACCAACTTTCAACAGGCGTTTCTTTGTTTTTATATTTTTAATTTTTAGGAGCTAAAGATGGTGGGGGCTGTTTAAAAGTAGAAAACGTAATTAAGTCATTGTTTCTATTGCAAATATATTAAACAGCCTTGTTAATAAAATGTTGAGTATCAGGTCACAATTCAAATTCGTTGGTCGAAAGAATGCAGACAAACTATTTTTGGACAGTTGTAGACATGGCTTTAGTTAACTTTTCTACACACAAATGTAGAAATAAAGATTGAAAATGTTTTGGTGGCTTTTGTTTGACAGGCTTTGCTTGCGTAACTATCCTTCCGACTTGGTTCTTTTGGTCTTTAAAAGATGTTTTTAGTTTTGTAAAAGGGTTACTTTGTGTCAAAACCAGCCTCTGTTAAGCTTAAAAAAGATGCGAAAAAGTTTTTAGACGATACGACTAAAATAATTCGTTATCGTGGTAACAGACTATCTCCGGAAGTCAGATCGCAGTTTGAGAAAAAGATTTTGGAATTGGACGATGCCTTAAAAGAAAATGACGAAACGACCGTAGCAATGGCGGTTGAGGCTTTAAGAGGCATCTTGGTCAAGCATAACAAATTGTTGAAAAAAGCAAGCTTTTTAGAGACTTTCAGGTCTCTTGGAACTGCAGTTTTAATAGCGCTGATAATCAGAGCCTTTTGGTTTGAGGCCTTTAAAATTCCGACTGGTTCTATGATTCCTACCCTTTTGATTTCAGATCATATTTTTGTAAACAAGTATGCCTATGGCCTAAGGATGCCATTTACCCACTGGCGCTTTGTCGAAGTTGGCGTTCCAAAACCTGGTGAAGTTTTTGTATTTGAATTTCCTGGTGATGGTCCTGATGCTGGGAAGGACTTTATAAAACGAGTTATTGGAGTTGAAGGTGATAGAGTTTCAATCATCGACAACGTCATCCATATAAATGGAAAGCCGATTCCTACCAAGATAATTGAAACTAGTGTGGACTGTGCAGATGGAACTCATTGTAAGTGTGTCAAACAACAAGAAACGTTGGGTGGCGTCACGTACATAGCGCAGCACGTAGCTCCGCCCTCTGCGCAAGGTGACAGGTATTGCAGAAACGCGTCAACCTGGCCATCAGATTCCGAGCCTGCCATGATGGGTAGTTCTGCAGGTAATCCAGATTATCCAGAAGTGGTGGTCCCGCCAGGACATATATTGGCGATGGGTGACAACCGGGATAACTCTAGTGATGGGCGTTATTGGGGCTTTGTGCCGGTCTCGTACTCCAAGGGCAGAGCTGTAGTGCGCTGGTGGCCACCTGGAAGGTGGTTCACCTTGGTGAAGTAGGCGGGGGCAGAGACGGGGGGCAGGATCTGGGGCTACAAGTCGTATGCGGAATTGTCGCCGTGGATAATGTGTCTTTGGTCTTCAAACTTTAACACTACTTCGGCAGTTTCCATTTCATATTCGTTGACGCCTTTTACCAAGTAGGAAACTAATCTGCCCTTGCCGTCTTTTGGGGCGTTTACATGGACTATTCCGCAGGTTTTTGAACCTACCGTCAGGTCAAGTCTGTGACCGTAGAATGTTACAGTCTTATCATGGCTTCCATGACGGTCAAAGTTAAAGAAAAACAGGTAGTAATCGGCTTCATGACGATATACAAACACCTTTATACCGTCATCATAGTCGACTCGTTTTTCCCAACCAGCCAAAGTCAGGTTACCCAAAAATGCACGCTCATTGTTAAAGATGTTACCAGTGCTGTAAAACACTCTGCCTTTGGTTTCACCAGGATTGGTAATGAAATCAGCCAGTAAAGTGCATGGCTTCATGTTTTCATCAAAGGCTGGCAGTTCACCACCAGCGATAAGGGTCGCACCAGCCTTTACAGCATCAATCAGTTTTTGCTGATCGGCCTTTGGTAGGAAAAACCCAAGGTGCACTGTGATAGCCGGATAATCGACCATTTCTTCAATCGAAAGCGCTGGAAGCTCACGAATAGCGTAGTTAATACCATTGTTGTTACAAATCATGGTGGCAGGTTCAATCACATTGTAGCCAGTCCGTGGCACAGCATGTGGCAGCACCCAGTAAGGGTCACGATCTTCGGGGACCCACGATGAAATCGCGGCATATTCCGGAACTACCATCAAGCAGACGTCCATATCAAGCTCTGCCTTAAGGAAATTGGCGCCTTCCTTCGCAAACCATTGATTTAAGCTGCTCATGGAGTCATAAAGCGCCCCAGTCTCACCGTTTTCACCAATTGGAGCATCAGACGGGAACGTGCGGTACTGCTTTTGCGTGGTTCTGTCCAAGTCATCCAGCCAGTAACCGTGCGAGACAGCAGTAAACACAACGTAGCCTGTGCATCCGCCTGCGACACACGCCAGCGTTTGGAAAAATGGGATCATTGGATACTTTGACATCGGATGATACAAAGTTGCAAAGCCCCAGTTTTCTTCAATATTGATACCTCTGCGACGCCTAGATGTGTTTATATAGCGGTTAAAGACGTCGTTGTCTCCAACGTCGTCCTTTGGTGGGGTTGAGGCGTCAGGTACGTTATAAGCCGCCACTCCAAGCCAGCTAATCATGCCGTATTCATAGACATCTAGGTCCTGGTCAATCCGATTGTGGGCAAACCACCATTCGGGATAGAGCTTGATGTACTCGTGGGGGGTGTTTTTGGTGGAGCTTTCCTGTTTGTCTGGGACGTTTTCATCGATTGGCGGTGTGATTCCGGCATAGTTGGTCAGATATGGCAGATCAATATTTAGATATTCAATGTATCTGACATAGATATCGCGCCTGATTCGCCACTGAAATTCGCCCCAATCGACTAGGTCAAGTGTTTGGCCTCTGGTTCTTGCGACTGGAGTTTTTGGATCCAAAACAGGTGGCTTCACGAAGGAAAATGATTTGATTTCGCTTCCGTGTGCGGCGTTGTATTTTTCCACGGAACCATATTTTTCGGCCAAGAACTGATGGAAGGCCCTGACGTCAGGGGCATCATAGCCAAAGTGCCATGGGGCGTCATTGGATGAGCAATAGATAGTTTCATCCAGCAGTTGCAAGGCAATGATGTTGCCGTTTGGGGCAGCGTATGGGCGCAAAATATTGCCTACAGCTATGAGCCATTCCTTGGCCAAGTCATCAAAGGCCTGGTCATATGGGCTTGGCATCAAGGTGTAGTCATATTCCCAAAACAAGGGGTTGCCGTCGTGAATTCTGACTGGCTCGATGCCGGGGTTGAAAGAGGGCGAAGTAATGTCTGGTAGTCCACCAATATTTAGCTCTGAGTGCACAAATGGCCCTGGTTTTGCCAGCATGTACAGGCCGCGTTCCTGAATTAAACGCAAGAAGGTTTTTAGGTCTCTTGAATCCAGGGTGGTGCCATCAAAATCATAGCTTATGGCACCTGTTACTGGGTCGTGGACGATGTGATGACGCCAGGGGGTGTAAAAGCAGACTACATTTACATTTGCGGCCTTGAGCTGGTCTAATCTAGCGGCCCAGTTGGATCGTTTGTCACGGTAGTATTGGTATTCAGCGCCCAAAAAGAAAAATGGTTCATCATCCTTATAAAAGCGTCCGTCTCGATACGAAAATCTCGGCATCATTAACCTCCTAGCCCAAATGCCCGCCGCAGTATAGCTCAAAACCCCGGTTTGTATACTTTGGCCCTGCCCCTGTCCCCGCCTCCCGCCATAATTCCCGTCAAACAGACTGTGTCATCGAAAGGACGCTCCAATCCCGCTTGACCTCGTGGGCCGTGGCGAAAGAGCCGTAGGCTAGTCGAGCCAGTTCCGAAGCTGATAGACCGGGGTTGTTTTCGAGATGTGCCAGCATGTCGGCACGGTAGGTAGGTCCCACGAGAATGCGCCAACGATAGGCAGGGTGGCGGGAGGCAAGCTCCTGTGGACTCAGGATGTCCGACTCACGCTCCCGCAGTGTTCCAGCTGGAACGCGAAGTGGCCCATTTACAAAACGGGTATCTTCGCCGCACCGACTGATTTGGAAGTCCGTTCCCGAGGGCAGTAGGTCGATCCGAGAACCACGGTAAGTATCTAAGAGGCGCACCAGTCGCCTATCCTTGGACTGCCAAACAGCCACAGCCTTCCAGTAGGAACGCACTCGTTCAAAAGGACAGGCGGAAATCACGCGGATTATGCGGTCAGCGTTGACTCTACGCAGATGAACAGAAAGCCATTGCGTGACAAGGGACAGGGTGCGTAGATCGTAATGCTCCATCCCTTCGATACTGGCGAAGTACAGAGTATCCTCAATATTGGCGTTCCAGTCAGGCGTAGTCGCGACATTCATACCAATCCCGGCCATCATAGACGAAAGCATCTCAGTGTCAGGTACGGCGCTAGGGGCAATGCTGCGACTATAGCTCATGGCCCAACCTCCTAGCCAACTCTCGAATGGATTCTTCAACATGACTGGGCCAGTCAGGGTGGGCGTCCTGTTTAACGATCCAGGGTAAAGACGCTCGCAATTCATCGGCGGACGGCTTGAGCGCCAAGCAGTCTCCCAAATCCGTCCCACGATCACAATAAGCGAAGAGCTTGGTCAGCAGCATGTCGTCTCTGGAAAGCGACAACAACGTCACAGCGCTTCCCTGATACACAACCTGCGTCCTGGAAAGCCACCCCTCCGGCAGCAGATCGGCCACCGACACGGGGTTATCATTCAACCAGTGATCATCAAGTGGAATGCCCTGTCTACGCATCTCTGCGGCGAAGGCGGCCTGCGCCTTGATAATCTCGCCCGTCAGTGGCGGGTGGAGCACATCAAAATCTCGCGTCTCGCGGGAGATAACCCTTAACAAAGACAAAGCCGAGCCGCCGATGATGACAGCCGACAAGGAAAGTCCATGCTTTTTTAGGAAGAGATCAAATTGCTCTATGGTCTCCCGTGGCCTCATAGTATCAACATAACAGATACCATAAAGAAGTCAACCCAATGATGTTAATAGCAGCATCAAAACTAGCAATTATTGCCCTGTCCCTGCCTCCTGTCCCTGCTCCCCGCTCCCTGCCCCTGTCCCTGCTCCTGTTTTTAGACTTGACTTGTTGGGCCAGCTATAGCAAGATCTTCGGGCTTTGTGGCTGTGGCGCCATGGCCAAGTGGTAAGGCAGAGGTCTGCAAAACCTTTATCCCCGGTTCGAATCCGGGTGGCGCCTCCGATGATTTAATGTCCAAATCTACCAAGTTCTCGTTGACTCTGCCTTTGTACAACCCCAAAAGTGCCCCTGCATTACAAAACTCGCTCATTTTTTGTGCAAATGGAGCAAAAACTCGCTCTAAAAATGTGCAAACAAACAAAAAACTCGCTCATTTTTTGTGCAACCAATTGATTCCGTTCCCTCCCATCGCTATAGTTCGTTCGAGGAAGGCACACCTTATGCTTTATTTAAAAAGGAAAATTGACGTCTTTTTGACTAATTGGAAGGCGAATCCAGACAGAAAGCCTTTGATAGTTAAAGGTCCCCGCTAGGTTGGAAAGACTGAATCGATCAAAAGGTTCGCTAATACGAATTACGAAAACGTAATCTATATAAACTTTGTTGAAGAGCCAAAGTACAAACTGATTACATCCGATGGATATGGTACTGCTGACATCGTCAAAAACCTGTCCAGAATCGACCCATCAAAACAGTTCATCGCTGGTAAGACAGTAATAATCTTTGACGAACTGCAGGAGTTTCCAGATATAGCAACGGCACTCAAGTTTTTCAAAATCGATGGTAGGTTTGACATAATCTGCAGTGGTTCAATGCTGGGCATCAACTATCGGAAAATTGAAAGCAACAGCGTTGGATATAAAACAGACTATGAAATGTACTCTATGGACTTTGAGGAATTTCTTTGGGCAAAGGGCTACAACGACTCCTTTGTTGATGACATGCTTGAACATATGCTGAGTCTGACACCCTTTAATGAAGTGGAAATGTCGGTTTTTAGTAAACTTTTTATCGTGGTTGCATAGAGTGGTTGGATGAAGCTGGGATTGTAAATCTTTGCTATTGCTTAAACTTTCCTGAATTGCCGCTTGGTGGAAACCACGACGATTCGAAATACAAGATCTACTTTGCGGATACTGGGATGCTTGTAGCCATAATTGATGAAGAGGCTCAAGACGATTTGAGGGCCAACCAAAACTTGGGTGTTTACAAAGGCGCACTGTACGAAAATATCGTTTCAGAAGCTTTAGCCAAAGGCGGGTACAAGCTTTATTACTATAAGCGTGGCGACTCATCGCTTGAGCAGGATTTCTTTGTTAGAACCGCAAAATCGCTCATCCCCATTGAGGTGAAGGCACAAAGAGGAACCTCCAAATCGATGAGAACTTTGATCGATAGTGACAGATACCCAGACATTCATTATAGATTTGCTGGTCGAAATATTGGCTACAGCAATGATATTTACACCTTTCCTTACTTTTGCGCCTTCTTGTTAAAGAGATATTTATCTGACCCAAAATCCCAATCCAATTGACTTTATTCAAAACTCCCGCCTTCTGATCGCAAGCCGCCAGTTGATACAGGTTCGCGCATTTTTTACTTGATCTCAGATGCGATGGTGGCATTATCTGCGACTAGCTTGACTTAAGTGACTTTTGCCACTTCTAGGACATTTTGGAGGACACCTTGGAAAGCGCTAAACAAACTGTATTAGTAGCTTTGGGTGGTCATGCCTTTATTGAGCATGGCCAAAAAGGCACCTTTAGGGATCATCAGTCCAATGCCGCAAAGATTAGTCGACAGCTACAGATGTTGGTCCAAGGGGATTACCAGTTGGTCATAACGCATGGTAATGGGCCACAGGTGGGCAACCTGCTTTTGCAAAATGAGGCCGCAACTGTTCCACCGATGCCATTGGATGTGCTGGTGGCCCAGACTGAGGGGAGCCTTGGTTATTTTCTGCAGCAGGCGATGATGAACGAACTGGCTCGCCAGCAGATAAAAAGAGAAGTATTTACAATAGTTACCCAAGTGCTGGTTGACCCGGCAGATTCTGCCTTTCAAAACCCTACAAAACCAGTTGGCCCCTTCATGAGCCAAGAAGATGCTGAAAAGTGTAGGGTTGAAAGGGGTTGGAGCATCGTTGATGACAGTGGACGAGGCTTTAGACGGGTGGTTCCATCCCCAAAACCAAAGCAGATCCTGCAAGGGGATTTGATTATAGAGGCCGCAAGAAAAGGCCACATTGTGATTGCCTGTGGTGGTGGTGGAATCCCGGTCAAACAAGCTGAGGATGGCACTTATGAAGGTATCGAAGCAGTAATCGATAAGGACCTATCATCAGCTATCCTGGCAAATCAGATAGGCGCAAGACTTTTTGTCATCCTGACTGAAGTTCCCCAAGTGTACATAAACTTTAAAAAGCCTGACCAGGAGGCACTTTCCAAGGTTTCTAAAAACAAATTGATGGAATTATACGAAGAAGGCTATTTTCCCCCAGGAAGCATGGGACCAAAGGTACTAGCGGCCTGTGAATTTCTGAACAAGGGTGGAGCCAAGGCGATCATCACAAACCCTGAGACCCTTGAACAAGCCCTAAAAGGAAACGGCGGCACACAGATTACCTAGCCCAAAATCCCGCCCAAACCAACCACCCTACTCCGCGCCCCTACCTCCCGCCCCTGCCCCACTATCCCCTACCAACCGCCTCAACGATCCTCATTATCGCCAAGACCAAGCCAGTGCCCCCAATCCCGGCCGACAGTACAGGAACAGCTCTATTCACAACCCATTTACTACGACGCGCAAGTAAAACAAGCGGTAAAAACACCGCCAAAACCATCAGTTGGCCGACCTCAACACCTAAGTTGAACATAAGCAGGGTTGTGGCCAACTGGGTTTGAGCAATTCCAACCTCTATAAGCGCTCCAGCAAACCCAAACCCGTGGATTAGTCCCAGCAGGAATGTAATCCGCCAGCGCCCTTTAGGCTCCTTCAAAAACAGGTTTTCAAAACCCACATAGGCGATAGTCGCACCAATCATCGGCTCCACGATTGCTGGCCCAGGCGTCCAAATCTCCAACGCGGCAAGGGCAAGGGTAATCGAGTGGGCAATAGTAAAGGCGGTAATCGTTCCAAAAAGTGATTTAAAAGTTCCACCTAGCAGGATCAAAGCAAAAAGGAACAAAAGATGGTCCCATCCAATCAGGATGTGCTCGATTCCCAACTTAAAAAATGACCATGAAAGCCAGCTTGAAACCCCGGGAGCAGCCGTAATCTTGACGACAGGGTTTGCAGCGCCAAGCACCTCGGTTCTGGCCCCTGATTCATCAGAAATCGAAGCCAGATGCCGATGATCTGGATCGAAAATATCAAAAAATCCTAGGGTTACCAAAATAGGCTCACTGCCACCAGGACACTGCCACTGTATTTGGGTTGTCACTTGGTCCTTGGTGTCTCCAGATACAATCGTCACTGCGTCACAAGCTTTTCCTTGGCGCGTTACCACAATCTTGTCGATTAACGCCTTTTTGACCGCCTCTTCGTTAACCCCACCTTCGAAATCTACCGATTCAGGGACATTAACTCCGATATGTTCCAACTGGTGGCGCACAAAAAGCAGATTTGCCGTGAGTGTTCGCCCCTCAGACTTCCAGGTACTCCTGGAAACAGTCAGTTTTTGTCTCTCGACTCCCGAAATAATACCAGCGTGGGCAAAAGCGTGGCTTGGCAGCAAAAGTAAAATCGCTAAAAGAACCAAACGTCTCATTAGTAACAACCTGATTAAACCTCAACAAAAATTCGTCTTAGTTCATCGGCACTTTGCTGATTTTTTGCCTTGATGCTTCTTTGCCCATCCTTCAAGCGCGTCTTGATACATTCGTGATAGACAGTGCAATGGCCGTTTTCATCAGGCAAATAGCCTTTGCACACCCTCAAAACGTCAGGTGAAATCTCGTCAATTAGCACTATTTGCCCATCGTTAAGTCGTCCAAGCTCGAATTTTCCATCAAGACAGTGTAACCCCTTGTCTGCAAAAGCCTGAGTCACGGTAGCGGCAATTTCCTTTACCATATCAACCGCATACGAAATTTCAGCCTTGGTCATGACGCCAACTTGTTCCAAAGATTCGAATGTAATCAACGTGTCAGAATCGCCCTTGGTCCAAGCCTCCACCAAAATATCAAGCTTGGCACACGGCCTCATAAAGGGATAACGCCGCCAAAAACTGCCCGTAGCCTGATTGCGCCAAGTGAATTCAAGATTTTCCAGTGGAGCTGCCCCTTCAAATTCAGGCGACTGTGGGGTCAATCCCAGCGGCTTGGCAGGTTTTACAATCATCACGTTGTCCGCAGGGCTATCTATAAAGTGGGATTTGATCCCCTTTTTATCCAAAAGTTCAAAAAACCAAGTAGCAAACTTGCACGCTATCGCGCCCTTACCAGGGATTGAGCCCACCACAACGTCCCTTCCAGGGTCAAAGACAGGCTCACCATCCGGCCCAATGTAACCAGTCGCCCGGTCAGTAAAAAGCAGCGCATATTTACCAGCGTACTTACCACCTGGTATCGAGTAAACCTCTTTAGATTTTCCACGATAAACCAGGTTTTCCTTGGTCAGAATCTGTTGTAAATCCATCACTTTTCCTCGTTATAAGATATGTATCGTTACAGCAGCCCACCTAAAGCAGAATTAAGGGACCCATAAGTGCCATCAGACCATATGTAAGCCATGTTACTGCCGTCCAGGATGATGCTAAATGGGATCCCCTGAAACACGTACGGATAAATATATTCCGTGACCGTTTCATAGTGGTGATCATAAAAGACTCTTGAGGGGTCAACTCCGACTTTTTGCGCATATTCAAGGCAGTCAGCAGCCGTTGGTGCTAGGCGATTTTTGTTTTCACCCATCACAACCCACAATTCGATGGAATCAGCGTTGTTCGCCCTAATCTCATCAAACATGGGTATATACTGGCTGCAGTATGGGCACCACATTGCACCCAGCACCAACCACATGGCCTTGGTTTGATTGCACATTTCATGCAGATTGCGCTTTTCATCAAGGCAGTTGGTAAGCTCGAAATCTGCGATATTGTCGTCCAGGAATATGCCAGTACCCTCGGCCATACACTGAGGTTGTGGTACAGCCAGCCTGACCTCTTCAGATTCGATCACGTATTCATCAATGCAAGCCGTTTCCTTATTCTTCAGGTAATAAGTGTTGTAATCCTTGTCGATGGAAACTTCCTTAAGTACCAAGTCCTTGAGCGTGGCCTTAAACGAGGCATCAGCTCCATCAAGGCTTTCAATCACAAGTGTTCCCGAGGTTGCAAGCAGCCGCCTGTTACAGCCAGTCTGGCCACAACTATCAAAAAAGCTGACACAGATAGTACAGGCGCCAAAACCATTCTCCTCTTTGAAGGCAATGTCATATTCCCCAGGTCCTTGAGGTCCATTGAAGGGGTGAAACTGGCGAATTTCCAAGCGCAGGGCACTAACCACGTCCCCGTTTTCCTCCACTTCCTGATAGTAGAATTCACCTCTTGGGTCATCTGGCCCATGGATGGGCTTCCAACTGGCTGTAACTTCAGTGCGATTTAGTTTCAGACACTGTTTAACGCACGTGCCATCCTCGCATTCCTGGCCAGTCGCGCACTGCCCACAGCTGTTGCCACAGCCATCATCGCCACATAGACGACCGTCACAGTTCGGAACACAGACATCAACCTCTTCTATATCCACTGAATCCTCAGCGTCATCAACATCTGGGGCATCTGCGTCTGGCGGTTGGGCATTGTCGTCAGCGGCTGCGTCACGTTCTGGTGCCCCATCGTCTGTTTTTTGTTCTGCTTCACCACAGCCAACACTCGCAGCCAAAAACAGTGCTAGTCCAAAGCTAAAAAACCATCGCATCTTAATCACAGTTAAGCTCCTGCAACACCACTAGCGATTGTGAAGATTTTTTTTAGATGGTCAAGGCACAACCCTATATTTCATTGTGGTCCCGAGACTCCTGCTTTTGACATCATATTTAGGTAGTGATCATTGGATTTAAGCAAGATTTTGTGGAGAGGTCAGTCCTTTAAAGTAGCACTGACGGCGATGATTAACGTGCCCTTGTCGTACTTGCGACCGGCTTGAAAAAAGGTTCCACCACTATGAATTCGCACCTTGGTCCTAAACTCACCAAAGGCCAAATGCACCCTTAAAAGTCCGGCCTTTTTTGTGACGCCATTGTACATAGCCTCAAAAGTGGTGCCATCTGGAAGGTCAACGGTGACTTGCTTACCCTCTTGGACCACCCCAGCTTTAGAGGTGATCTGCCGATAACTCGAAAACTGGTCTCCAAAGGTTTTGCGAATAGTTCTCCACAGTGGCCTTAGCTCTGGGCTTAAGTAAGGCTCTCCAGACTTGGCATGAATCACCGTGATTTTCAGCTCGGCTTCAGAAGTTTGCGCCTTTGCGACACTTAAGGCAAAAAAGGTGAACAAGAAGACAAAAGCACTAAGAATTGAAGTCTTTTTCAGATACTTTTTCATATCGCCACCCCCCATTTCTAGCCTTCATCAAGGTGCCAGATTACGGTAGCCCCGTCTTTGTCGTTTAAATCTTGCTGAACCAAAATAATCCCTGACTCAACATCATAAGAATCGACATAACAGCGATTATCCAAGCCCTCTTGCCCTGAAAATACAAAATAACCAACAACTGCGGCAATAACCAAGGCGCCAATTGGGGCCAAAAACCAACCAAAGGACCAAGATTTGGCGGTTTTTTCATTAGCCGCTTCCCTAGCATTTGCCTCGATTCTGGCCTCAACCCCTTGCCACATCAGCTCAAAAGGTGGAGGAGAGGTGTCGGCCACCGATTGTCGGATCTGCTGGCTAAGATTTGCAAAGGCTGAAACCTCAGCATCGTCGCTGCGCCTTCCAGCATCAGCGTCCAACATGGCGGCCATTAATTCCCTTTTTGATAAGCGTTTCTTTTTAATTTCAGACATAACATCACCGCCTTTTTAAAGCTTGGCCGCATTAGCGCCAAGACGAGGCTCAAGCAACTCTCTCAAAGCCATCCTCGCCTGAAAGAGCCTAGACATCACAGTTCCCATTTTCAGATTCAAGGTTTGGGAAATCTCTTCATAGCTCATCTCTTCGATTTCTCGCAAGATGATGATTTCCTTGAACTGTGGCTTTAATTCATCAAGTGCCTCGGCAACTATATTCAATGACTGTTGTGCTGCCACCGCTCGGGAAGGTTCAAGAGGAACTGTTTGTCCTAACCCCCAAGCCACCTGCGCCTCCCTGCTGTCGTCGTACTCGCTTTGACCGCCTGCGGTCTTATAACGACGAAATCTATCGAGAGCGAGATTACGGGCGATCCGGTAAATCCAAGTGTAAAACGATGAGGTCATGTTAAAGTTTGGAAGCGCCTCAATCGCCTTAGCAAATGTTTCTTGGGTTAAATCCAAAGCAACATCTTGGTTTCTAGTCATCACCGTCAACATTCGGTGAATCCTCCCGTAATACCGTTCCACCAACACTTTAAAAGCCGCCCTATCACCCTTTTTGGCAGCCAGCACTAAGTCGCGTTCTAATACTTCCACGCGTAAAACCTAACCTTTGACGACTAAGTAACAAAAATATTCAGACCAAATTTGATCTGAAAACACGCTAATTTAACCTATCTGGTAAACTTCGCCCGAATTTATGATCAAAGTCTGTGATTGATCGAAGATATGGCCGTCTTTTATTACCAAAACTCCGCTTCCATTTATGTGCACCTTTATGGACACATTGCAAAGTAATTTGACGTTGTTACCTAGGCTTACTTTCGCAGCGGTTTTGGGGTCGGCTGATATTTTTCTGGTTTTGGCAGCGTATCTTATTTCTCCATAAGGGTTTTGCGCCGTGATGCTTAGTTTGGCGCCTGACTCCAAAACTAGGTTTGTTCCTAAAAAATGGTTTTCAGTTCCATGCTTTATGGCCAATGCTAACGTTGCTCCATCACCAATTTGCCAGCCTTTCGCCCAAAGACCAGGCGGTGTAAAAGATGGGTAAAGCTCGATCATGGCGTCGTGGCTTGCCTGGCCGCCGGCTTGGATTAGGCGCTCTTTCCACAAGCGGGCCATAGTTGCTTGAGTGCTTTCTAACGAATCTTCTCCGGAAATGCTCTTGGTTGGCATAAAGCTTTCGTCACGCTTCATTAAAATTACGCCAACCTTTTGTTTTGGTAGGGTCTTTGCCAGATGCTGATTGAGCATTTCTAGGGAACTTGTGACTATGGTCTGGCCGCCGACTGATACCTTTTTTCCACTGTACAAGGTGGGTGGCAGGTCAGCATTTATTGAATCAAGCTTTACAAGATTGGTGTTGATGTGGGCCAATTTGAAGATTGGTTGTCCTTGAGAATCGGCTGCTGTGGCCAGTTCTGGAGGGCATACTGAATACTCAACGACGTCCACACGATCCGCGCTGTCATCAACTGCGATAATTCCAACTTTTTCTGCAACCTTGGTTCTTTCAACTGCAGTCATTCCAAAGGAAACGTTCGAATCAATGAACCATCCCAAGCGACCGGCCTCAAGCGCGTTTGCCCCGGCATTATCGACGTTGTGCATGACTATGGAATCAACACCCATCGACAAAAGCTTGTCCATAGCACTGTCTCCTGGCTGAGGCTCCCCGCCCCACACGGACTTGCCTTCAGCACCCCTGTCCCTGTCCCTGCCTCCATCCCCTCCTGCTCGCGGCTGCTGCAGCGCCTTGAACACCCCTCCATGACCGTCTCCAGTTTGCACCAGCCTGCCATCTGGGTGTGCTACCAAATCTCCGTCCTCATCAAGACGCGGATGGCGGGCCTGCTCTATGATGATTAACGCCTCAGCTGGATAGTGCGGCCTCCACGCCTTAATCGCGTCGGCTGTTTCACTGCTGACCATCAGGATAAGAGGCGGCAAGGTACCTGTCTCAATTCCAATTTCCAGCATCTGGGCGGCAAAAAAGTCTAAAAAAGGCAACCCCAGGACAGGTGTTAGTGGAAAAAGCCCTTTAGGAATTGGCCCTTTTAAGCTTTTAACCTTGTCTTTAAGTGCGCTATCTGAAAAAAATCTGGTTGCGGCGCCACCTGAAAAGATTAAAACTCCCCAACGGCCATTTTTCAGCGAAGTTTTGCCTATTAGTTCCAGTCGCTCCTTGTTTTCTTTATCTAAAAGAAAGGGGGGAAGTACTGACAACGAAGTAATCGCTGGTTTGGTCAAAGCTGACTTGGCTTCTCGATGCCGCTTTAGCCACTCGCGGTCAATTCTAAAGACATCGTTCAAAAAAGTTTGAATTTCAGGTGCCCCGGCGTTTGCCAGGTACTTGGCCAAACAGCCTTGCATTCCATTTTCAACAAGCCATTTGTAGGCATCTGACTCGTTTTGTTGGGCTGTGGCCAGATAATCATTTATTAACTGTGTCAATTTACCTTTTTGTTCAGGCATGATCTAACTCCCTAAGCAAAATTGTGTAGCCGTTGAAAACCTTTAGATCCTTTTATCCATCAGCTTTTTAAGACGCCCCATGGCCGCTGTATGAAGCTGCGAGATTCGTCCCTCTGTGACATCAAGTAACATGGCGATATCCTTAAACAAAACACCTTTGAAGTAGTATAAGACAACGACCGTTTTTTCCTTTGGGGTCAATTGTTCTAACGCTTCAATAATCCTTAGCATCTCCTGTTTTCTCAGCGAGTGTTCCTCAGGGTCGGTTGCATCAGGATCCACTGGATAAACGGTTTCTTGCTGCCTCGTGGTGTCGTTGGCTTTTAGCATATCGTCAAAACCAAGGACGACCACTTGGTTCATTTGGGCCTCAAGCCTTTGATAATGTTCAAGGGTCATGCCCATTTCCTTGGCAATTTCTTCAGACGATGGCACGCGTCCCAGCTGATTGGAAAGGTGGTGCTTGGCCTGGTCAACCCGATTAGCCAGTCTGCGGGCGGCCCTAGAGGTTTCATCTCGGGCCCTAAGTTCATCCTGGATAGCCCCTTTAATCCGATGTTCTGCGAATCGCTCAAAGGGGACACCCCTTGCGGGATCGAACTGGCGGCAGGCATCCATTAGGCCAATCATGCCAGCGCTGACCAACTCGTCCAGGGTATAGTTTGGCGGTAGCTTACCGATGATGCTAGCTGCGATGCCTCGGACAAGCTGAAGGTAGTTTTCCGGTTTTGGGGGGCCACCTGGAGCGTCACTGGACAATTTGGCTTCAACCTCAAACAGCTCGTTATATTCTACAGGTAAGTGAGGGAAGACCCAAGTTTGGGGGCGGGGGCGGGGGTGGGAGGAAGGGTGAAGGGTGAAGGGAGAAGGGGGCAGGGGCGGGGACAGGATCAGGGACAGGGACAGGGCTAGGGGCAGGGACAGGGGCAGGGACAGGATCAGGTCACTAGGGCCAGGGACAGGATCAGGGGCACTCTCCCCTTTCAATTAAGATTTTTAGGCCTTTGGCATCTGGGAAGTCTTGAATTTTGTTGACTTGGTGTAATGCCTCTTCACATTGGTCGTTGCAAACTAGGGAGATAGCCCAGAAATAGCGATACATTGGAGTGTCTGGCTCTAGTGATACTAGTTGTTTCAAACTGTCCGCAGCTGTTTTGCAAAACTCTGGCTTTGTTGGGGACTTGATTGCATCTATTGGTGCCCAGCCTAGGCCTGCTTCTTTTAGATCTAGTAATCCTTTGACCAGTAAGGACAATGGTTTGCCTAGCGTGGATTGTGACGGTCCATCTGTTTCGGCCCTGGCTTTAGCGACGTCCGAGTCTGGCAAATCAAACAGATACAAAGGGTTGGCCTGTGGAAGTAATACCTTGAAGGTGGGTAAGTCCAGACTTTGGGCTTTACTTGCCGGGACAAATATTGCGAAACGATTGTCAAGCCAGACCAAGGCCCAGTCATTAGATTGCAGTAGGTACTCGGTTAACACAGGAAACGCCGTGTCATGATAATCGACTAACACTGCATCAAAACCCAAAACTCGGTGCATCTGTTGGAAATTTAAGGGATTAGCCAAAGCAGACACAAAGTTCAGGATGCGATCTGTACCGTGGACATATGCACGGCCATCCAAGATTGGTTTTTGCCCTGACCAAGCCAAAAAGCCACCTCGGTCAAAGGGGTTAAACCACTTGCCGCCTACATTTGCCTTGCTGGCCCAGTCGATTGCATCAAAGGGTGCCTCGGTTTTATCAAAACCAAACCCAAAACTAGTGGACGGATGGATTACCGAGCCTGCCAATCCAGCAATCAGGACGGATGCAGCACTGATGGATAGTTTTGTTGTCAACCGGAAGTTGAGCACCCTTGAAAGATTAGCCGCCATAACAGGTGCCAATCCAACAGCTAGACCCAAGACGAATTTCTGAGATTTCACAGCCGGGATTAAAAACAGCAAAACCAAGCCAATTTCAGCAAAACGCAGCCTGTTTTTTTTGGGGAGAAACGACAGTAACGTCCCTGCGATCAAGGCCAATAAAAGCGCATCAAAAGCTGGCTGCTCACCCCAAGAGATAGGCCACCATTCAGGAACCATGGCCGTTATTTTGCTGTCTGTGTGATAAACAACGGTCTTAACTAGGCCAAAGCCCCAGGGGTTGATTAGCGTTGAAAGGCCAGCTAAGGCAGCCACTCCTAGGCGCTTTGGTCGTTCCAGGGCGTGGTCTTGCTTTGTAACTGGCATTAAGGCCCACAAAATAATCAGCGGTACTACCAAGGGGAAAGAACCATGAGAGTTAGCCCAGACCACTGCAATGATAATCAGGGCGATGGTTCGCCAGATGGTGACGTTTTTATTCAGGAACACCAAAAGAGCCGCTGCCGCGAGTGTGTATCCAGCAAGATGGGGGCGAAGCTCCAAAGACGGCCTGAAAATGGGCAAAAACGCGATGGAAGTGGCCAACGTGGCCCACCAAGCAGCCTCAAGGCGAAAGGCGACCAAAGCCGCCAATAGGAATAAAAGCCCAGACAGGGTGGCCCTGAAAAGGGAGACTCCAATCTCACCACCAAAATCAAAAGACCACCATGCCAAAAGGTCAAACAGCCATTCATGATTAATAAAGGGCTCACCAGCTGCCCAAAAACATAAGGTTTCAGTTCTTGGGATAACTCCAGTTGTTGCTATATCCCTGCCTGCTGCAAGATGAAAATAAGTGTCGGGATCGAGGGATGGAAAAAGGGCCGCCACAAAGGCCGCAAAGGTGACGAAAAACAGGGTGCCAAGTTTGGCCATCTTCTTTGACTGATTTGCGTACATCAATGCTCTTGGTTTGTGAACGCTCACGGCCAACTATGATAACATCAGCGGCGATGTGGTGTGTGTCGCAAAAGCGAGTTTTTGCTAGGTCTGAGATGGTTGAAAAGAAAGAACAAAAAGGGGCCAAATCTTCACGAACATGGCTGACTACTGTTGCTGCAGTTTTGATCATGGTCCTTGGCTATCAAACAGTTTTGGTTTCCAAAAGTGAGATTAGATGGTCGTTTAGTAGGCCGCTTTCGACAGTTGTTGTTAGGGATGCTGATGGCAGCACCAGCTATGACCAGGATGCCATCAAGGCGCTCACCTGGCAGGATGCGTTGGCGGCAGAGACTTTGTACCTGCCACCTGTTGTCGTGTTAAAGATTTTGTCGCTTGGTTATTACTCGGTTTGGTCGGACCTGCTTTTTGTCAGGGCGCATGCTTATTTCCTGACCCACTTTTTTGCTGATCGGCGATTTGTATGGCTCGATAATTATTTTGAAGCAGTCAGAGGGCTGGACCCGGACAACCCGCGAATTTATCTTTGGGCCAGCCAAGTTATGAAATATGGTCAGCACATTGATGACCGCATCATTGGTAAGTCAAACTGGTTTTTGGAAGAAGGGTTGAAGGTGTTTCCCAGAGACTGGCGCCTGCATATGGATCTCGGATTTAACCTTTATTTTGAAATGGTTGGTAAAGATGATGCGGAGAAGGCAGAGCAAAGGCTGATGGCTAGAGACCATTTTGCGATTGCCGCTGGGTTGCCTGGGGCCCCGATTGATCCAAATTTTGTGGCTGAATTGTTTGAGCGCAGTGAAGACAATAGTTTGGCGGTGGCATACGCACTGCAAAAGTACTATGACTCAAGTGCGGATCAGCGCAAGCAGCTGGTTAGGCGGGTTGGGTTGATTTCTGAGGCCTTAGCGGATGGAATTGCGAATGAAGAGCGTGAATGGCGTGCCAGATTTGGGTTTATGCCAGTCTCGCTGTTTGCGCTTATTGCGGATAGTTCCGATAACACGGGTGAATTGACTAATGACTGACAAGATTTTGATCACTGGTGGCGCTGGCTTTATTGGGTCTTCACTGACACTTCGGCTGGTGGATAAGTATCAAGTGGTGTTGCTCGATAATCTGCATCGAAACGCCTTAAAGGAAACTGAGCTGCTTTCGCATCCAAATGTCACCTTGATCCAAGGTGATGTCATGGATTTTGGCACCGTGCGTTCGGCTGTAGAAGGGTGCAAAATCATCGTTCATATGGCGTCAATTGCTGGTGTAGATACGGTCATGAAGTCGCCAGTTACAACCATGAGAGTTGCCCTGAAGGGAACCATGAACGTTGTTGAGGCCGCGTTCGAGGAGGGGTGTGTAGAGCGATTTGTCGATTTTTCGACATCTGAGGTGTTTGGCCAGTATGCCTACAAGGTTCGTGAGGGGGATGTCTCAAAGCTTGGTGCAGTGGGTGAGGCTAGGTGGACATATGCTGTAAGCAAGCTTGCCACTGAGCATCTGGCATTGTCTTATCATCGTCAGTTCGGCTTTCCAGCTGTTTCTGTTAGGCCTTTTAATATTTATGGGCCAAGACAAGTGGGCGAGGGAGCTATCCATCACTTTATTGTCAAGGCGTTGAGGGGTGAGCAGATCAAGGTTCATAACGATGGTGCTCAGATTCGTTCATGGTGTTATATAGATGACATAGTTGAAGGAATTTGCAGGGTTCTGACTGTGCCCGAAGCCGTTGGTGAGGCGTTCAATATTGGTAATCCCAGGGCCACCGTTACGATTTACAATCTGGCCAAAGAAATAGTTCGACTGGCTGAGTCCAAATCTGAAATTGTTTTCGAACCTTGGCCGTTTGCAGATGTTGAGCTGAGAATACCTGATGTCTCCAAGGCTAAGGAACTTTTGGGTTTTGAGGCCAAGGTCGACCTCGATGAGGGGTTAAGAAAGACCATAGCTTGGTATCGAACCCGAATGGGGGCTTAATAATGAGTGAAAAACAGTTTGTGCCCTTGGCTAGGCCGGCTGTGGGTAGCGATGAAATTGATGCTTTGGCTAGGGTCATCCAATCTCGACATGTGGCGGCTGGCTCAGAATCAGCGGCCTTTGAGAGGGAGGTTTCCGAGTATATTGGAGGGGCGCCAACGCTGGCAGTATCTAGTGGAGGGGCCGCCCTTTTCTGTGCTCTCGCAGCGATGGATGTTGGTCCTGGTGACGAGGTCGTTGTGCCTGCATTCACCTTTCCAGCCGCTGCTCAAGCTGTGGTTTTGCTTGGTGCCACTCCAGTCGCGGCGGATGTGGACATGATTACCATGGCTTCCACCCCAGAAATGACTGCAAGGGTCTGTAATTCAAAGACAAAGGCGGTTGTCGTTATCCATCCGTTTGGGGTTTCTGCTGATATCGAGCTAATAGCGGACGCTGTGGGCGGGATACCCATTATCGAGGATGCTGCCTGTTCGTTGGGTGGGTTTACACCAAAGGGCAACCCTTCCGGGACGGTTGGTACGCTAGGCATTTACTCGTTTCACCCACGAAAGCTGGTTACCGCAGGCGAAGGGGGTGTAGTCACCGGTCGTCCCGAACAGATGAACAAGGTTAGGGTATTTCGCGATTACGGGCGTACTGGCAGTGGACCTGGAGATATTTTCACTGAGGTGGGTTTGAACTTTAGGTTGTCTGACCTGCTTGCCTCTGTTGGTAGGGTTCAGTTGAAGAAACTGGGCGATGCGATACAGAGGCATGCTCATCTAGGTCAGCTATACACGCGACTTTTAGCCGACGTGCCCGGTGTTTATGTGCAAGGTGGTCCTTTGGCCGGTCGCGTGTGGCAGTCGCTGATTGTTGTGCTTGAAGGCGATGCGGCGCCAATTCGGCAAAGGCTAATCGATGGCGGGATTGGAGTTGGGTTGGCTGCGCACGCGCTTACTGAGCAGACCTTTTACAAGCGTTTTGGGGCGTCTTGGGCCAAGTGTCCGAATTCTGAGAGGTTGGCTAGGACTACGCTTGCAATGCCACTTTTTAGTGAGCTTAGTGAAAGTGATGTTGAAATGGCTGTGACTGCCTTGAGCAAGGCTTTGGGAGGGTAGCTTGGAGTACATCATTGAGGTAGAAGGCTTTAAAAAGCATTTCAGAACGGTCATGACCCAGAGGAAGGTTGAGGCAGTAAAGGACGTGTCCTTTAAGGTGAAGCCTGGGGAAATATTTGGGTTTTTGGGCCCAAATGGGGCAGGCAAGACCACTACCATGAAGGCGATGATGGGGCTTATTCGTCCTACCGGTGGAACTATTCGCATCCTTGGTGGCTCGCCAGGGCAGTATGCTGTGATGAGTCGTGTCGGGTTTTTGCCGGAGCAGCCTTATTTCTACGACTATCTCAAGCCTCAGGAGCTGCTTCATACTTTTGGACGGATTTTCAGCATACCAAGGTCGGTTCGAGAGAAGCGGATCGATGAATTGCTGAGGGTTGTTGGCCTTGAAGACGCCAGGAACAAGACGCTGCGCAAATTTTCAAAGGGTATGTTGCAAAGGATTGGTATTGCACAAGCTTTAATCAACGACCCTGAGCTGATCGTCCTTGATGAGCCGTTATCTGGGCTTGACCCAATTGGGCGCAAGGAAGTGATTGACCTTCTCGCTTCCTTGAAATCGCAGGGTAAGACAGTTTTCTTTTCTTCTCACATCCTTTCTGATATCGAGCGACTTTGTGACCGTGTGGTCATCATCGATAAGGGGTTTGTAAAAGCGGAAGGGACCTTGGAGCAGCTGCTTGGGTCCGGCAGTGGTGAGAAGGAAATTCTTGTCGGCGGGCTTAAAGACGTCGCTTCAGTTGAGCTGCTTGCTGGTGTCAAAAGTGTCGAGGTCGTTGGTTCCTTGGTTCATAGGCTGGTGGTCGAGAACGCCCAAGCGGACGAAGTGTTAATGAGCCTTTTGAGGGCAGGGCTTCATATTGTCAGTGTGAGTGACCAACGAATTAGCCTTGAGTCTTTGTTTATTAGTCAGTCTGGTGGTGGCCCTGCGATGGAGGCGACTATATGAGTGGATCGTTTGGTGGCTCTTTCAATCGGATTGGTGCCATAGCAATAAATACGTTCACCGAGGCGTCACGAAATCGCGCATTTATCGGTCTTGGTATTGCCGCTATCGCTTTGGTGGTTTCCTCGATGGCGATTTCTGGGCTTGCGGTTTCTGACCAACGCGCCAGAGTGTTGGTCGACTTTGGCCTGTTTGCCGTTTCGTTATTGCTTGTCGTCATATCGATAACTATGGGTGTCATTCTTGTTTTTAAAGAGGTCGACCGCAAGACGTTTTACGTGGTTTTAACCAAACCGATCAGACGAGCTGAGGTGCTCGCTGGAAAGCTGCTTGGCCTTTTGTCTGTTTTAGTTGTCACCTTGTTTTTGATGGGTTTGGCTTGGGTTTTGGTGCTGGTAATACGCGATGTCGCGCTGCCTGCTGATTTGTTCAAGGCGCTGATTCTTACTTGGCTTCAGGCAGCATTAGTTACATCGTTGGCTCTTTTGTTTTCGACCTTTGCTAGCCCTATTCTGTCAGGTGTTTTTACATTTGGTGTCTTTATCGTTGGTACTATGATTCCAGTTTTGCAGGATCTGTTGACCCTAAGAAAGGGGCCCTTGGCTGCCAGCCCAGCCATGCGGTTTTTGGCTGAGGGCACCATAAAGGTGGTGCCAGATATGACCGTTTTTAATGTTAGCAAGGAATTGATTTTGGGTATCCCAGTGACGTGGCACTATGTTTCTGGGGCCTTCTTTTATTGTCTCGGCTGGTCTGCCCTCTTTTTTGCTCTCGCTGTTTTAATCTTTTCGCGGAGGGATTTTAATTGATCTCTAAAAAGGGCATCGTTTTGATAGGCATCGCCGTTGTCCTGCTGGCGTTAATCGCGAGGGTGTTGATTTGCGGTTACAGTGCTCTTTTCGAGGGACAGGCTCTATTAAGGGCTGGAGACGCCCAAAAAGCGGTTTCATCGTTTGGCAAGGCCGCAAGGTGGTATCTGCCTTTTGTGGGCCCTCAAAAGGCCGCCTGGACTTCGCTTTTTGAGATAGCCGACGGCGACGATCCCGAGTTGTCGCTGTCTGCCTTGCGTCATATTCGTGGATCCATTCTCGGTAGTCGATGGATCGTGGTTCCAGATTCAGCGACACTTGCACAAGCCAATTCCAGGATTGCCGAGCTAATGGCCGTACAGGATTTCAAGGAGCGCGGTGATCGTGCTCTTTCTGCTGCCCAGCATCTTGAATTGCTTGAGAAGGATTTTACCCCTTTTGCGCTCGGATCGACCTTGGCAGTATTGCTGTTTATTGGCTGGGTTAGCTCGTTGTTCATCTTGGCTTGGTTTGGTATGTCCAAAGATGGAAAGATCTATTGGCCTAGGTTTGTGGGCATTGGTGTCGTTTCAATTTGTCTGCTTGCCAGTTGGTTGGTTACCTTGTGGCTGTTGTGAATGCTCTATTTTGAAAGCGCCTGCTCCAGTTGTTCAACTAGGTTTCTTAGTTCTGCGAGGCTTCTAAAGGCAAAGGTCAGACGCCCTCTATTTCCTTTGTGGGTAAGGGTCGTCGGTAGCCCGGTTCTTTCCTCAAGTTGGGTTCTGACCTGATCGAAATAAGCGTCCATGGCAGACTCTTTGGGGGCGGCCTGTTTGGGCTTGGGCTTGTGTATTTTTGCCAGCCGTTCTACCTCTCGGGCGGTCATATTTTGTTCAAGAATTGGCCCCAATAGCTCTAGCTGCCTTTGTTGTTTTAAGGGTAAAAGGGCTCTGGCGGTCCCTTCAGCAAGCCTACCCTCCTCTACTGCAGCCAAGACTTCCGGTGCGAGTTTTAAAAGCCGCAAGCTGTTGGCAACAGTTGACCGCTGTTTGCCAATCCGCTTGGCAATCGCCTCCTGTGTCATGTTGTAGTCATCGCTCAATCGCTTGAATGCCCTTGCCTGTTCAATGGGGTTTAAGTCTTCTCTTTGCAAATTTTCGACTAAGGCCAATAAAAACGCATCTTCGTCAGTTGACTGCCGGACGATAACTGGTACTTGCGCTAAGCCTGCGATTTTGGCAGCGCGCAGGCGTCGTTCCCCAGCAATTAGGCGATATCGAGAGCCTTCTTTCGTTACCAGCAAGGGCTGCAGCACGCCCGACTCTTTGATTGATTCAGCCAGATCTTCTAGGCCAGCGTGGTCAAAATTCTGGCGTGGCTGCTCTTTCATAGCGTCGATAAGATCGACTGAAATCTGCAATACACCGCCAGGTGATGTTGCTGTTGAAGGGAAAAGGGCAGAGACGCCCTTACCAAGGGCAGGTCTTGTACTGGACATCTTGGCTCCTAAGCGATGTTTAACCTGGCCATTATCTCCTGGGCCAGTTCCAGGTGCGCCTGGGCGCCAGTCGATTGTACATCAAATAGCAATACTGGTTTGCCATGTGATGGGCTTTCTGCAAGACGAACATTTCTTGGGATTCTTGTGGCCAAAATGTGGTCTGGGAAATGACGTGTAACCTCGTCAGCCACCTGATGTGAGAGGCGGTTGCGCTTGTCAAACATTGTCAACACTAGACCTAGAATCTCTAGGTCTGGGTTGTATGTCTGCCTAGTCAGTTCAACTGTATGTAGCAATCTTGCCAAGCCATCTAGGGCGTAGAACTCGCATTGAAGTGGAGCCAGCAGGTGATTTGCGGCAGTCAGCGCGTTCAAGGTTAAAAAGCCCAACGCAGGAGGGCAGTCTATGATGGTGATTGTGGTTGGGTCGGTAACCTGTTCCAAAGTGTCTGCCAAAAGATTGGCTCTTCTTGGGTGATCAACTAGTTCAACCTCTGCGGCTATAACATCAGGATTGGAAGGGATGACCTTTAGCAGAGGTAGTTCTGTGTCCCTGAAGATGTCATTGATAGAATAGTTTCCAATCATCGCCTCATAGATGTGAGGTCCACCCAGGCGATAATCTAGCCCAAAAGCGAGGCTTGCGTTAGCTTGAGGGTCCAGATCGATTAAAGTAGTTGGAACGTCAAGGGCTGCAAGTGAAGCGGCTAGGTTGACCGCAGTGGTGGTCTTTCCAACCCCTCCCTTTTGATTGGCAACTGCTATTCTGATTGGTGCGTTCAAATGTTTCACGTGAAACAGTTTAGTTCGAATCGCCTTCTGGCGCTACTGGTGCGCTTGTAGATACTGGGGTGTCTACGTCAATACTCGAAGTGACACTAGAGTCAGTCCCCAGTATCGCGATGGCGATGGAGAGGGCGAAAAATAGCGCCGCCAACACTCCAGTACCCTTGCTAAGGATGGTGGTTGCTCCACGACCGCCAAATACAGACGTTGAAGAACCTCCACCAAATACTGCGCCCATACCGCCGCTTTTACCAGGCTGTAGCAAAATAACGATAATCAAGAGAGCGGATATGATCGCGTGAAAAGCGACTAAGAACCCAAATAGTACGTCCATTGCATTACCCCGCACTTTCAGCGATTGCTGCAAAGTCATCACTTGAAAGACTAGCGCCACCAACTAGCGCTCCATCAACATCTGGCTGAGACATCAACTCGCGGGCATTGCTCGCCTTGACGCTTCCCCCATATAAAATTCTGGTTGCATCTGCGATCTGTTGATCAAACAGAGTTGCCAGAAGTTTTCTAATGAATTCATGCACTTCTTCGGCCTGTTGAGGCGTCGCGGTCCTACCTGTGCCAATCGCCCAAACCGGCTCGTAAGCTATAACAACTCGCGCCATCTGCTCCTTTGAAAGCCCGGCCAAACCGACCTTGATTTGCCTCTCCACCCTGGCAAAAGTCTCACCGCCATCACGCTCAGAAAGCTTCTCTCCAACGCAGACAATCGGAATTAATCCGGCTTCTAAGGCACGGATTGTCTTGCGATTGACCAACTCATCGGATTCTAAATGATATTCGCGGCGCTCGGAGTGACCAACCAGCGTGTAGGTGCAGCCCAAGCTGGTCATCATTCCAGCGCTAACCTCTCCGGTAAAAGCCCCCTGCAACTCGGCGCTGATATCTTGACCACCAATTCCGATTGCACTGCCGTCCAAAACCTTTAGCACAGACGGAATCAGGGGAAATGGTGGAAATACAGCGATATCCACATTTCTCAGCCTTGAGGTTTTCTGAAGCACTTCTCTAGCCAAGTTAGGAGCAGACACCGCATCAGTGTTCATTTTCCAGTTACCAGCAATCAAAGGTTTCCTACCCATTAGTCCTCCACTAACGATTTCAAGCCGGGTAGACTCACTCCCTCAAGAAATCTGATCGACGCGTCTCCACCTGTGGAGACATGGCCCAAAAAAGGCGTCAGCATCAACATCTTCATGGCTGCTGCTAGGTTGTCTCCGACGATAGTGCCAGAGGCCCTACACTTAGACAATGCCTTACCAACTGCCTCGGTAGCGTCAAGCTGATCCAGACCTCGCCCTAACTCTCCAGCCCAAAGCACTGTGCTGGCCTCGGCAAATGAAGCGTTAATCTCGCGAATCGTCGCCGGGCCAAGGTCAACTATTATACCATCATCAGGAATCTGGTTGACAGGACCTACCAACATCTTTTTGTCGGGGTCTGCTTGCCGAATTATCGCCACATCCTTTGGCAGGATCACGTCAAAACCTCGTAATCTCGCCCTGCCTAAAAGGCTAGTCACAGCCTCAACCTTATCGGCCTCAACCGGTGAAAGTCCAACCCTCATGCCGTTTGCCGCAAGCCAAGTCGCAACCATCGGGCCACCAATGACGAGCGTCTTAATTCGATTGAAAAAGGCCTGAATCAGGTCAAAAGTGCCACCAACTGTCTCACCACCGGCAATCAGCACTAGGTTCGAATCCAATGATGTCTTAAGCGCATTTAACCGCTTAAATTCCTTGTGGAAAAGTGGCCCGGCACCGTTAACTGTCAGATACTTGGGCAATGTGGCTGTTGAGGCTAGCGACAGATGGTTTAAAGCAAATGCCTCATTTACGTACACGTCGGCCAAAGCTCCCAATCTTTGAGCAAAAAGGTCATCATTAGCCTGTTCATCGCTATAAAAGCCGAGGTTCTGCAAAAGGACGATTTCGCCGTCTAGCCGCTCCATGATGACCTTTCTAGGGCCGTCGCCGACTGCATCATCCGGAACGTATATATCCCGATCCAAGATTGCCGCCAGCCTCTCCCCAATTATGGTCATGGAAAGGGACGGAACCCGCTTTCCATCAGGAGATCCCAGATGCGAAGCCAATACCAACCTAGCGCCAGCATCAACAGCGGCACGAATACTCGGAACGATAGCCTGGATCTTGGATTCATCTTGCAAGATCTTGCGTGGACCGATAGGGCAATCGAGATCCACACGCATGAATACCCTTCGCCCTTCAAGGGGGAGATCCTCTAACTTGTGGAGTTTCTTGCCAGGTGCCACCAAATGACTCCAGTTACCAGCGCGGGTAAAGCCGGCGTGCGCGAAAGGATACCAGACAAAAGCTGGTTGTCAAATAGATTCGAGGCCCAAAGCGGTGGACTGGGACAGGGGCAGGGACAGGGAGATGATTGTGCTGATCTGCAGGATCTGGAGCTAAAAGGAGGTCGAGAGTGCTCCCAGCAACATGGTCCGGGGCGTACCTACAATAACTCACTTGAAAAGGACCAGTAAAACAGTTCCGGCCGCCATTAGTAAAAGCCCAAGCCACGCGAGTAGGGAAAGCCTTTCGCCTAGTAACGAAACGCCTGCCAAAGCGACCAGTAAAAGGCTCATTTTGTCGACTGCAGCCACCTGGGCAACTGGCCCCAGCTTGAGCGCGTAAAAGTAGCAAAGCCACGACACTCCAGTCGCTAGCCCTGAAAGAAAAAGAAAGACCAAACTCTTCTTTGAGATACTTAGCAAAGGCTGATAATCCCCGCGTAGCCAGACTATTAGCCCCAAGAAAACTATAACAACGCAAGTTCTCAGGAAGGTAGCGTAGTTAGAGTTCAACTCTTTAATACCAACCTTTGCAAAGATAGCCGTTAAGGCAGCAAAAAGCGCAGCCAACCCGGCCCATACCTGCCAACTGCTAAAGATCGACCTAGGATTCATAACAGTATGCCTCGCCAGTCACCGAGGTGACATTGTAGCGCAAATGCTGTGGCGTGAGCCGAATATTAGTGAGGCAGGATCAGGAGCATGGCCCTTCGTTTTGGACATTCTGCCCAGCCGCGGCTGCATCGCAATAACTCTGATATTCCACGTTGTTACAGCCACAAACGCTGTCCATCGAACCTTCACACCCTAGTGGCCTTTCTACACAGTGTCCCTCACCTTCACAACCCCCCAGCTTTAGACAGTATTGAGTGGAGGAACACGTATTCGAGTTCTCGCAGGGGTCGCCCAATGCATCTAGGCATGACGACATACCAGCGCGAATGCTCACATAAAACCTGGCAGCTACGCATTCGCTTGGATATATAACGCCATCGCAGCCACAAACTTCATCCTGCTCTCCCACACATTCCCCAATGGGACGAGGTGTGCACTGCCCAGTTGAGTCGTCACAGTCCTCCTTCTTGCAGTACTCGAAGGTGCCGCAATTGCCGTTCGACGAGCAGCTGGTTCCAACGAAGCATGCTGCATTGGTCCGATCAACTGATATTCTGCTCTTATTGGCGTAACACTCGCTGAAATAAGTGATCCCATCACACCCGCAAACAGGATCGTAAACTTCAGGACAATCCTCGGGACGCTCGGTGCACACGCCAAACGCGTTGGGATCGCACGTCTCTTTCAGGCAGAACTTGGCTCCGCAGTCATAGATGCCTTGGCACGCCTCCTGCAAACACGCAAAGCCGCTTTCATCGACGTTTACCCCAGCCGCTTCGGCCAAGCAGGCGTTGTTGTAAGTTGCGCCATCACAACCACAGACGGGCACAACCGCAGTGGGACATGAATCAGGCTTTGAGGTGCACGTGCCCTGACTGTCGGCACAAGCCGCCTTTTTACAGTAGCCGGTATCAGGACAGTCGTCGTTGTCGTTGCACGCCCCTTGGTCCTCGATCTCGTCGCCTCCCCCATCGTCGCCCCCACCCGGGAGGTCTGGTTTACTGAAATCGCCGCTATCCTTAACGACATCCGGCGAAGTGGTGCCGCCTCCACAGCCGATTACAAAGATCACGAATACTGAGGTGACTAACAACGTTGGAATCCTCTTCATAACAACCTCCAACAAGAATTCGATGTGAGCCTGTAAGTTATCAAGAAAACAGGGCATAATTCTAACAATTGTGGGAAAGCTAGACAAATGTTTTTGGGGGCTACTTAGCTGACATGAAGGACGCGAAGCGGCCCGTCCGGGCCAAAAGGATGAACGTACACGTTAGCAATCGTATATTTCGCCCGGACGATGTCACTAAGAGACAGTCGGGGTGGCTA
>DUVQ01000017.1 GCA_012840965.1 Oligoflexales bacterium | reverse complement strand
TGCCTGCGTCCGGGACACGACCGTCAAAGGCGGTCTGAAAATGGCTAGGAAAGAAAATCGCGTTAACATTCAGTTGGAATGTCAGTCTTGTCGTTCATCCGGAATTCCAGGTGTCGCAAGGTACGTTACGCGTAAGAACAAAAAGACGACGACCGCGCGGCTTGAACTTAGCAAGTATTGCAAGTACGAGCGCAAGCACACGACCTTTAAAGAGGTCAAGTAGTTTTTTGGGGAGCTGCCGTCCTTAATAGATGGGGGCTCCCTTAAAAAGGGCAGTAGCTCTAACGGCTAGAGCAGCGGTCTCCAAAACCGCGGGTTGGGGGTTCGAATCCCTCCTGCCCTGCCGTGTTGGGTTTTTGAAATTCCTTGTTCGGGTGCCGGGGGGTCCGGTGGAAAAATACGTTCGAATCGCTTTTGTCGTTGGCGGGTTACTCGTTTATGTGATCCTGGCGAGCTTCTTTAGCTGGTTCTTCCAGCTAGTTGCTCCAAACCTGGATTATCCTATCCTGGGTAATGACTTCTTCGTGAGCAACGTGATTGCCCTAGTAGCTGCTATGGGCGGTGTGATCTATGTTTGGTTTAACCCAAGAATCACCAAATTCGCGATGGAAGTTGCTGCAGAGCTTAGGAATGTCACATGGCCCAATTGGCCTGAAACCCGCGTTGGCACCATCGTCGTTGTTGTTGCCACCATTGTGATTTCGCTTATTTTGGGATTCTTCGACCTTGTTTGGGGTTGGTTGAGCACCCTTGTTTACCGTCTATAAAAGTGGGTTCCGAATTCGATGAAGTGGTACGTTTTGCACACATATTCAGGCTTTGAACAAAAGGTTCGCCAGGACATCCTTGAGGGGATCAAGCGCGAAGAGCCTGAGGTTGCAGATAACATTGGCGAGATTATTGTGCCGATGGAGCCACCTCCACCTCCTGGGGAAAAGAAGACCCCTGGCGGTAGGCGGAAGTTTTTTCCAGGATATATCCTCGTTCAGATGAATATGACCGATAAGACCCATCACTTTATTAGGCATCGGCCTAACGTTACGGGTTTTATTGGTAATGATGAGGGGCCACGTCCTTTGTCTGAGAAGGAAGTTGAAAATATCAAGCACCAAATGAGTGCTGGTCCTGTAAAGGTTGAGGCTGAAATCCAGTACGAGGAAGGCAACCCCATCAAGATTAAAGATGGTCCATTTGCTGGGTTTTCAGGAGTCGTTGAGGAAGTCAGGGCTGAAAGGCGCAAGCTGCGCGTACTTGTTACGATTTTCGGAAGGGCAACCCCGGTTGAGTTGGATTTTCACCAAGTAGAGCGTAGCGAATAAAGCAAGTCAGAGAACACCAGGAGAGACCTGAATGGGCAAGAAAATAGTCGGTCAAATTAAGTTGCATATCAAAGCTGGTAAGGCCACGCCTCAGCCTCCTATTGGCCCAGCGCTCGGTCAAGCTGGTGTGAACATTATGGAGTTTTGCAAGGCTTTTAATGCCAGAACAGCCTCCATCGGAGATGCCACGGTTCCCACAATCATTACCGTTTTCTCCGACAAATCATTCACTTTTGTTACCAAGGCTGCACCAGTTTCTGAATCTGTCAGGAAGGCAGCAGGTATTGATAAAGGCTCCAAGCTTCCAGGTCGTGATTCGGCAGGGAAGATAACGAAAAGTCAGGTGCAGAAGATCGCGGAAGCCAAGATGGCAGACCTCTACGCGATCGATCTCGAGGGCGCTATGCGCACCGTAGAGGGTACTGCAAGGAGCATGGGAATCGAGGTCGTTGAAGGCTGATGATTCAGGTGGAACGAGATGGCTAAGCGAGGAAAGAAGTACACAAGCGCCGCAGCTATGGTTGACCGGCAAGTCAAATTGCCGTTGAACGAGGCTTTAGCTCTTGCGGCCAAGACGGGTTATGCAAAATTCGATGAATCCGTCGACGTGGCAATTCGTTTGGGGGTTAATCCCAGACATGCTGACCAGATGGTCAGAGGTGCCTGCCTAATGCCCAAGGGCTTGGGCAAGACAGTGCGCGTCCTAGTTTTTGCTAAGGGCGAAAAGGAAAAAGAAGCTGAAGAGGCTGGCGCCGATTTTGTTGGAGGCGAGGACCTCGCTGAAAAGATCAGGGGTGGCTGGTTTGATTTTGACAAGGCCATTGCGGCTCCTGACATGATGGGAATTGTTGGAAAGCTTGGTAAGCTTTTGGGAACAAGGGGTTTGATGCCAAACCCAAAAGTCGGAACTGTTACGATGGAAATCGGCAAGGCCGTTCGTGAGGCCAAGGCCGGAAAGATAGAGTTCCGAGTTGATAAGAATGGAATTATCCACACCAGCGTTGGTAAGCGATCTTTTGCAACTGAAGATTTGGCTGAAAACGTCTTGGCGTTGGTTGATGTGCTTTTGAAACTGAAGCCAGCAACGGTAAAGGGAACCTATATCAGGGGCATCACCGTTGCTACGACGATGGGACCTGGGGTCCGCGTTGACGTGGCTGACGTTGAAAGCGCAGTTAAGAAGTGATTATACGGGGATGGCTTGGCGCATGGCGCTGGCTGTCCACGGTGCTGCCCAAGAAGTTGGTACCCCTAGGGGATAAATCCAGCGGAGGCGCGATGTGTTGCCCGCCGTTATTCTAATGGGTAGTAGTTCTGTGGACCTCGGCACTGGAGTGGTGAAATGAATTTAGAGCAGAAAAAAGCGGCGGTAGCTGACCTGGTCGAGCTTCTGAACAGGGCACAGGCGTGGTTTCTACTGTCGCAAAAAGGGCTAGACATGCCGACGATCACTCAAGCTCGCGCTGATCTTCGCAAGGAAGGCGCGAATTTGAAGGTGATCAAAAACACCATGATGGCCCGTGCGGTTGAAGGAACTCCCTGGGAATTTGTTAACGATTGGTTGAGTGGTCCTTTGGCCATCGCTCATACCGAATCAGACCCTGTTGGTCTTGCTAAGGCCCTGGCTGCCTTTATAAAGGCGAACAACAAGGTCGAGGTCATCGGTGGTGCGTTGGGTGAGAAGCAGACCTCTGCAGCCGATCTTACCAAAATGGCTTCATTGCCAAGCCCAGATGTTATTAAGGGGTTGCTGCTTGGTGCTATGACAGGCGTTCCAAAGAAATTCCTCGGGGTCTTACAGGCTCCTGCCAGGGATTTCATGGGCGTTTTGATGGCAAGGGAAAGACAGCTTAGTGAGCAGGGTTAATTCGAGTCTGAGGATACAGATTCGGTAGGGTAACACTTAAGGAGCATGTACAAATGGCAGACATCACTCGTGAACAAGTAAAAGATTATCTCAGCAAACTGACCGTGTTGGAGATTGCTGAACTGACCAAGGAACTGGAAGAACTGTGGGGCGTTACCGCGGCAGCACCTGTAGCCGTTGCAGCAGCAGCACCAGCAGCGGCAGCCGAGGTCAAGGAAGAGCAGACCGAGTTTGACGTAATCCTTGAAGGCTTTGAGGCCGACAAGAAGGTCGCCGTCATTAAGGAAATGAGAACTGTTCTCCCAGCTCTTGGACTTAAGGAAGCCAAGGAACTGGTTGAAGGCGCTCCAAAGACCATTAAGGAAGCTGTCTCTAAGGCCGAAGCCGAAGACGTCAAGAAGAAACTTGAGGCCGTTGGCGGTAAGGTTAAGATTCAGTAAAAACGCACTCCTGATTTAGTTGGTCAGGAATGTGAAAAAAAATAACTAGTTCCGCAGGGTAGGAGTGGTACCAGGGTTATCCTCGGGACTGACCGTCTGTGATCGTACGGTGCCGTGCGATTATCTTGATTGAAGGTTGGGCGTCGTTTAGACAGCGCGATCTGCAATGTTCGAGTTATTCCTCATACCGTGGAAGGATCCAGATGGCTAAAACTAGCAAACCCGTTGGAATTAGGCCGCGATATAGCTTTGCGCGGACTAATGATGTACTTCAGATTCCCGATCTGATTAAGGTCCAAAAGGACTCTTACGAAAGGTTTCTGCAGCGATATGTAGAGCCAGCCAAAAGAGCCGATACTGGACTTCATGGCATTTTCAACGGAATCTTTCCTGTAGCAGATTTCAATAAAACCGCGACGTTAGAGTATGTTGGGTATGTTTTAGATCCACCAAAGTACGACGTCGAGGAGTGTAGACAACGCGGCATCACATACGCGGCTCCAATGAAGGTCTTGGTGCGTCTTGTGATGTGGGATGTTGACGAAGCTACAGCCGTTCGAGAGATTCGAGACGCCAAGGAGCAGGAAGTTTACTTTGGTGAGATTCCCTTGATGACTGAGCAAGGCACTTTTATTATCAATGGTGCTGAGCGAGTCGTCGTGTCTCAGCTTCATCGTTCGCCGGGTGTGTTCTTTGAGAATGACAAGGGCCGCACCCACGCGTCAGGAAAACTACTGTATAGCTCCAGAATTATTCCTAACCGCGGATCCTGGGTGGATTTCGAGTTCGATCACAAGGATATTCTTTGGGCCAGAATCGACCGTCGCAGAAAGATACATGCAACGGTTCTGCTTAAGGCCTTGGGTTATTCAACCCAGGATATTTTGACTCGTTTCTATGATGTTGAAACGATAAAGATCGATGCGGATGGCAAGTTTAGGCGAGCTGTCGACGTCAAGCTTCTGGAAGGCCAAAGGCTTCCATTCGATGTGACAGACCCGCAGAACCCAGAAAACATCCTGGTCAAAAAAGGGGAAAAGCTCGGTAAGCTGCGGCTTCGAAAAATCACAGATGCTGGCATTGAGTCTTTGCCAATGTCTCGGGATGAGTTGGTAGGCCAATATCTGGCAGACGACTTGATTGACTACGAGACTGGTGAGATTGTTTTTGAGTGTAATCACAAGATTACCGAAAAGACTCTGGATGCCATCTTGGAACAGGGCACCTTTGACGAATTCCAGATCCTGCATATCCAGGAGCCTGGGATGGGAACTTTCCTAAGGGATACCTTGGAAGCTGACAAGGTGGATACTCCCCTGGAGGCAGCTGTTGAGATTTATCGCCGACAGCGCCCTGGTGACCCTACAAGTCCTGAACAGGCAAGGTCTTATTTTAACAGCCTGTTCTTTGCCAGCTCCCGCTACGATCTAAGCCCAGTTGGTCGACTAAAAATGAACTTCAAGTTTGACCAAAACATCCCCTTGGATCAGACAACACTGTTGAAAGAGGACTTCTTTTCGGTTGTTGACTACCTGCTGAAGCTTAGGGCGAATATTGAAGGCGCTAGAGTTGACGATATTGACCAGCTTTCTAACCGTCGTGTCAGGGCAGTTGGCGAGCTGATGGAAAACCAGTTCAGGATCGGAATGGTGCGAATGGAGAGAGCCATCAAGGAAAAAATGACCATGTCTCCAGATCTTGCCACCATGATGCCTAGCGATTTGGTTAATGCCAAGCCGGTTTCCGCGGTGCTGAAGGAATATTTTGGCGCCTCCCAGCTGTCTCAGTTTATGGACCAAACCAACCCGTTGTCTGAGATCACCAACAAGCGCCGTCTGTCGGCCCTTGGACCAGGTGGTTTGACTCGTGACCGTGCAGGCTTTGAAGTTCGAGACGTGCACGCGACCCACTACGGGAGGGTTTGCCCGATTGAGACACCTGAAGGACCAAACATTGGCCTTATCTCATCGCTGTCCACCTATGCTAGAGTGAATGATTTTGGTTTCATCGAGACCCCCTATCTTAGGGTCGTAGACAAGCGAATTACAGATGAGATCGTTTATCTGACCGCTATGCAGGAGGAGAACGAAATCATCGCTCAGTCTGGGATTCCAGTTGATAGCAAGGGGGTAATTCAGGCTGAATTGGTTCAGGCTCGAAAAAACGAAGAGTACTACTTTGTTACGCCTGAAGAAATAACCTTCTGTGACGTTTCCCCGGCTCAGTTGGTGTCGGTTGCTGCGGCGCTCGTTCCATTTTTGGAGCATGACGACGCGAACCGAGCTTTGATGGGCGCCAACATGATGCGCCAGGGAGTGCCGCTTGTTAGGGCTGAGGCTCCTTTGGTTGGAACCGGTCTTGAGTGGGTCGTTGCCCGTGACTCAAGGGTTCTAATTTATGCTGAAAATCCTGGTGTGGTTGAAT
>DUVQ01000097.1 GCA_012840965.1 Oligoflexales bacterium | reverse complement strand
TCTGCAAGGAGGCGTTTGCAAAGAGTCCACAACGGATACCCCCTGTACTGGGATCATTTGTGCAGGCAACGGCTCCTGTGTTGTTGCACCTGATAATACCGCCGTCTGTCTTTGTCGCCCTGGCTATCATTCTGAGGGCGCCAAATGTGTGAAAGATGAACTCCCACCTTCACCCTGCTCAAACGTCACCTGCGGTGGTTACGGTTCCTGTGTGGTCACAGGTGCCAATGAAACCTTGTGTGTATGTGACCAAGGATACCTGCTAGCCAATGACGAGTGCATCGCGGACCCATGTACAAACGCCAATTGCGGCGACAACGGTTCCTGTGTAGTCACCGGCGACAATGAGGCCCTTTGTGTATGTAACCAAGGCTACATAATCAATGGCGACGACTGTATTCCTGACCCATGTTTGGATGCTAACTGTAGTGACAATGGTTCGTGTGTAGTCACGGACGCTAACGAGGCCTTCTGTGTATGTGACCAAGGCTACCGTCGAGATAGCGGTGACTGCGTCGCGGATCCATGTGCGGCCATCACCTGCGGTGACAATGGCACTTGCGTTGTAACCGCTGACAACGAGGCTCTTTGTGTATGTCACAAAGGCTACCATCGTGTTGGCGACACTTGCGTTGCTACTGCAAATGTATGCGCAGGGGTCGACTGTGGTGAGCAAGGGCGCTGTGCTGTCGGTGCTGTGGGGCCAATCTGCATATGTAACGAAGGATTTACACTTCAAGGCGATATCTGCCAGGCATCCCCAGTGGATGACCCTTGTGAAGATGTAGTATGCGCTGGAAATGGCACCTGCGCCATTGCGCATGACAATACAGCTGTCTGCGTTTGCCGGCCCGGCTATCAATCTGACGGAGCCCAATGTGTGCAAGATGTTGCGGGGGATTCGCCATGCGATGACATTGACTGTAGCAACTCAGGCTCTTGTGTAGTCACCCCTTCAAATCAAGCCTTGTGTGTATGTGACCAAGGCTTCCACAGCGTTGGGCAGGATTGCGTTCCCACCGATAATGCATGCAAAAATGTCGACTGTGGTGTTGGGCGCTGCGCACTTGGTGCCATCGGGCATATCTGCATCTGCGATCCGGGATACACGGTGCAACAAGGGATTTGCAAGGTGGCCCCAGCGAACGACCCCTGCGATGATGTGGAATGTGCAGGCAACGGCGCTTGTGTTATTGCTCATAACAACACCCCTGTCTGCCTTTGCCGCCCTGGCTATCATTCGGACGGTGACAGATGCCTACCAGATGCGGCGCCAGGCTCACCATGTGCAAACATCACCTGCAGTCGCAAAGGTTCCTGCGTAGTTACCCCTTCCGATCAGCCCTTATGCGTCTGTGACCAAGGCTACCACCGAGAAGGCAACCAGTGCGTCGCCACACCTAATCCATGTGCGACTGTTAACTGTGGCGTGGGCGGGCGCTGTGCGCTTGGTGCCACTGGGACAATCTGCATCTGCGACGAAGGATATACTGTACAAAACGGTGTCTGCCAGGAGTCCCCTGCAAGCAACCCATGCAAAGATGTCGTGTGCGCCGGCAACGGTGTCTGTGCCGTTGCACATGACAATACCGCCGTCTGCCTTTGCCGCCCTGGCTATCTTTCGGACGGTGCCCAATGTGTGCCAGCTCAAGGGGCCGCTTCCGCCTGTGCAAACGTCACCTGCAGTTACAACGGCTCTTGTGTAGTCACCGGTGACAATCAACCCTTATGCATCTGTGACCAAGGCTACCATCTGGAGGGTGACAACCAATGCGTTGCCACGACGAATCCGTGTATACCAAACAACTGTGGGGAAAATGCCTATTGCGTTGTCTCAAGCGAGAACCAGCCACTGTGCATGTGTGGTCTGTGGTCAGTTTTTGATGGCAGTGGGTGCGTCGATAGCCCGTGTCTTGGTGTCTACTGCGGAACTGGTTCATGTGTAGTCACCGCTTCAACTGAGTCCTTATGTGTCTGTGACCACGACTACCAGCTCGTTGGCGATACTTGCCAAGCCAATCCATGTTCAGGGGTTACTTGCAGTAACAAAGGTACATGTGTGCTCACCGCTTCAAATCAACCCTTGTGTATCTGTAACCAAGGCTACCGGCGCGTCGGCAATACTTGCCAGCCCAATCCATGTATGGGTGTCAACTGCGGTGGCAATGGTTCGTGCGTGGTCTCTGCTTCAAATCAAGCCGTATGTGTCTGTAACGAGGGCTACCAACTTGTTAGCGGTACTTGCCAACCTAATCCATGTACGGGTGTCAACTGCGGTGGCAATGGTTCGTGCGTGGTCACTGGTTCAAATCAACCCTTGTGTGTCTGCAACGAAGGCTACTATACCGACGGCACCAATTGTGTAGAGGTCGAACAGTGTAATACCTCAAGTGCCTGCTCTGGCGACTGGTGTGTAATCCCAGCATGCACCTTCCAGATGGGATCACCCGGTGATGAGGGATGCCGGCTTGATATTGAAGGGCCAGTTCATCCAGTCACGATTTCACGTCCCTTCTACATGAAACGGACCGAGGTAACCCAAGGCGAGTGGAAGAACTTTACCAGCACCAATCCGTCTTTCAACAAGGCCTGTGGAGATAGCTGCCCTGTCGAAAGGGTCAACTGGTATGACGCGGTTCGTTACGCGAATTGGCTTTCTGGAAAGCATAGCTTAGACCCTTGTTACATCATACAGCAATGCACAGGTACTCCAGGTTCTGGTACCTATAATTGCAAAGTAACGTTCCTGGGCCTTAGCTGTAGTGGCTATCGTTTACCAACCGAGGCAGAGTGGGAATATGCCGCCCGAGCTGGAACTGTTACTGCATACTGGACAGGAACGAACATTGGAGCTACGGGGTTACCAGTGTGTAACGCAGAAAACCCTATCGGAATTGCCTTACCGGAGGTTGCTTGGTATCTGTTCAATTCAGGAGATAATTCCCACGTAGTTAAGCAAAAGCCACCAAATCCATGGGGCCTGTATGATGTTTACGGTAACGTTAATGAGTGGGTGCATGACTGGTTTGATACAGAATATTACACCACCTGTGCGCAAGGTTGCACTGATCCATTGGGACCTGGCAGGGGCACTTCGCGGGTTCAACGTGGTGGCTCATATCACAATGGAGCTGGCTCTTTACGGTCGGCCGACCGAGGCTATGCTCCTCCAGATACTACTAATAGTTTCACAGGGTTCCGTCTAGTAAGGCGGTTGCCCTAGTTACTTTGGCCTTGTGCCTAACTGCTTGGAGGGTTTTCATGTTTAAGAGAACTTTGCCTTTGCTGACACTGCTTTTCGTCGCCTGCGGTAGCAGTGGCGACCCGTTCCAGAATTTCTGTGTCGACGTGAACTGTGGCGCTCGTGGTTATTGTGCAGTTGGTGCGGAAGGTCCATTCTGTATCTGCGACCAAGGGTTTACAGAGCAAGATGGATTTTGCCAAGAATCCCCGGTTGACAACCCCTGTGAGGGGATCACTTGTGGGGGGTATGGCAGTTGTGCTGTTCTCCAAGGTAAGGCCGCAGTCTGTCTTTGCCGCCCTGGCTATCACGCAAAGGGCACCAAATGCGTAGAAGATGAAAGGCCAGGCTCGCCTTGCAAAGAGGTCACCTGTGGTGGTCATGGTTCCTGTGTGGTGACCTCTACCAATAAGGCGTCATGCATCTGTGACCAAGGTTACCATATCGAAGAAAACGACACATGTGTTGCCACCAAAGGTCCGTGCGCAGGGTATGACTGTGGTACCCATGGCGTGTGTGTGGTCAGCGCCTCCAACGAGCCGTTATGTCTTTGTGAAGACGGCTACTATCGCGATGGCAACGTGTGTGTTGCCACGGCTAATCCATGCACAGGCGTCAAGTGTGGCGACCATGGACGCTGTGCCATCGGCGCTGATGGTCCAATCTGCATCTGTGATCAAGGGTTTAGCCTTCAAGATGGCGTTTGCAAAGATTCCTTGGGCAGTCCGTGTGAAGGGATCGTATGTGAAGGCGGCGGCGTCTGTGTTGTGGCGAATGATAATAGCCCCGTCTGTTATTGTCGCCCTGGCTATCATTCTGACGGTCCCAAATGTGTGTATGGCGAGGGTGCGGCGCCAAACTCACCGTGTTTTGGAGTTGCCTGCAGCGGTCATGGTTCTTGCGTAGTCGCCGGCGCCAATGAACCCCTGTGTGTGTGTGACCAAGGATACGTGCGAGATGAAAACCAGTGCATCCCAGACCCGTGTTTGGGGGTTAACTGCAGTAACAACGGCTCTTGTGTACTAACCGATTCCAATGAGGCCCTGTGCGTATGTAACGCTGGCTACCTGCGAGATGGTAACAAGTGCGTTGCGGACCCATGTGCGGATGCCAACTGTGGCGACAATGCCACCTGTGTAGTCACCACCACCAACGAAGCCCTGTGTGTATGTAACGTTGGCTACCTGCGAGATGGAGCCGAGTGCATCCAAAATCCTTGTTCAGGCATCGACTGCAGTATCAATGGCTCTTGTGTTGTGACCCCTTCCAATTCCGCCCTGTGCGTCTGTGACCAAGGCTACCATCGCGCTGGAAACACATGCGTTGCCACTGAAGGTGTGTGTTTAAATGTCGACTGTGGTGAGCATGGACATTGTGGCGTTGGCGCAGCGGGGCCAATCTGCATCTGTGACCCTGGATTTACACTGCAACAAGGGGTTTGCCAAGAATCCCAAGTAGATGACCCCTGTGAAAATGTCATATGTGCTGGCAACGGAGTCTGCGCTGTCGCGCACGATAACACCCCTGTCTGCATCTGCCGCCCTGGCTATCATTCGGATGGTGACAGGTGTCTGAAAGATGATGAATTGGAGCCGGTGGATTCACCATGCGATGGCGTTGACTGCAACGACAACGGTTCTTGCGTGGTCACCGGCGCCAATCAGGCCTTGTGTATATGCGACCAAGGCTTCTATCGAGTTCAAAACGACTGCGTTGCCGGCACTGATGCATGCACGAATGTCAACTGCGGCAACAATGGGCGTTGTGCGCTTGGCGCTGCGGGGCCGTTCTGCGTCTGCGACGAAGGATACACAGTGCAACAAGGGGTGTGCAAGGCAGCTCCAGTATATGACCCATGCAATGGTGTCGAATGTGCTGGCAATGGCGCTTGCATGATTGCGCATGACAACACACCTACCTGCCTGTGCCGCCCTGGCTATCTTTCTGACGGTGCCGAATGTAGGCAAGATGTGGCTCCAGATTCGCCATGTAAGGACATCACCTGCAGTTACAAAGGTTCCTGCGTGGTCACCGGTGCCAATCAGCCATTATGCGTCTGCGACCAAGGCTACCACCGGGTGGGCAACAATTGCGTCGCCACCCCTAATCCATGTGCGGTGGTCAACTGTGGTGAGCATGGGCGTTGTGCGCTTGGTGCCAACGGAACAATCTGCGTCTGCGACCCTGGATACACAGTGCAACAGGGGGTGTGCGAGGTAGCCCCAGTAAATGACCCTTGTGATGGTGTCGAATGTGCTGGCGACGGCGTTTGCATGATTGCTAATGACAATACCGCCGTCTGCCTATGCCGCCCAGGCTATCACTCTGATGGCACCCAGTGTGTGCAAGATTTGGTGCCGGATTCACCTTGTGCGGGCGTCACCTGCAATAACAGAGGCTCTTGCGTTGTCACCAGCGACAACGAACCCTTGTGCATCTGCGACCAAGGCAACCACCTTTCGGGCGGCACATGCGTTTCTACCGATAATCCGTGTACCAAAGTCTACTGCGGTAACAACCAACTATGTGTGGTCACCGCTGATCAAGAGGCCTTATGTGTCTGTGAACCTGGATACCTAAGCAACCGCCAATTTTGCAATCCCAGTCCATGTGAAGATGCCCTGTGTGATGGATCGAGCCCTGATGCAGGTTCTTGCATAGTCACTGATGAGTTTGATGCCATATGTGTGTGTGGGCATGGCTACCGTAGTGATGACAACGCCTGCGTCGCAGATGCATGTTCAGCCATCGACTGCGGTAACGGTACTTGTGTACTGGCCCACAACAATCAACCCGTATGTATCTGTGACCCAGGTTACCAGCGCGTGGGTGGTACTTGCGTTGCCGATCCATGCTCAGGGGTCACCTGTGATGATTACGGCTCTTGCACTCTCACCGGTGACAATCAACCACTATGTGTGTGTCACCCAGGCTACCAGCGCGTGGATGGTACTTGCGTTGCAAATCCGTGCTTAGGTGACAACTGCGGTGGTAATGGTTCTTGTGTACTCACCGGTGACAATCAACCCTTGTGTGTCTGTAACCAAGGCTATCATCGTGTGGACAACACCTGTGTAAGGGTTGAAAAGTGTTCAACTTTAAGTGCTTGCCGTAACGGCTGGTGCCTGATCCCACCATGTACCTTCGTGATGGGCTCTCCCAGCACTGAAGCATGTCGGGATGGCGATGAAGGTCCGGCGCATCTTGTTACGATTACACGTCCTTTTATCATGGGACAACGTGAGGTGACTCAGGGAGATTGGGAAAGTGTCTTTAACAACAATCCATCCCAAAACCAAACCTGTGGTGAAGACTGCCCTGTGGATAATGTCAGTTGGTATGACGCGGTTGCCTATGCGAATACACGTTCTACTAAGGAAGGATTACCCCTCTGTTACATAACAACTGGATGCACAGGTACTCCAGGTAATTACGGCTATACCTGTACATCGGTAATTTTTCAGGGTCTTAGTTGCACAGGATATCGTTTGCCAACCGAGGCAGAGTGGGAATATGCCGCTCGTGCTGGAACTACGACTGCATACTGGATAGGAGGCAACATTGGGTACAATGGAGCAGAAGTTTGTAATGCAGGTGACCCTTCAGGAATCGGACTATCGGAGATTGCTTGGTACGGTTATAACTCAGGCAATACGACCCAGGTAAGTGAGGCAAAGCTACCGAATCCATGGGGTTTGTACGATCTTTATGGCAATATTGGAGAATGGGTATACGACTGGTACAAGTTGAACTACTACCAACAATGCTCTGAAGGGGATTGCACAGATCCAGTGGGACCTCCGCAAGGTACACTCAAGAACAAGGTTAAGCGTGGAGGCGATTTTAGTAGTTTAGCTGGCAAGGTTCGGTCGGCTAGCCGTGGCTCTAGCGCACCTGCCACCCGCTCGCCCTTGAACGGATTTCGCGTTGTGAGGTCACTACCCTAGTTGCTTTTGCCCTATGCCTAACTGCATGGAGGGTTTACATGTTTAAAAGAACTTTGCCTTTGGTCGCGCTGCTCTTCGTCGCCTGTGGTGGCAATGGCGGTGAATTCGAGAATTACTGTGAGTCCGTCAACTGTGGCAACAATGGCCACTGTGCAGTCGGTTCCAAAGGTCCAATCTGCATCTGTGACCCAGGTTACACCCTGAAAGACGGTGTTTGTAATAAATCCCCGGTTGACGACCCTTGTAACGGGATCTCATGTGGAAGTAATGGCGTCTGTGCTGTTACACAGGGTAACAGCGCCATCTGTCTTTGCCGCACCGGCTATCATGCGGAAGGGACCAAATGCGTGGAAGATGTAGGGCCATACACACCATGCAAAGGCATCACCTGTGGTGGTCACGGCTCTTGCGTAGTCACCTCGGAAAACAAGCCGTTATGTGTCTGTGACCAAGGCTACCATCTTGACGGCAACAACTGCGTTGCCACCACTGGTCCTTGTGTAGGATTCGATTGTGGCGACAACGGTTTTTGTGTTGTTAGCGCTACCAATGAAGCATCATGTTTCTGCCACGATGGCTACCATCTGGAAGGCGACAATTGCGTTGCCAATACCAACGCATGTGCAGGAGTCAACTGTGGTGACCATGGACGCTGTGCCATTGGAGCTGAGGGGCCAATCTGCGTCTGTGACCAAGGATTTACCCTGCAAGGAGGCGTTTGCAAGGAACACATAGTGAACAACCCTTGTGAAGGAGTGGTATGTGCTGGCAACGGTACCTGTGTCGTTGCACACGATAATACCGCCGTCTGCCACTGTCGCCCTGGCTATCACGCGGATGGGGCCAAGTGCGTGGTAGATGTGGTGCCAGATTCGCCCTGTACAGGCATCATATGCAGTGGTTTTGGCTCTTGTGTGGTGACTGCTGCCAATGAGGCCTTGTGTGTCTGCGACCAAGGGTATCTTCGAGATGGCGACGAGTGCGTCATTGACCCATGTTTGGGAGTTAGTTGCGGTGACGATAGCCACTGTGTGGTGACCGCTGACAATGAGGCCTTGTGCGTCTGTGACCAGGGCTATCTTCGAGTTGGCAACGAGTGCCTTGTTGACCCATGTTCGGATGTTAACTGCCCTGACAATGGCTCTTGCGTGGTCGCTGCTGCCAACCAACCCTTGTGTGTATGTAAAGCAGGCTTTCTTCGAGAGGGCAACCAGTGCATCGCTGACCCTTGTTCAGATATCACCTGCGGTGGTAACGGCCATTGTGTAGTAACCGGCGACAATAAAGCCTTGTGTGTCTGCGACCATGGATTCCTTAGAGATGGCCACAATTGCATTGCCGCCACCAATGTGTGTACGGAGGCCAACTGTGGCGAGCACGGACGTTGCGCCGTTGGCGCTGATGGGCCAATCTGCGTCTGTGACCCAGGATATACATCGCTGGGTGGCGTTTGCCAGGTGCCCCCGCAGAATGACCCATGTGAAGGGGTGTTGTGCGCTGGCGGTGGGGTCTGTGCCGTCGCGCATGACAATACCCCTGTCTGCCTGTGCCGCCCTGGCTATCAATCTAACGGTGCCCAGTGTCTGAAAGCGGGAGTGCTAGGTACACCATGCGAAAACATTGACTGTAGTTACAATGGCTCGTGCTTGATCACCGGCGCCTATGAACCTTTGTGTGTATGTGACCAAGGCTACCACAGCGTTGGAAGCGATTGCGTTGTCGCCGCCAATGCATGTTTTGGGGTCGATTGCGGTGAGCATGGGCGTTGTGCCCTTGGCTCTGGCGGACACATCTGCGTGTGTGACCCGGGATACACAGTTCAAGATGGAATTTGCAAGGTGGCCCCAGTAGATGACCCATGTGAAGGGATCATATGCGCTGGCAATGGAGTCTGTGCCATCGCGCATGATGATACCGTCGTCTGCCTTTGTCGCCCTGGCTATCATTCTGACGGTGACGAGTGTGTGCAAGACGTGGTACCAGATTCACCATGCAAAAACGTTACCTGCAGTTTTAAAGGCTCATGTATAGTAACCGGTGGCAACCAACCCTTATGTATATGTGACCAAGGCTACCATGCAGAAGGCAACAATTGCATCCCTACGCCAAATGCATGTGTGGGAGTCAATTGTGGCGAGCATGGACGTTGTGCACTTGGAGTTGGGGGGCACATCTGCGTGTGCGACCCTGGATACACGGTGCAAAGTGGCGTTTGCAAGGTGGCCCCAGTAAATGACCCTTGTGATGGTGTCGAATGTGAAGGCGACGGCGTTTGCATGATTGCTCATGACAATACCCCTGTCTGCCTGTGCCGACCTGGCTATCATTCTGACGGCGACGAGTGCGTGCAAGATGAGGCGCCGGATTCACCATGCGCGGGCATCGACTGCGGAGGCAACGGTTCTTGCGTTCCCACCGGCGACAATGACCCCCTGTGTGTTTGTGACGAAGGCTATTACAGCACTGGGAACGATTGCCTTCCCATACAGAATCCATGTGCAACCGCCAATTGCGGCGCAAATGCCAATTGCGTTGTCACATCCAAGAACCAAGCGTTATGTGTCTGTAATGAAGGGTACCTCCACAATGGTAGTTCCTGTGTCGCAAATCCATGCGTTGGAGTTTCTTGCGCTGGGAATGGTGCTTGTATAGTCACCTCTGCCTATCAAGCCTTATGTATCTGTGACGTGGGCTACCGTCCTGGCAATGGCAATGAGTGCGTCCCAGATGTATGTTCAGGAGTTACCTGCTCCGAACATGGTTCTTGCGTAGTCGACGCTTCCAATCAAGCTCTCTGCGTCTGTGACGAGGGCTACCGTCTTGACAGTGGCAATCAATGCGTCGCAGATGCCTGCTTTGGAGTTACCTGCAGTGATCAAGGCCATTGTGTAGTCACACCTTCGAATGAGGCCTTATGTGTGTGCAACCAGGGGTACATTAGCCAAGGTACGCTTTGTCAGCCTAATCCGTGTAATAACGTTACCTGCGGTGGTAAAGGTTCTTGCGTAGTCACTGGCTCACTTAAACCCATGTGTGTATGTAACAAAGGCTACCGCCCCGTTGGTGCTAGCTGTGTATTGGACGATGCATGCGTGACTTCAAGTACTTGCACCGACAACTGGTGTTTGATCCCAGCGTGTACCTTTCAAATGGGGTCTCCTAACGATGAGGGATGCCGGTCTAATAACGAGGGACCAATTCATCCAGTCACGATTACTCGTCCGTTCTGGATGAAGCGAACTGAAGTAACCCAGTATGAGTGGGAGGCGGTCTTTCCAGGCACCAATCCGTCGATGCGCCAACCCTATTGTGCTATGTGCCCTGTGGACAATGTCAATTGGTATGACGCGGTTCGTTATGCGGATAAACTCTCCGCAACAGAGGGCCTGTCCAAATGTTACAGCATAGGGTCTTGCACAGGTACTCCAGGTTCTGGCGAATATACCTGCGATGTAACTTATCTTGGTCCTGGCTGTACGGGTTATCGTTTACCAACCGAGGCAGAATGGGAATATGCGACTAGAGCTGGAACTACCACCGCGTATTGGATGGGAAGCAATGTTGGGTACAGTGGGCAACCGGTATGTGGTAATAGCTCCGATGGAATTGGGCTACCAGAGGCTGGTTGGTATTCATATAACTCAGCTGGCAAGACTCAAAAAGTTAAGGATCGGTTACCAAATCAATGGGGTCTGTACGATGTTCACGGTAATGTGAGTGAATGGGTTAATGACCGGTTTGATGACCATTACAACAGTTGTAAGAACGGTTGTACTGATCCGTTGGGACCTAGTACAGGCAATAATCGGGCTTATCGTGGTGGCTCATACTTGAACAACGCTGGGGAGTGCCGATCAGCCTACCGTAACTCTGCTATTCCCACAAATGGTTTATCCTGGGTGGGCTTTAGACTGGCAAGGTCGCTGCCCTAGTCAGCCCCCACCGTACCCCCTCCGCTTTTGTTTATCCTTCCTCGGTACTCGTACCACCAGATTGTTTGGGGACCGTTTATCGATTGCGGGGGTAAATAACGACCACGGGCTTTGGCAACTTAAGCCACTGTTTTTTTTGTCAGATCTTTCTGTTGACACGAATTTATGGCAGGAGTAGCGTGCGCACTAGGGTCGCAATAGGTTTGGTCTTTGTGGTTTTTCCACGTGACTAGCGTGTCGATGACTTGGAGGGGTTGTATGTTTAAGAGAGCCTTGCCTTTGGTTACCGTGCTTTTTGTTGCATGTGGTGGCGGGACCGGTCAGTTCGAGAACTATTGTGTCGGTTTTGACTGTGGTGCCCATGGGCACTGTGCAGTTGGCGCTGAGGGGCCGCTTTGCATCTGTGATCAGGGATATACCCTGCAAGATGGTCTTTGCAAGGAGTCCCCGACTGATGACCCGTGTGAAGGAATCACCTGCGATAACCATGGAGTCTGTGCTGTTACCCAGGGTAAAACCGCGGTGTGTCTTTGCCGCATTGGCTATCACGCGGACGGTACCAATTGCGTGGAAGATGATGTGCCACGCTCGCCCTGTGCTGGCGTGACTTGCGGAGGGCATGGGTCTTGTCTGGTCAACGCAGACAATGAGGCCGTTTGTATCTGTGATGAAGGCTACCATCAGGAGGGGGGCGATAACTGCGTTGCCACTGCTGGTCCATGTGCTGGCGTCACCTGCGGAGGGCATGGGTCTTGTCTGGTCAATGCAGACAATCAGGCCGTTTGTATCTGTGACCAAGGCTATCATCAGGAGGGGGACGATAACTGCGTTGCGACCACCAATCCATGTTCAGGGGTCGACTGTGGCGCACACGGGCGTTGTGCACTTGGCGCCGTTGGGGCCATCTGCATCTGCGACCAAGGATTCACGCTGCAGGACGGGGTTTGCATAGAATCCACCGTTGACGACCCCTGTAAAGACATCGTATGTGCTGGCAATGGTGTCTGTGCCGTTGCGCATGATAATACCCCCGTCTGCATCTGTCGCCATGGCTATCATTCCGACGGTGCCACATGTCTGTTAGATGGAGGTGGTGAAGGACCGGGATCGCCGTGTAAAGACATCGCCTGCAGTGGCTTTGGCTCTTGTGTTGTCACTGGCGAAAACGAACCGCTGTGTATCTGTGACCAAGGCTACCTGCAAGTTGACAACGAGTGTATCGCAGACCCGTGTTTCAATGCCAACTGTGGTAACAACAGCTCTTGCATAGTCACCGCCGAAAATGAGGCCATGTGTCTCTGTAACCGAGGCTACATTCAGGACGATAACGATTGTATCGCGGATCCGTGTGCGGGCGTCTCCTGCAGCAACAAGGGTTATTGTGTAGTCACCGCTGCCAAAGAAGCATTATGTATCTGTCACGAAGGCTACCGTCGCGACGGCAACAACTGCGTTGCCACGACGAATGCATGCGCAGATATCAACTGCGGTGAACATGGACGGTGCGCACTTGGCGCTGTTGGGCCAATCTGCATCTGCGACCCTGGATACACGCTGCAAGACGGCATCTGCCAAGCAACCCCAGTAGACGACCCCTGTAAAAACGTTGTATGTGCAGGCAATGGGGCATGTGCTGTTGCCCACAACAACACCGCGGTCTGTCTTTGCCGCCCTGGCTATCATTCCGATGGTGCCGTCTGTGTCAAAGACGCAACGCCAGTTTCACCATGTGAAAACATTACCTGCAGTTACAAAGGGTCCTGTGTAGTAACCGCTGATAATCAAGCCTTATGTGTATGTGACCAAGGCTACCACCCGGTAAACAACGAGTGTGTTCCCGATACAGACGTATGTGAGAACGCCAACTGCGGTGCACATGGACGGTGCGCACTTGGCTCCGCCGGGCCGATCTGCATCTGCGACCCTGGATACACGCTGCAAGATGGCGTTTGCCAAGTGACACCAGTAAATGACCCCTGTGAAAACGTCACTTGTGTGGGCAATGGAGTCTGTGCTCTCGCACATGATAATACCCCCTTCTGCCATTGCCGTCCTGGCTATCATTCTGACGGTGCCGTCTGTGTAAAAGACACGGTGGAGGTTTCGCCCTGTGAAGGCATCACCTGCGGCTTCAAAGGTTCATGTGTGGTCACCGCCAGCAAGCAGGCCTTATGTGTCTGCGACCAAGGTTACTACAGCGTTGGGGACAACTGCGTTCTGACGCCCAATCCATGTGATAATGCCAACTGTGGTGAGCATGGGAGTTGCGCACTTGGCGCCGCCGGTCATATCTGCATCTGCGACCCAGGATACACACTGCAAGATGGTGTTTGCCAAGTCACCCCTTTAAATGACCCCTGTGAAAACGTCACATGTGCAGGTAATGGCGTCTGCGCCCTTGCCCATGACAATACCCCTTTCTGCCATTGCCGCCCTGGTTACTACTCTGACGGTGCTAAATGCGTGGAAGTTGTAGCGCCACCCTCACCTTGTGCAGGAAAGACCTGCAGTGAACACGGTTCTTGTGTGGTCACCGCTGACAATCAAGACGTGTGTGTCTGCGACCATGGCTACTATAGGTTTGGCGATTACTGCGAAAGAATTGGATGTGCAAACAAAGACTGCGGTACCTATAGCTATTGTGTGACCGACGTCTCCAATCAACCCGTGTGTATCTGCTACCCAGGCTTCATTCGCAGTGGCGATGAATGTGTCCAAAATCCGTGTAAAAATGTCACCTGCAGCAATAGGGGTACCTGTGTAGTTACTAATTCCGCCGAAGCGTTGTGTATCTGTAACGAGGGCTCCTATCGCGATGGCGATAGATGTTTGGATAGCCCATGTAGATTGACCCACTGCGGCACCCATAGTTCTTGTGTAGTCACCGCAGCCAACGAAGGCTTGTGTGTATGCGACTACGGGTACTTTAACCATGGCCCAAATTGCCACCCTAATCCATGTATGGATTATAGCTGCGCTAATGGTTTCTGTGTGGTCGATGGTTACTTTGACCCCAGGTGTGTATGTAACGAGGGCTTCCGTCGCGTAAACAATGAATGCAAACCTAACGTATGTTCTGGTGTTGCCTGCGGTGGCAATGGCTTCTGTGTAATCACAGGTTCCAATCAACCTCTATGCGTCTGTAACGAGGGCTTCAGCCGCAATGGTAACACCTGCGAGCCTGTGCCTAATCCATGCGCAGGTGTCAACTGCGGCACCAACAGCTCTTGCGTGGCCACTGCCGACGATGAGCCCTTGTGTGTATGTGACCCAGGATACCTTCGCGATGGCGAAAATTGTATTGCCAGCCCATGTATAGGTGTCAACTGCGGAACCAACAGCTCTTGCGTAGTCACAGCCGACAATAACCCCTTGTGTGTCTGTAACCCAGGATACCTTCGCAATGGAGACAATTGTATTGCTAGCCCATGTACAGGTATCAACTGCGGCGGCCATGGTTCTTGTGTGGTTACAGGTTTGAATGAAGCCTTATGCGTCTGTAATCAAGGCTATCGTCCAGATGGAACCAACTGTGTTGAGGACGATCCTGTGTGTGAAGCCCCGAGTGTTTGTGCGAACGGCTGGTGCTTGATCCCTGCGTGCACCTTTCAAATGGGGTCTCCTAGTAATGAGGGATGCCGAAAGAATAACGAGGGGCCAGTTCATCTAGTCACGATTACACGTCCGTTCTTCATGAAACAGACCGAGGTGACCCAAGGAGAATGGAAGGCGATTTATGGCACCAATCCATCTCATGCCGACCTTTGTGGAGATGACTGCCCTGTAGAGAATGTCAACTGGTATGCTGCGGTTGATTATGCGAACAGGCTTTCCTTGGAAGACGGTTTTAATCAGTGCTATACCCTGTATGGATGTAATGGTACCCCAGGTACCGCTAGCTTTAATTGCTCGTCAGCAAGTTTTGCTGGTCTTAGGTGTAATGGATATCGATTGCCCACCGAGGCAGAGTGGGAACATGCCACTAGGGCTGGAACAACGACCGCTTATTGGATTGGGAGTAACATTGGGTCCAATGGGTTGCCAGTGTGTAACAACGGAGATCCTTCGGGGACGGGACTACCTGAGATTGCCTGGTATGCCTACAGCTCGGGTAATGAAAGCCATCCAGTTGGGCAAAAGCTTCCAAACCAATGGGGTTTGTATGATGTTCACGGCAGTGTAGCTGAATGGGTGTATGACTTTTACAGTGCCACCTATTACGACTACTGTGCACAGGGCTGTACAGATCCAATTGGATTTCAGGGGGGTACGACGCGGGTTTATCGTGGAGGCTGGTTTATCGCCCATGCTGACAAGTTACGATCAGCTGCACGCCTCGACGCTGCGCCTTCCTACTCGGCCTACATGATTGGCTTACGTCTAGCTAGGTCGCTGCCCTAGTACCTTGGGGTCCTGTCCCCGGCTCCTATCCCTCTCCCCGGCCCTGCCCTTGACGTGGATCCATGCTGATGCTAGCCTGAACCTGCTAACCCCTTGATTTTTCGTTTGTGAGGCGGTGGTTTCTGGAATAGATGCCGGTTGCCTGGAGGGTTGCTATGTTGAAGAGAGTTTTGCCTTTAGTTACGCTGTTTTTCATCGCCTGTGTTAGCAATAACGACCGCTCTTTCGATTTTGGCTTTGATGACGAGCAGTTCGAGAATTACTGCGTTGGTGTTGACTGCGGCAGTCGTGGGCGTTGTGCAGTTGGGGCTGAAGGTCCAATCTGCATCTGTGACCCTGGTTACACTGTGCAAGACGAGGTTTGCAAGAAATCCCCAGTTGATGACCCTTGTGCGGAGATCACATGTGATGGCAATGGCGTCTGTGCTGTTGTCCAGGGCAAAACCGCAGTGTGTCTTTGTCGCACAGGATATCACTCCGACGGTGCCACTTGTGTTGAAGATGAAGTGCCACGCTCGCCTTGTGCAGGTATCACCTGTGGTGGTTATGGCTCTTGCGTTGTGACGGCTGGCAACAAGGCCTTATGTATCTGTGACCAGGGATACCACCTCGATGGCAACAGTTGCGTTGCCGTGCCTAGTCCATGTGCAGAAGTTGACTGTGGTGACAATGGTTTTTGTGTAGTGACCACCGCAAACGAGCCGCTGTGTGTTTGTAACGAAGGTTACCACCTGGAGGGTAAGGATTGCGTTGTGACGACCAATCCATGTTCTGAAGTTGACTGTGGTGACCACGGTTTTTGTGTAGTGACCACCGCAAACGAGCCGCTGTGTGTTTGTAACGAAGGCTACCACCTGGAGGGTAAGGATTGCGTTGCCGTGACGAATCCATGTTTGGGGCTCGACTGCGGCGACCACGGGCGCTGTGCGCTTGGCGCTGAGGGGCCTATCTGTATCTGTGACGATGGATTTACACTGCATGGCGATACTTGTCAGGAAACCTTGGTGGATAGCCCTTGTGAAGGCGTAGTGTGTGAAGGCAATGGCGTCTGTGCGGTTGCCCACGACAATACCGCGGTCTGCCTTTGCCGTCCCGGCTATCATTCCGACGGTGACAGGTGCGTGAAAGGTGACACAGAGGAAGAACCAGACTCACCCTGTACAAACATCGATTGCAGCGGCTTTGGTTCCTGCGTGGTTACCGCCGCCAATAAAGCCTTGTGTGTTTGTGACCAAGGCTACATGCGAGATGGCGACCAATGCATCGCAGACCCGTGTTTGAGTGCCAACTGCGGTAACAATGGCTCCTGTGTAGTTACCGCCGCCAATAAAGCCTTGTGTGTTTGTAACCCCGGATACATGCGAGATGGCGACCAATGCATCGCAGACCCGTGTTTGAGCGCCAACTGCGGTAACAATGGCTCTTGCGTAGTTACCGCAGCCAACGAAGCCCTGTGTGTTTGTAACCAAGGATACATGCGAGACGGCGACCAATGCATCGCAGACCCGTGTTTGAGCGCCAACTGCGGTAACAATGGCTCTTGCGTAGTTACCGCAGCCAACGAAGCCTTGTGTGTTTGTGACGAAGGCTTCCACCAAGAAGACAACACCTGTGTTGTCACCACCAATGTGTGTGCTAATGTCGACTGTGGCACCCATGGACGTTGCGCACTTGGCGCTGTTGGACCAATCTGCGTCTGCGACCCAGGATTTACACTAATAAACGACCTTTGCCAGGAGTCCCCAGTGGACGATCCATGCAAAAACGTCATGTGTGCCGGCAACGGTGTCTGCACTGTTGCGCATGACAGTACCCCCGTCTGCCTTTGCCGCCCTGGCCATCATTCTGACGGAGCTCAATGTCTGGAGGATGAAGTACCAGATTCACCCTGTGAAGACGTCTTCTGTAGTTACAAGGGTTCTTGTATAGTCACCGCCTCAAATGAGGCCTTGTGTGTCTGTGACGAGGGCTACAGCGCTGTTGAGAACAATTGCGTCGCCGCCACAAATGTATGTACTAATGTCGACTGTGGCACCCATGGACGTTGCGCCATTGGTGCCGTCGGGCCAATCTGCATCTGCGACCCAGGATTTACACTGAAAGAAGATGTTTGCCAGGAATCCCCGGAAGAAAACCCCTGTGAAGGGATCACATGTGTAGGCGGAGGCGTCTGCGCCATTGCTCATGACAATACCCCCGTATGCATTTGCCGGCCTGGCTATCTTTCTAACGGTCCTGCATGCATGTGGGATGAAGGAGGAGGCGGAGTGCCAAACTCGCCCTGTGAAGACATTGATTGCAGTGAAAATGGCTCTTGTGTAGTCACAGGAACCAGTGAACCCTTGTGTATCTGTGACCAAGGCTACCATAACGTTGGAAACGATTGCTTAGCCGCTACAAATGCGTGTTCAAATGTCGACTGTGGTAACAATAGCTCTTGTGTGGTCACCGCCGCCAACGAGGCCTTGTGCATCTGTAACCAAGGATACCGTCGAGTGGGCGAGGCTTGCATTGAAGATGCATGCGCCCAAGTCACCTGCAGCAACCAAGGCTCTTGTGTGGTCACCTCCGCCAACGAGGCCCTGTGCATCTGTAACCAAGGATACCGTCGAGTGGGCCAAGCTTGTATTGAAGATGCATGCGCCGGAGTCACCTGCAGCAACCAAGGTTCTTGTGTAGTCACCGCTGCCAACGAGGCCCTGTGCATCTGTAACCAAGGATACCGTCGAGTGGGCCAGGCTTGTATTGAAGATGCATGCGCCCAAGTCACCTGCAGCAACCAAGGCTCTTGTGTGGTCACCGCTGCCAACGAGGCCTTGTGCATCTGTAACCAAGGGTACGATTGGGATGGCCAAGGTTGCACTGCCACTACCAACCCATGTTCAAGTGTCGACTGCGGCAGCAACAGTTCCTGTCTAATCACCGCTACCAATGAGGCCATGTGTGTCTGTAACCAAGGGTACGACTGGGATGGCCACGCTTGCGTCTCCCCTACAGATCCTTGTTCTGGTATCACCTGCAGTGGTTATGGTTCATGTGTAGTCACAGCTTTGAATCAGCCCTTGTGCATCTGTATCGAAGGCTACCGTCCGGTTGGCGGTAACTGTGTACCGGTCGATGGGTGTACAGCATCGACCATTTGCAACAACGGCTGGTGCTTGCTGCCGGCATGTACTTTTGAGATGGGGTCACCTAGTGATGAGGGATGCCGATGGGCAAATGAGGGGCCAGTTCATCCAGTCACGATTACACGTCCTTTTTTAATGAAACAGACTGAAGTGACTCAAGGTGAATGGAAGGCCATTTTTAGCAACAATCCTTCTTACAACACCGCCTGTGGTGATGATTGTCCTGTGGAACAGGTCAACTGGTTTGATACTGTGGCTTATGCTAACGCCCTTTCTACTGAAGAAGGCTTTCAACCTTGCTATCAGCTGTCCAATTGTTCGGGAACTCCAGGTGGTGGCAACTATTCCTGCAATGTAACTTTTGTTGGTCTTTTGTGCACAGGTTATCGTTTGCCTACCGAGGCAGAATGGGAATATGCCGCCCGAGCTGGAACTACAACAGCGTACTGGATTGGCAGCAATGTTGGCCACAATGGGGAACCAATATGTGACGCGGGTAATCCTTTTGGAATTGGACTTCCAGACATTGCTTGGTACGGCTATAACTCGGGTAGTAAAAGCCAACCGGTTGCACAAAAGCTGCCAAACCATTGGGGTTTGTACGATGTTCATGGCAATGTTTCGGAGTGGGTGAACGACTGGTACAGTACCACCTACTACAGTATGTGTGAGCAAGGTTGCTCTGATCCAGTAGGGCCTAGCACCGGCAGCTCGCGGGCTAATCGTGGCGGCAATCTAAGTAGTGGTGCTGGCCTGTTAAGGTCAGCTTTCCGCCATGGTAATACCCCAATTGGCAGGCAGCCAAACCTAGGCTTCCGCCTCGCAAGGTCCCTGCCCTGATCCTACGCCTGGCCCTGTCCCTGACCCTGTCCCTTATCCAGCTACAGATCCTGCTAATTAGCATGTTTTGGTTCCTGATGTTTGTTGGGCTTTGGCGTTTGATCTCTTCGTTACAGTTGTAAAACATGTCCGGGGGCATCCTTCCGGACCCAAAATCTCCCGTAGCCACCCCGACTGTCGGCAACTCCCGATAGCGCCCTCCAGGATTGCCCCCGGACCATGTTGCTGGGTGCCCTCTCGACCGCCTTTTAGCTCCAAATCCTGCAGATCAGCACAAGCGTCTCCCTGGCCCTGTCCCTGTCCCCTGACCCTGTCCCTGGCCCCAAAAGAAGCTCCGACTTGGCTACAAAATCATTCTTTGGCGGTGAATTTGGTGGACTGTCGTGAAGTTGTCATTTAATTGGCTGTTGAGGGATAATTCCAGAGGTTTTATGTCCGTTGGAGGGGCCATGCGTTTTGTTGTAGCTCTGCTGATTGCGTTGATTATTCCTGCTGCGGCCCTCGCCTGGACCACCCAGGGTGGGCATACCATGGCTCCCAATGTTTATGGGATTGAAGTTTCGGGTGGTTTTCCGGACGTGCAGTTGGCGGTTTACGTGCCGGTGCAAAGACACCTTGAGGTTGCCCTCTTTGCTACGTTCCACTATTTTGGGCCAATTACTAAAGAGGAGGTCCGGCTTGGTAACTCGTTTGGTACCAGGGTGAAGCTAAACGTGGTAGATCGTGGCCGCTTCCAGATGTCTTTGTTGGCTCGGCCATCGTTTTACGTGAGCTATAAGCCTGATATTAAAGTGGGAATCCAAGCATCAATACCTGAACTGGTTATGGGCTACGATGTTATGAGTAGGCTGCACTTGCATTGGGGGACTAGATTTTCTCCAACTTTCTTGTTTACTACAGATTACCGGGTTTCAGTTCATCTGCCGCTGCTTTTCCACCTGGGTCTGGAGGGTCGCGTCGCCAAAAACGTTAATATTTTCACCACATTTGAGGCTGGCCCGATCTGGGGTTTTGGCCCAGGTTTCGATAGCTGTACCCCCGCTCCCGAGCAAGGAATGGTGCAATGCAATAAATTGAGCAGGGCACCTAGCCTAGACGCCATCTTCAGAGCAATGGTGGGATTCGTCTTCGTCTTTGGCAAAGGACTGAACTGACCCTGCCCCCTGTCCCCGTCCCTGACCCCGTCCTACCGCCGGCGGCGCTTCTTTAGATTTTGCTTGGCCCAGTCTTTTACTTCTTCTAAATCATCAAGCACTGGGGCTGGTGGTAGGCTTCGCAGAAAAATGTTGCCGTAACTTCTGGTTCTTATTCTTGAATCTAGTATTGCTACTATTCCGCGATCAGTTCTGCTTCTGATCAGGCGGCCAAATCCTTGCCGGAGTTTGATTACAGCCAGGGGTATGTTGTACTCCTTGAACGAGTTGCGACCTGCTTCAGTTAGCAGTTCCACTCTGGCCTGGAGGATTGGATCGTCGGGGGGATCGAACGGCAGGCGATCTATTATTACCAAAGACAAGGCGTCGCCTACAACGTCTACTCCCTCCCAAAACGAGGCGGTTCCAAAGAGACAGGCTCCTTTTGTGGCCTTGAACTGGCGTAGTAACTCGTGTCTGGGGGCTTCTCCTTGACACAAGATTGGAAGGGTCAGCTCTGAGCGTGCGGCTTGTGTGGCGCGAAGCATTGCAGCGCGGCTGGTAAACAGGACAAATGCCCTACCATGCGTTGCTGTCAACAAGGACATGGTTTCATTTATGAAATGCTCGAAATATAGCGCAGAATCCGGCGCAGGAAGTTCTTTGGGCGCGTAGATAATGGCCTGCTTTTGAAAATTGAAAGGGCTGGCTAAAACTAGCTCTGGCGCACCTTCTGGAACGCCCAATCTGGAGCGCAGAAACTCAGTACTGCCATCCACGGTCAATGTGGCACTGGTCAGTATCACAGGTCTTCCAGTTAAAAACAGCTTTTCTTCGAGAATCTCTGACACAGTGACTGGCAAGGCAGAAACAGCTCCGAATCGGCCTTTTCGCTCGACAAGCCTTATCAAATTGGTGTCAAAACCAACCATCACCTCGGCGAGCAAGGCACGAGCCTGCGCGGTTTTCGTCGACACATCAGGCGCACGGTCCAATTCCTTGGCAATCTCTAGTGTGCGAAGCTCTATAGCCTCTAAATCTATGTCTAATTCATGCCAAAGTTCTTTTGCTTTTGGGTTGTTACTTTCAAGCTTGCGACGAGTATCAGTTGGCGCTAAAGCGGCCAAAAATCCGGCAAAACCTTTGACAATCCCAGATGCCGCGTTCTTTAACTCAAAGCCATGAAAGGTCCGTTCTAGCTTGGCAAGCTCAGCGACTTCCCTGCCAAGCTCGCTGACCTGATGAGAGGTCAAAGTCCTACCAAGCAACTCGGTTGCAACATCTTCAAGTCCGTGAGCCTCATCAATGATCAAGTTGGCTTCAGCGGGAAGGATTGGGCCACCTGGATCCTCGCTTAAAGCCATGTCAGCGATCAAAAGGTGGTGATTTGTTATCACTAAATCAGCCTTTAGCGCACGGGCCCTTGCCTTGTATACGAAGCAGTCGGCAAAGTCAGGACACATCCTTCCGCCGCAGTCCTCCACAGAAGAGGTCAGCGTCCTTAGCATGGGCGTTCCCTCTGGAAGATCGGCTAGTTCCGCGATATCTCCGTTATCGGTGCGCAATGCCCACTTGCGAACCCTGGTCAAAATGGCGCGGTCCTCATCGTTGAGGGAGGATATCTTGACCCTGGCTTCCTTAAGCCTTGTTAAACAAAGGTAATTTGACCTGCCTTTAAGCAAAACAGCGGTAAAAGATTCGGCTAGGACATTGTTCAAAAATGGGACGTCTTTGCCGTAGATCTGGTCCATCAGTGCCTTTGTTCCGGTAGCAACAACAGTTTGTCTGCCTGAAATCACTGAAGGCACCAGATATGCCAAAGTCTTTCCAACCCCTGTTCCGGCCTCGATAAGGCATACATCAGACGTGGCGATGGCCGCTTGGACAGCGTCCATCATGGCGACTTGCTCAGGTCGCACCTCATAGTTCGTCATAGCCTGAGCAATGCGGCCACTTGGACCAAAATACTCGTTGGGGTTGGGCGTTCCTTTCACCTTGAAGCTACCGCCAAGAAAGCGTTGGAGCTTATCAAGACGCGGCCTCAGATTCCAGCCAGTTTTTTCAAGTCGCTTTGACGCCGCCAGTTTTCCCCTGGGCTGGCTGTTGCTTTTTGGGGTCCTTACATTCAAAATGACAACGCCTTTTCAAAAGGAGCCACCGTTGAGCATCCCAGAGCTTGAACCTGTAAAAAAACAAATGGATTCAGGAAGTTTAGTCTTTGCTATCTATCTTGCGGGTGGGGATGATTTCATTGCTAACGGGGCGCTTGAGTTGATGGAGGCGGACCTAAAAAAGACGTCTACTGTGATTACCACTGAACGGCTGGACGCAGAGCCTGCCAAGACTGAGGCCTGGGCTAGATTAGGTGAGATCGCAATCAATGTACCGATGTTTGATGATGGCACATTGGTCCTGATAACTGGTTGTGGAAAGGGCGAAAAACTGCCATCAGAGCTGAAAAGAATGATTTCTTCGTGGCCTCCCCACGTTAGATTGGTACTGACAGGTAACAGAAAATCTGAAACGTCTCCAATGGCGAAGGCAATCAAGGAGGTTGGGGTTGCTGTCGCGGTTGCTGATTTAAAGGATCGAGCCGCCCAGACTTTGGTCGAAAGGCTGGCAGCTGAAAACAAGATAACCCTTGCTCCAGGAGTCTCATTTTTAATCCTGGACCTTGTTGGGCCAGACAGAGGCAGCATAGAAGCCGCTGTCACGGCCTTGGCTGATTACCTTGGCCCAGGTGGCAAAGCAACTGCTGAAAACTTGCAGGGGCTAGTTTTAAGAAGCAGAAAATCCAACCCTTGGGACCTTGATGAGGCTATCTCGAACAGGAATCTGAAACTGGCGATAAAGATAGCGACTCGCGATGTAGAAGATGCCAAGGACCCAAAATCACAAGCAATCCGAATCATGTATGGTGTCAACAGACATGCCAGAAACCTGCTAATTGCATGTGACTTGGTGAAACAGCGGGTAGACGACAAGACAGCCATGAAAAGCCTAAATCTTTCATGGCCATTCATGTGGGAAAGGCTAAGAAAAGCGACATCGAGATACACCCATCATGAACTGGTTACATTCCTAAACCAGGCTGTAGACACCGACTTACGCTTCAAAAGGGGAAATGTCGCACCAGCGGTACTAGTAACCGACCTGCTAACGCGCCTGATCGGCCCCGGACGGTGAGGCAGGGGCTTGGACGCTGTTTTATTGGCCGCGGACGTTGAAATTTGGGGGGAGTTCCCGGTATTCGCTTGGGCAGGCTTCGCCGATTAACACGCTCATGGCTTGTTCTAGGGCTGACAGGGTTTGATAGCCGACTAGCCTTGAGACCTCCTTGCCTTGGGCATCAACGAATACAAATACTGGGATGCCTCGGATTCCATAGTTGTTTGCAAGAATGCGCCCTTCTGGGGTGGATATGTCGACTTCACGAAGTTCTACTGATCGGTCGGAACATTCGTGCTTCAAGGCGTTAACTGTGGGGATCATCTGGCGACAAACTGGGCAGTTGGGGCTGAAGAATTTCAACATTGCAGGTCGGCTAGGGGCCTCAGGAGTGTCACACTGGGCGGCGTCCTGGGCATCGCAAGAGCTGGGATTCTCATTTATGACGAAGGGGTTATTACCGCCATCAACTTGAGCCTTGGGCGCCTGTGGTGTCAAATCAGCTGCAATTACCAGTTCAGTCTCATCGCTACTTGGCGAAGAAAACGCCTTGTCAATGATTCCAAATTGGTCTGTGGCCAAAAGCAAACCAACTACCACCATCAATACGCCAGTCACCTTTTCAAAAACTGGAATAAACTGCCTAGCCTTTTTGAGCGCGGTCAAAGCAGGACCAGCTATGGCAGAAATCAGCAACAAAGGCACAGCAAATCCCATGCTGTAGGCTGACAGATAGGCGACACCCTCAATGGGGTTGGTCGTCTTCAAGGACGTGAAAGTGAGAACCGCCCCCAAAACTGAACCAATACAAGGGGTCCAAGCAAAGGCGAAAAACAGACCCAGCAAAAAGACGTTAACGTAGTGAAACCTGGTCTTAATCTTGGCCATCCCTCCACCAGACGCGTTCTCCAAAAATGGCAGGTTCAGATAGCCCATAAACCTAAGTCCAAGCAGCAAAACAAGAATTCCACCCAACTGCTGGAACAGCAACTTATGGTGAATCAACACTCGCCCCAAAAAGGTCGCAGACAACCCCATCAAGGCAAAGACCAAGGTAAAGCCCAAAGAAAAAATTGCAGTAGCAATCAAAGCACGCATACGTCCAGGATTAGCCCCCTGATCCGCACTACCCGCCAAAATTCCAAGATAAACTGGAATCAAAGGCAGCACACAAGGCGACAAAAAGGTCAGCAACCCAGCCCCAAACACGCTCAGAATTGACAGCTCCATAAAACCTCCAATCGGACGCCCACGGTCCGAAAATGAATGCGCACTATACGCATATTAGTCAAGTGCCAAGGTGTTTTTGGGGCACAAACGGACAGGCGGGGACAGGGACAGGACCAGGGAATAACAACTGGCGTTCATTGATGCAACCGCATTTGTGAGCCAGTTCGCCTTTTGGCCACCCTGCGTTGCATGCAAATGCTTGACTTACACTGTTTAAAGCGCCATTTTAACACCCGCCTTATCTTGATTTTGGAGGGCTTTTGTGAACTTTGCAGGCCTCTTACAAGACTTCTTCATCGGAATCGGCGTTGACTGGATCCTGTGGCTCCTAGTCGGCCTCTCGGTGGCGTCTATTGCCGTCATTATCGAACGTTGGATCTTCTATGCCAGACGACGAGTCAGGCCAGACGCCGTCCATGCCCTGGCCCATGGAAAACCAGCCAAAGTCTGTCAAGACTGCATGGAAAACCTCGTAGCTAAGCTTATTGTCGAGGTCCATGAAGCAGGTGTCGGCCGTGAAGACGCCGAAAATGCAGTCGAATCAGAGCTACGAAAGCAAAAAAACCGCTATGAACAAGGCCTCACATTCCTGGCCACCCTCGGCAACAACGCCCCCTTCATAGGATTGCTTGGAACCGTCATCGGGATCATGGCCGCGTTTTTTAGACTATCAGACATAGCTGAAAATACTGAAAAAAACGCCCTTTTGATGCAAAGCATCTCAGAGGCCTTGATTGCAACCGCAATTGGACTTGTGGTCGCCCTTCCAGCCGTCATGTTTTACAACGTGTTTCGCAAACGAGTTAACGCCGCAGTCGAGCAGGCCAGGGAGATAAGCACCCACCGCATGCGCTGCGCCTATGGAGGAGAAGATGGCTGCGAAGAGAAATGAACCTGAAGATGACTTGATATCCAGCATCAACGTCACTCCATTGGTCGACATATTCCTGGTCCTGCTGATCATCTTTATGGTCACAGCCAACATATTCATGCAACAGGAAAAAAACCTGCGAGAAATTGCACTTACCCTACCAAAGGCACACTCGGGGGCACCACCAGAGCCAAAGGATGTGCCTTTAAACCTGATTTTAGACCAGGCAGGCGCCCTGTATCTAAACGGAGAACCAACTACCCTTGAAAAAATCGGGGCTTACATCGACCGCAGGGCGAATGAGGCAGGAGGCAGAGTCCCTGATGCAGTGCTGTCGGCCGATAAGGATTTGGCCTATGGTAAGGTTACAAGAGTCATTGATTTCGTGAAGTTAAGAGGCGTAGGCAACGTGGCTTTAAACGTTGAAGAACAATCGATTCCAGGGATTGAACCCTAGCTTGAAAAGGGCTGTAAAGCAGTTGGTAAATTGATGGATCGCAACAAACAACTGGCGATATTTGTGGTTGTATCACTGCTGCTGCACGTGGCAGTCATTGAATTTACACCACGACGTCAACTTGAAGCGCCCACAAAGCCAGCCCGAAAAGTTGCCCCGGTTCCAATTGAAGTCAGAAAACAGCAAATCGCGGAGCTACTGGCCAAGCCACCCGCCCCTGTCCCTGAACCTGAACCCGTCCCTGAACCTGCCCCTGTCCCTGAACCTGCCCCTGCCCCGGCCCCAGCAAAAAAGCCTCCAAAGCAGCCTCAAAGCAAGCCAGCTTCACAACCAAAACCGCCCAAACCTGCCGCCGAACCTGAGGCCAAAAAACCTGAACCAGAGGCAAAGCCAACTGAGCCCAAAAAGCCAGCACCGTTGGTCCTGTCCAACGTGGCTCTTAATGGCGGCGTGGCAGTTCAAACTGGCGAACAAACGAACCTTTTTGGCGATCCATCTGTAGATGCAAGGGGTTTCAAACGAGATGGTCCTGATGCTCCCAGGGTCTCGCAACCAGAAGCAACCGCCGAACAAAAGGCCCCGGAAAAAGTGGTTATTGTCCCACCAAAGGCTCAAAATCAGGTCCAAGGGGTTTATCCAAATGAACACAGGGAGTTGGGGCGAGTAGTCAGGGTGACCTTGCAGCTTCACGTTGATGCCGATGGCAAAGTTGCAAAGGCTGAAGTTACAAAGGGGGACCTTGAGGCCTTTAACGTCGAGGCCAAACGAGCTGTAGAAGGCCTAAGATTTTCGCCAGCTACCAGAAACGGACAGCCAATTGCATATAAAGTAAAGTGGACTGTGGTGTTCTTGCCACAGGGCTCCTAGGACGCGAGGTTTATCATGTGGCGAATCGCTTTGATTGCAGTACTCTTTGTTGCCGCCTGCGCCCCTGAATTCAGCCCCTCCAGCTTTGTGGACAAGCCTCGCATTCTTGGAATCGTTGCAAATCCTCCAGAAGTGCCGTTTACCCAAGAAAACCCAGGCTCTGTAACGCTGCATGTCGTGGTTGCCATGCCAGGCCCAGATGAAACGGGAAATCTCCAACAAACGGCCCTGAAAGACTTGGAGTGGGCAGTATGCCCAATGTCACTTGGGGCAGAGGCCACCTTTGCCTGTGCTGTGCCTGAAATACCTGTTTTGGACACCGATTTTGAGGCTCGAACTGCCACCTTTGACGGCCAAGTCCTGTCTACGATGATTGATTTTCTTGCGGACAGCGCCGCTGAATACATGGAATTCATTAGGGGAACCATTGAACAAGACGACGAGTGTAATAACAGCGCCTTGGCCGCTTGGGACAAGTGCAGTCAATATGAAGCAGCCCAGCTAAAGACATGCCAGGACGACGCCTTTGCCATGTTTAAGGTCTGCCTGCTGGAAAAGGGACTTGAATTGATGTTCCACGTGACCATCACGGTGGAAATAGACGGACAAGAGCTAAAACGCGAAGGCTATAAACGGGTGGCGTTCAGAGCGCCCAAAGAAGGTCGCGTCCCAAACAAAAACCCGGGCTTCGAGGTTTTATATGATGGCCAAACCGTAGCTTCGACCGAGGCCGTTTCAAACACTTTGGCTGTTTGCCCAGGTAAAAGAATCAAACTGGAGCCGCGGCTTTTTGATGATGCCATCGAATTCAACCCAGATGCAGGTGGCGACGAGGAGTTTGTGTTTTTCTCGTGGGTGGCCACTTCTGGAAGATTTCGAAGCATCAAAACCAGCATGGCCTCGATTGGTGAAGACGGCGCCTTGGAGATATCAAATGAATGGACGGCCTGGGAATTGGAGGCCATGCCAAAACAAACAACGATGTGGGTGTTTGCCAGGGATGACAAGCTTGGAGTCGCTTTCGTCACGTTTCCCGTCGTGCCGCTAATCGACCCTGTTTGTGATGTTGCTGGCCCCAATTACGCGGTAGTTCGAGACGCAGGAGAGCTACCATGAACAGGCACTTTTTTAGCAAATTCGCCATATTCATCCTGCTAGTGACGCCTGTGGCCGCGTTTTCGCAAGACCCAATCGCCCAGCAGGAGCCGCCCCAAAACCAAGAACCAGTCATTACACCGCCCGAGCTTTTGGAGTTTGTCCAGGCAAAACTGCCTCCAGACCTGGCGCTGGAACCTGGCTCCTATGTAGTCACCTTGATGATCACCATTGATGAGGCAGGCGTAGTCAGCGACGCAGAGGTAACAGGCTCGGATGCCGAAGCTTTAAACGACCTTGCACTGGAAGCGGTCAAAGGCTTTTCATTCAAACCCGCCACGATGGACCAGGAACCAGTTGCAGTCCAGGTAACCTATCGATATACCTTTGATATCTCGCAAAAGGAACGCCAGATTGTCTATAGATTCAAGGTACTTCTGAAAGCCGTCAGAGAACCCGTGGATGGCATCTCTGGAATCTTGGAAGAAAACGGCGTTTCAGTCACTGCCTTTGATGGCGTCATGGAAGTTGCGGATGTGAATCCAGGCCTATACACCCTTTACATCCCAGAGGGTGAGTACCGCGAAATCCGCAAAGAATTCACCGTGGAACCAGACAAGATAGGTGAAGGCACGATCTACTTGGAACGTCAGTTTGAATCCTCCAACCAGACCATCATCAGGGCACCAAAAGAGGCCAGGTTTGTGGCCCGCCAAACGCTTGAGGCCGGTGAATTGCGAAGGCTTCCAGGGTCAGGCGGCGATGTTTTAAAGATGGTGGAAAACCTGCCTGGAATTGGCCGCTCTGCGCTTGGGGCCGGCTATCTGGTGGTTTTTGGCAGTCCGCCGTTTGACTCCCAGGTGCTCTTAAATCAGCAGCCTTTTGTGCTGTTGTATCACTTTGGCGGACTATATTCAGTGATACACCCTGATTTCATTCAAAAAATCGACTTTGTCCCAGCCGGTTTTGACGCCTCCTATGGCAGGGCAACAGCTGGGATTGTAAACGTCACCTTAAAGGAAGAGCCGCTGACCGGGATTCATGGAGCGGTTGACATCAACATGATTCACGCCGGTGTGATGATTGGAGGCCCGTATTCGAAGGATGGGGACATCCAGGTGGCCTTTCGCCGCTCCTATATTGACGGGATCTTGAAGCTGATCGACTTTGGGGAAGACCGGCAACTGACGACCGCACCAAGATACTACGACTACCAGTTGAAATGGCAACATCGCCTTGGTGAACGTGACCGTTTCATGATTTTCATCAATGGAACTGATGACGCTGTGGCGCTGATTAACAAAAAAGCTGAAGGGCATGAACCCAAATTTGCTGGCAACCTAGGTATGTCGTTGTTTGGCCACAACTTCTTGCTCCAGTGGAAGCGCCAGCAGTCTGCGGCGATTACAAACTTGCTGTCACTACAGCTAGGTTATATGGGGGTGGAAGTCGATGTTTTTAAACAGATTACCGCCGAGCTTAAAACCATTCCAGTTGCGATTCGTGAGGAATTCAACTGGCAGGCCCACCAAAAGGTAAAGATGAACACTGGCCTAGATCTTCGATTGGATGTTCAAAGATATGACATTACCTCGCCAAATATGGACCGCCCTGGAATGGTTGGAGTCCCGCTTTCCTCAAGGGCTGTTTTACACACCAAAGGCGAGTTCTATATGGGCCAGATTGGCCCCTTCATGTCGGTTACCTGGGACGCGACTCCTTGGTGGACGATAGTTCCATCAGTTCGAGCAGATGTGTTTGTTGGGACATGGCAAAGTTGGTCCATCGATCCAAGGCTTTCAAACAGATTTGAGGTGCTAAAAGACAAGCTGGCATTAAAACTCGCAGGCGGACTTTATCGACAGCCACCGCCTATCTATGCCTACATCCCGGACTTTGGAAATCCTGACCTTGGGCCAGAGGCAGCCGCCCACCTGTTGGGAGGCGCTGAATACACGCCAATCGACGGCCTGACGCTGTCGGTCAACGGCTTTTACAAGTGGCTGTTTAATCGCGTTGAATTCTCGGATGACCGCACCGAACGCTATAACAACAAGGGGTTTGGCAGGGCCTTTGGTGCTGACTTCCTGCTTCGCTTGGTGCCAGGTTCAAAGATTGCTGGAGGAAAGCTTTTTGGTTGGATTGCATATACTTACACTGTTTCCCAGATCTGGGATTTCAAGAGCAAGGCCTATCGATCATCCGACTTTGAGCAAAACCACCTGCTAAACATCTTGGCAAGCTACGAGCTGCCACGACACTGGTCGATTGGCTTAAGATTCCGCCTGGCAAGTGGAAATCCGTACACCCCTGCAGATGGGTCCGTCTATGATGCCGACTTGGACCGCTATGTGGCCATCCCCAACGCGACCATCAACTCCAAGCGCTTGCCCTTGTTTCATCAGCTTGACCTAAGAGTCGACAAAGAATGGGTATTTAATCAATGGAAGCTTGGCCTTTATCTTGAAATCCAGAACGTTTATTTCCGTAATAATGCTGAAGGGGTGCTGTACAGCTACGACTACAGCAAGATGGGTTTTGTAGGGGCATCACTGATACTGCCAATTCTGGGGCTTAAAGCCGAGTTCTAGGAGGGGCCCAGGGGTGGCTCAAACTGCCCTAGCCTGTCACGCACGACCTTTGCAAACCCACCTAACGATTGAAGGTCCTTGACGTCGTCTTGCAACAGAGGCAGGGTCACGGTGGCTGCTGGAAAGGCGGCCTCTGTCAATTCTTCAATAACTCTGGCATCTTCGACAGACACCGCTCTATAGGCTTCGGCTATTTTCTGGATCGCATTTGCCAGGCGATCCCTGTTACTGACATCTGCAAGTTCCAAAATCCCGCTATTGGCCAAGGTGTCCTTTAACTGTTCGCCATCTATGGGGTGACAGCCTTCGCTAGGACAACCGTGTGGTGGCCACGTACGCACCCTGTTTACAATCAAGGCATCAGGCTTGATCCCACGTTGCTCCAGCGACTTAAAGGCGTCTTTTGTAGGAGAAACAGACTGAAGCTCCGGCCGCGTAACAAATACAGTCGAAGCCTGGCCACCCTTTAGATACTGTTCAAATTTGGCGGCCTGTTTACGGATGTCGTCAAACAAAGGAGTAAAGGCCAGCACAAAATCCAGCACTGCAAGGAAATTTTCCTCGCCGGCAAAACGACCTATCCCCTTAAGAATCACATTGCGCCAACGCATGGCACCCATCCCAAGACGCGACAGGCCAGAAGAAGCGGACACAAAGGCCTTGAAGATGTCCGCATTAAGCAAGGCATCCAATTTCGCGGGGGCATCTAAAAAGGCAAGCGCGTGCTCTTTTGGCGGCGTATCCAGCACTATCACATCGTATAAACCGGAGTCCAAAGCCTCAAGCAGCCTGATCATGCTCATGTATTCGTGGGTCCCAGCCATCTTGGCCGCGGCCTTTTGGTAAAAAACATGGTCAGTTATAGCGGCCCTAGCCTTTTCATCAGGCATCATTAAAACAGCCAAGCGGTCCAACTCTGTCTTGGTGTCAAGAATCATGGCGGACAAGGAACCGGTCGAGTCCGCCCCGCCAAAGGCCTCAACGGGAACAGGCTCCTCGACCCCAGACTTACCAGATAGGCCCAAAGCATCTTTAAGCCTGTTGGATGGGTCAACTGTAACAACCAGCACTCGCCGTCCTGAAGCCGCCAAAAGGCCGCCCAAAACCGCGGAGACCGTCGTTTTACCGACCCCACCTGTACCAAGAACCAAAATAATTGACTGGTTAGCCCACTTGTTCAAAAGTTTCATGATTAAAGCCTGATGGCCTGCAAACCAATTTTCGGTCCCAAAATCCCCAAAATCAGGTTTTGTTTACAGGTTATTCGATCTTGAGCTTACCTTTTTGGCCAATTCATACAAACTGTCGGAGTTACAGATTGAGCGGCTACAGGACAGCACAAAAACCAGATTTTTAGCCGGCAAAATAAAGCCGATATACAAAAGATCGTCTCGATACGCAAAGAACGTACGACCAGCAATGGCAGCAATCTCAACGGCAGAAGGATAGGAGGCCAACATTGAGTTAAAGCGATCCCTTGTAAAAACGGCACTATCCTCCCTAAAGACCTGAAGCCCGACACCATATTTGTTGCCTTTAACAGGAGCGTACATGATGGAGTCGACCTTGGGGGAAGGTTCGATACCAACCAAAGGGACCCTACGAAGATTAACCTTGGATGAGGCCAGCTCCTTGATATCATTGATAGTTAGCAAAAGCCTTAAGTCTGGCAGAGCCGGCGCTCCTGCCTCGGGCTGCCTTAAGCTTGGCCTGCCAGCTTGCGCAACAGGCTGACTTCCATCTGGTCCTGCCTGCACTGGAGCTTGAGCGATCTGTGGACCGGGAGCTTGCTGCTGGGCTTGCTCCTGGGCCTGCGCTGGGGCTTGCTCCTGGGGTTGTTCCGGAACCTGTTCACCTGCCTGTGCTGCGGCCTGCTGGTCTGGTTGGTCAGCTGTCGCAGGATTCACTGGGTCAGGTTCGTCACCAACCTGCGCTGCTGCCTGCTCGGCCTGCGAACCAGCTTGTTCCGCCTGGGCTTGCTCTTGCGCAGCCTGCTCCTGCGCAGCCTGTTCCTGTGCAGCCTGCTCTTGTGCAGCCTGTTCCTGCGCAGCCTGCTCCTGTGCAGCCTGCTCTTGGGCTCTTGCAGCCCTACGCCTGCCACGGCGGTCAGGGTCCTGCTCCTCGGGTCTAACAACCTCCACCTGCTCAACCACCGGTTCAGGGGTAGGCTCCTGTTCCTTTTTACAAGCGGCAAACGTCAACACAAGTGCCAACAATACTACAGTTCTTATCATGGGCTCCCCCACATCCTTTCGGAAAAGCAGGATAGGCAACAGGACCTTTGCTGTCAATATCACCAACTAACTTCGGTCAACGCTCAACAGGCGTTTACCTAGCGCCATGGCCTCTCGCCTAAACTGCCAAATAAACTTAGCCAAGTCGACGATTCGCCCGTTTTCAAGCAGCACTCTGATGTACCCAACCCCTTGCAATAACTCGAGCTGACGCCTGCTCAGAGTTTGCATTTCAACAGCATGCCCGTGCTGTTTTCCATAATCATTCCAATCCTTTGCAATCAAACGATAACCACCTTCGCCACATTTTGCCATTTCCCCAATTCTGGTACCCGGAAAAGGCACCATGATTCCCAAAATGGTCAGGTCAGAATTAAGGCGCACCGCCAGATTCAAAGTCCGCCAGGCAGTGTGCAGCGTCTCGTTTGGATGGCCCAAGATAAATAGCGCACCAAAGGGTATACCAGCGGCCTTGGCATCCTGTCTGACCTTTAGAATCTTTTCAATGGTCACGCCCTTGTGCATAACTTTTAGGATATCTGGATCTCCACTTTCGATCCCTAGCTCTATTAGATAGCAGCCAGAATCCTTCATAAATTTAAACACTTCTACATCTACAGAATTGACATGGGTGGAAGCCTTCCAGGTCAATTTCTTTGCAAGCCCAGCCCCAATCATCGCCTGGCAAAGCTCAATGGTCCGTTTGCGATCCAGGCTGAAAACTTCGTCTGCAAAAACAACTTTGGCAGCACCAAAATCATCAGCCAACATGGTCATCTCATCAATCACACTTTGGATCGAACGTTTGTTTAACCGGTGTCCATTGGGGTTTACACAAAACGGACAATTAAAAGGACATCCGCGCTGGCTGGAAATCATATAGGTTTTGGCCTTTGGAAACAGGTGCCAAGCAGGTGTAAAATCAAGGTCAACCGCTTCAAAGCGTGGTGCATTTTGCAGAATCTGGTTATCAGACCTGTAAACGATTCCTTTAACAGCCTGCAGATCGCCACCTTGCTCAAGGGCCTTAATCAACTGGTGAAGGCTGATTTCCCCCTGTCCAACTATGCCAATATCAAAGCTTGGAAACTCCTTTAATGTTTGTTCCGGCAGGACAGAAACGTGTATCCCACCGATTACAGTGGTGATCTGCGGAAATCTTTCCTTGATAAGACTGGCTACTTTGGCGGCCTGAATGACTTCGTTTGTCATTGCTGTAATGCCAATGATATCAGGCTTGTAAGCAGCCAAACGTCTTAAAATCGCATCATAATCAAGCCTCTCAAACTTCGCATCAATCACAGATATGTCCGTCACACCTTTGGTTATCAGGTACCCAGCCAAAGTGGCTAGCCCCAATTGGGGAAAATCTGGTGCGTCGTATTGATCATTTATTCTGAACGGCGGTGGATTTACAAGTTGCACACGCATAGCGGGTGAAATTCTAGCATCTCTGGCCTTTTTATGAGGTCGTCATTTCTGGATTTTGATAAGGTCGCCATCTCTGGCATTTGTTAATGTCGCCAATCGAAGTATTTACAGCCCAAGCGTCACAAAAGGAAGGCAAAATTATCAGCAACGTGCTGATTGGCTGGTGATTTTAAATGTCACAGGCGACATTCCGGACAAAAGAGAGTAACTTATTGCGATGAGCCTTTTGGCTGGACCCGGAAGGAGCCCTGATGCGCAAGCTTCGCCTGCTTTTGGTTAACCCAAACATTGTCATGAAAAAGGAACATGTGCATATGGGGATTGCCATGGTGGGTTCGTGGGTGCGTCATCACAGCGACCATGAGGTTAAAATCCTTGATTTCATGGCTACTCCGACAAGGGGATGGAAACGAAAGCTAAAAAAGACGCTTCAAGAATACAAACCGGATCTTGTAGCGATGTACCTTTCGACTCCATATTTTCCTGCGGCCAAGGATGTTGCAGTGGAAATCAAACGCCATGTTCAGGTCCCACTGGTTGGAGGTGGGCATCACGCGACTTTGGCCACTGAGGATGTACTTGGTTGCCCTGCCTTTGATTGGGCGCTTGAGGGGGATGGCGAGATTCCGATGCTTGCCCTGCTAAACGCCCTAGCGGCTGGTGAATCGGTAGATTCGGTCCCTGGTTTATGGCGCCGCGATGGTGATAAAATCGTCCAGCCAACCCCAAAGGCTAAGCTTTTGCCACCTTGCGAGATGGTGGCGGTTGATTGGAGCGTCTTTGACCGTGATATCCTGGAGGCGAATTTTTACATATGGGGGATTTTGCCTGTAACTGCCAGCCGTGGATGTCCTGCCAAGTGCTCGTTTTGTTCAATGACCGAGATCCAAAAGCGTTATCCTGGCGAGCGCTATCTGCGATATCGGGATCCGATCAAGGTTGTCGAGGAAATTCAGGCCGACTATGATCGCTATAAATCCATGGGGTTGCGAACTATCCAGTTCACTGATTTGAACTTTTTGATCAACAGGAAATGGGTGGAAAAATTTGCGGCGGAATACATCCGGGTTGGGCTGCACAAAAAGCTGCCTTACAGCGCTTTTACAAGGCCGGATCATGTAACTGCTGAGAATCTGGCTCTTCTTAGGGAAAGTGGTTGTGTAAACCTGCGGGTGGGTATTGAGGCTGCGAACGACTGGCAGAGGAACAAAATCTACAACAAGGGTATCAGCCAAGAGCGCCTTGAGGAAGGGCTGAGGTTGATGAAGGAGTCTGGGATTTCGATTACTGGCTACTTTATGGCTGGTGGGCCTGGTGAGAGGCCGGAGTGGCTTGTTCAATCTTTGGAACTTGCGCACGATTTTTCAGTGGATTTCCCGGTTTTTTTCCTTTACAAGCCGCTGGCGGATAGTGAGGTGCTTGATAAGGCTGCAGAGCTTGGTTCTTCGATACGCCCTGAGGCGCTTGAGGAGGCTTCTGACTTGCTTCATGGGATTTCAATGGAGCATGAGCATCTGAAGCCGTGGCAGGTTAAAGCATTCGTTTTGATGACTCATATTGCGTTTGGGACGCAGTTTGTGTGGTGGCAGATTCAACGAGAGAGGTTGAGTTGGTTTACTGATTTTGCGACGTTTGTGTTACGAACGGCGAAAATGGGGTTTACCCCTTATGGTTCTTTTACCTATTTCGTGTTTTATGCTGGGGATCACTTGGTCGAGCCGTATTTGGCGAAGGCAAGTGACAAACCTTCAATTGGCTGGAAGGCCTTGAGGGCTTTGGCCAAAGCGGTGCTACCTCACAGTGGCATTGAGGATCCTACCTGACCCTGTCCCTGCCCCCGTCCCCTGTTCCTGTCCCTTTACTTTAGCTCCAAGGCGCGGCAGAATTGGGGCGGTCTTTTTGGAGGAGACAATGAAGGTTACCTACGAACACATTATTGATGCGCCTTTGGCCACGGTTCTGGATGCTTATGCCAGTGAGGAGTTTTATATCGAGAAATCGAAAAATTCCGGGGCTATCGACGTTAAAATCCTTGAAAGAGAGGAGCTGCCTGGTGGGAAGCTTCGTATGAAGGCTAGGATCAAGGAGCCTTCTAGGGTTCCGGCATTTTTGCGCAAGAACGAGACCGATGTTTATGACGACGACAACGTGCTGGATCGAGAAAAGGGTGTAATGACTTGGAAAGTCACCCCTGAAATCATGGCCGACAAATTCTTTTTATCTGGTTCAGTGGAATTTCACGCCCAGGGCGACAAAACTCGCGTGGTTTTCATCAGCCAGCTTGAAGTTAAAATCCCCTTGGTTGGAAGCAAGGCTGAAAAGATTGGGCTGGAAAAAACTGAAGAGGAAGTAGCCCGCCAAGCCGCGTTCATCCGCAAGTGGGTAGCCAAGGCCTAACCAAAACTCCCCACCTGATCCTGTCCCTGTCCCTGCTCCTGTCCCTGTCCCTGTCCCTGTCCCTGCTCCTGTCCCTGCTCCTGTCCCTGCTCCTGTCCCTGACCCTGCCCCTGAACCTGCTCCTGTCCCTGTCCCCGTCCCTGTCCCTGCCCCTGCCCCCGTCCCTACCCCTGTCCCTGCTCCTGTCCCTGCTCCTGCCCCTGCCCCTGTCCCTGCCCCTGCTCCTGTCCCTGCTCCTGTCCCTGCTCTTGTCCCTGTCCATGCTCCTGTCCCTGACCCTGCCCCCTCCCAACCACCTTCACCGAGAAAGTGGACTTTTCCTTGATCGCTCTCTCAACCAGCCGCAGGGCCAGCATGCCCAGGCCCGCTCCTGCGATGAAGCCGCCTGCTGCCATCAGATCCCTGCCCTCCGGGTCCGGCATCCAATTCCAAATGGCAAGGCTGAGTATTAGAGCAAGTGCGATGGGAAGGCCATAAACCCAGCCAACGGCTTTTAATACGGCACCTTCTGCGATTGCCACTTCTACCAAATCACCTGGCTCACAGTTTAATGGGTCTTCGGCTTCAAAGGTCACAATGGACCCACGTGACAGCGGTGCACATGCCCCTTTGGCATGGCAGGTGTCGCATGCTGCGCCCCGGGTAATCTGAACTAGCACTTTGTTGGCAGTCAGGCGTTTAACAATCGTGGCTGTTTCTGTCATCTAGGACTTGTCCGGGTAAAAGCGAGTGACGATAGGCAAGAACATCAGTTTGGCTTTTCAGCTGCAGCGGCCGCGGCAGCTGCTGCCCTGGCTTGGGCTGCGGCTCTGGCGGCTTCGCGCTTGGCGGCCTCTTCAGCCTTTTTGGCCTCCAAAGCCTCGGTGGCCTTAGCCTTAACCGCAAGGTCTATCTCCTTAAAAGTCTGGATGCAACCGGGTTTGCAGGCATCAATACACAAGCCACAGCTTTGGCATTTTTCGTAGTCAAATACCGGCAGGTCCACATCCCAGCTCAAAGCATCGTATGGGCATGCCCTGATGCAGGCCTTACAAGATATGCATCCAATGCTGCATATCTTACGTACATCCTTTGCAGCCAAGTGGGTGTGGCAATGCAAAACAACCTGCCCAGCGTGTGCTTCCAATGCGATAACGCCCTTGGGGCAAGCATCGACGCACTTTCCACATGCAGTACACTTATCAAGGTCCACCACTGGAATCTGATTTGGCCCCATATGAATGGCATCAAAGGGACACACTGCAACACAGTCACCAAGCCCGTCACAACCATAAGGACAAGATTTAATACCACCTTCAGATAGCAGAGAGGCCCCTTTACAAGAGGCAACGCCTTCATAAACAAAGCGGTTAGCACAGTGTTCACTGGTGCCCGAGCAGCGGACTCTGGCAACCATTCTCACCTTTTCTTGAACCTCGACCCCCAAGATCACTGCGATCTTCTTTGCAAGCTCATTTCCACCTGGGGCACACCCCGTGGGATCTGCCATACCCTCGACGATGGCCTTCGCAAACCCAGAGCACCCAGGAAAACCACAGCCACCACAGTTAGCCCCAGGCAAGATCTCGTTGATAGCCTCGATTCTTGGGTCCTCATCGACCTTAAAGACCCTAGATGCTATTGCCAGCACCACAGCGGAAATGGCCCCAACACCAGCTAGGGCGCCACTGCCAATCATGATTGCCTGTACGTCCATCGTTTTGCTCCCAAAACAACCCAACCAGCGGCCAGGCGCTTACATACGAACCATTCCTGAAAAGCCCAAAAATGCCAACGACAGAATGCTGGCAGTAATCAAGGCTATAGGCATGCCCTTCATCGCCTTGGGTGTGGCCACATTCAAGGCCAGTCGCTCTCGAATTGCTGCAAACAGGATTAAAACCAGCCCAAAACCAACCGCTGAAGCCATCCCGAAAACCAGGGTTTTCATAAAGTTGAAATCCTTTTGAATGGCCAACAGCGCTGCACCCAAAACCGCGCAGTTCGTTGTAATCAAAGGCAAAAATATGCCAAGCGCAGCAAACAAGGTCGGCGAAACCTTTTTGATGACCATTTCAACAAACTGTACCAAGGCTGCAATTACCAATATAAACAGGATAGTTTTCAGATATTGCAGGTCCCAAGGTACCAAAAGCGCGTTGTACAGCAAGAAGGTGATGATCGACGCCATGGTAATAACAAACAAAACTGCCGCCGCCATACCAACAGCTGACTCGACCTTTTTGGAAACGCCCATAAAGGGGCAAATACCAAGGAACTGAGATAGCACGAAGTTATTAACAAAAACGGCCCAGACTATCAGGGCCAGATATCCAGCAATGCCCATTCTAAGCCCTCCTCAGTTTATTCATGATGGCGATAATAATCCCAAGGGTCAAAAACCCTCCGGGGGGTAGAATCATTATCAACACTGGCGATGCAGCAAAGCCTTCACCAAGAATGTTGATGCCGAGGATAGAACCGTTGCCTAGGATCTCACGAACCGCCGAAACTAAAACTAGGGCAAGGGTAAAGCCAAGCCCCATCCCAAGACCATCTATCGCAGAGGCAAGAACTGAATTCTTTGAAGCAAACGCCTCGGCTCTAGCCAAGATGATGCAGTTGACGACTATCAAGGGGATGAAAACGCCCAACGCCGCGTGCAGATCCGGGGCAAACCCTTCCATGACCATATCAACGATGGTTACAAACGAGGCTATTACTACAACGAATGCCGGAATGCGGACCGCAGATGGAATAACCTTGCGCAACAATGAAATCACGATGTTGGAACACATCAACACAAAGATGACCGCGACACCCATGCCGAGGCCATTCATGACAGAAGTGGTTACTGCAAGGGAGGGGCACATTCCCAGTAACAGGACCAGCAAGGGGTTTTCCTTGATAAGTCCTCTGGTAAAAACTGAGCCTAGACTTTGATTAGACATTGTCCACCTCCTGTTCGCCTTCAGGGGACTCGCCTTCATTCACCTTGTCATCACCGTCGTCGCTGCCAGCGGCTGGGTCTGCAGCTGGCACAGCAGTCGGCTCCTCAGCAGGGGCAGGCTCAGCGGCTGGGTCTGCAGCTGGCGCAGCAGCCGGATCCGCAGCCGCACCTGACGCTAATTCCGCCGCCTTTTCCTTGTACAGCTCAACGGCTTTGTTCACCGAATTAGTAGCAGTCCTTGAGGAGATGGTCGCTCCAGTAATGGCGTCTATGGTCCCGCCGTCTTTCACGACCTTTAACCCATCAGCTGGGAAGGCTAATCCGTTGAACTGAGTTTTAAATGTCTTGGCATTGGGCTTCTTTGGCTCGTCAGCCAACTTGGTACCAAGTCCAGGCGTTTCCTTGTGAGCCAGCAGGTCATAGCCGTTTACAATCGGGGCGTTTGGGTCACCTTTTAGACCAACCATGAAAGTTACATCGCCAGCATAGCCCTTGGGGTCAGTCACCTTCACCGCCACCCCAACCAACTTGCCGTCCTTTCTGGCTGGGTAGATCTCTGAACCTTCCACCTGGATCATTTCCTGGTCAGGTTCATTATCAAAAGGAGGCAAAACCTTTTGAAGCGCATTCAGCGTTTTCGCACGCCTGGCCTGGGCAATCGGGTCTGCAGTGACCTGATTTACTATGGCCAACAAAGCGGCAGCAACAACCGAAATCAGCGTCAAAACCACAACATAGCGAATTTCTTGCTTCATGACGCCACCTCCGCCTTGCGCACAGTGCCGAAGGTACGCTCCTTAATCAAATGGTCTATAAGCGGTGTCGAAGCGTTCATCAACAGGATTGCAAAGCTGACACCCTCGGGATAACCGCCAAATAAACGAATCAAGGCAGTCAACAGACCGCAACCAAAGGCAAACACCACCCTACCCCAAAAGGTGATTGGCGATGTGACCATGTCGGTTGCCATGAAAAAGGCGCCTAAAATCAAGCCACCAGAAAGCACGTGAAACACGGGGCTTGCATACTTTTCAGGTCCGCCGATCCAATATGCAAGTCCGGTGACTACGAAGGTTGTAGCTATGAAAACAACTGGGATTTCCCAAGTTATTACCCGTTTGACCAACAGGATAATACCACCCAGCAGTAAGGCTATAGCGGATATTTCGCCAATCGAACCGCCAACGTTACCAAAGAAAAGGTCGGAACTAGAGGCAGCCATCTCGGCCAGACGTCCTTCCTTCAACAGCCCCAGTGGTGTGGCCCCTGTAACAGCGGCCAATTCATCAGCAGCAACAATGCCCATCTGACCTGGTTTCATCCAAGTGGTCATGTGGGTTGGCCAAGAAACCAGCAAAAACACGCGAGCCACCAGCGCTGGGTTAAAGATGTTGGTACCAAGGCCGCCAAACAGGTGCTTTGCGATAACCATCGCAACCAAGGACCCAACCACGATCATCCACCAAGGAGCTGTGGGCGGCAGGTTCATGCCAAGCAGAATGCCTGTCACCAGCGCTGAACCGTCTTTCAACGAGCCAGGGGTTTTAAGCAGCCGCAAGGAAGCGGCCTCAAACCCAAGGCAGGCGACCACCGAAATCAGCATGGCGCGAACCGCTTCCAGCCCGAAATACCAAAAAGAAACGGCCACCCCAGGCAAGAGCGCAATAACCACCCAAAACATAATCTTTGAGATGGAGTCCTTGTCGTGAAGGTGCGGTGAGGACCCCACCTTCAGCTTCACAGGAGCCGGCGGTGTGGTCGCGGCCTCTTTCACAGGCGCAGCCTGGATGTCATCATTTTTTTCGCTCATTTAACTTCGCCTTTGCAATTCGAAATAGTTGAACAAGCCAGCGATTAGCAGGGCAAATGTAGCTACAAGAGCCACACTCCATGCACTCGCGTACATGCATGGCCTCGGCCCCATCAAGATCGCCTGCCTCAATGAACTGGGCTATTTCGGCCGGACGCAGCCTAAGTGGGCAGATATCGACACATCTGCCGCATCTAAGGCAAGGTCCTGCCTCCAGTTCAGCGGCAGCCAATCCGTCGAAAAACAAAAACCCAGAAGTTCCCTTGACCACGGGAACGTCCAGGTCTGACAAGGATACCCCCATCATTGGGCCGCCCATGATGACCTTTGCAGGGTCTGCTTTGAGCCCACCGCAAAACTCCAGGACGTCGCCAAGCATGGTTCCCAAGCGAACTCGCACGTTGGCAGGCTTTGCAATTTGAGACCCGGACAATGTGATTGTCCGTTCATAAAACGTGATTCCGTCCATGACGGCTTCGGCAACCCTAGCGGCTGTGCCAACGTTTTGAACCACGATGCCAACATCCAACGGCAGTCCAGGAGGAGGAGGCACCTCGCGCCCGGTCAATGCCTTGATGAGCTGCTTTTCACCACCCTGAGGATACTTGACCTTACAGGTTGCAACGGTAACGCCAAGAACGCCCGCAAACGCCTTGGTCATCACCGCGATTGCATCCGGCTTGTTGTCTTCAATCCCGATGATGGCGCTTGAGACACCCAAGGCACGCATCAGGATTTTGACGCCGTGGACGATCTTGTCGGTCTCTTCCAGCATACAGCGATGATCGCACGTCAAAAACGGCTCACATTCGGCGCCATTGATGATCAGCAGCTCAACCTTTTTGCCCTTTGGTGGCGACAGCTTCACCGCCGTTGGAAACGCGGCACCCCCCATACCTACTATGCCAGCGTTGCGGATAAGCGACCGGATGTGTTCGGCATCCATCGACCCGTAGTCATGGCTTGCACCAGGCATCCTGAAAGGCTCGGGCGGCCATGGGGATTCATCACCCTCAGGTGCGGCATCACGAGCTTCAATAACGACCGACTCAGCCAAAAAACCGCCTGGGTGGCGATATTTTGCTATCGCAGTCACCTCGCCCGCAATCGAAGCGTGCACTGGAGCCGACACGAAGCCAGTGGCCTCACCAACCACCTGCCCAACAGCCACCCGTTGGCCGACTTGCACAACAGCCTTAGCAGGCGCCCCAAGGTGCTGCCTTAAAGGTAGCACCACTCTGTCTGGAGCTGGCATGTCCTGAATCGAAAGGGAACTAGTAAAATCCTTGTGATCGTCGGGATGTATACCACCCCGAAACGTCCGTCTTATAGCCATCGCAGTCTCCCATCAAGGTTGCGCGGCACTGCGCCTCGGTGCGGGATTCTAGCCCAAACGGCGCCGGAAGACACTGTCAAATTTACCCTTTTTGCTGGTTACCCATAAGCAATTGAAATATCGTAGGGATTGTTCTTGAATGCAGACTACAAGTAGCCAAAAAGCCCTAGTTGCCGAAAGCCAGCTTGAAGCCTTCACCGGTCATTATTTCTCGGTCCAGGACTGGGACAGATTCGGGGATAATCAGATCAATTTCGCAGCACCCCTTTACATCCTTTTCGATATCGACACCATCGGCGACCTGGAACAGCTCAAGCCCCTTGTCGGTCAGCTTGAATGCCCCAACTGTGGTCACGTAATAAACTTCCTTGCCAGCTTCTAACGCAGCCTTGGCTGAGAACGTGATTTCGTCGACTTCTTTGACCAACTTTGGAATTCCCTTTTCCACAACCGTTAATTTACCGTCCTCCAAAGTAACTTTGCCTTTGGCGGTAAACGCACCCACAAAGATGATTGTTTTCGCGCTGTCGACCAAGTTCAAAAAGCCGCCTGGTCCAATGTAGTTTCTGGCCCCTGGCGCCTTCTTGGAGACGTTTACGTTGCCTTCTCCATCAGCCTGCAACATGCCCAAGATGGTCACATCGAGGTTTGATTCACAGTACGTGAACATCTGTGCGGAAGTCATCAATCTTTCAGGATTAACGCTCATTCCAAAGAACAAACCTGGTGCTGGGACACCGCCATATGCGCCTGTTTCCACCAAGAATTTGACATCATCGCTTAAACCACCAGCTTCAACCAACCTTCCGACTTCTTGGGGCAATCCATATCCAATAATACATGTACCCTTGGGCTTGGCCACCTTGGCAAACAGCCTTGCAGTTTGCCTGGCCAGCATAGAATCGACTGGTCCACGTTCTGGGTCCATCTTCAGAATTTGGTTCATCACCTTGGCACGTCTAGCGGCTGCTTTCACATCGCATTTGGCGCCAGGCAAAAACTCAGGCCAAGGCTTAGCAAGGGGAATGGCAATTGCCATATCAGCTGTTGGGTGTAAAACAATCGCGTCCACTTTATCGGCTGGCAGGAAAATCTTGGATTCGTCCTTTGGAACTATCTTGGCAACACATGCCAAAGCGACCCCACCGTTTGCCTTAGCGGCCAAAGTCGCGTCCTTGGCTTCACAAATCAAAGGGGCTCCTTCTATGTAGAGGTTGCCCTCTTCGTCCGCAGCTGTTGCAATCACACAGGCCGCAGTGATAGGTGGCAAGCGATAACGCAACTTGTCGCCATCTACCTCGACTAGCTGCTCGCCAACCCCTGGAATAACTTGGGTACCTGTCCCAACTCTAGGATCCATAAAAGAGCCTACCCCAACGGTCGTCACCAGTGAGTCCTGCCCATGCCACTGGGCCTCTGCCAGCTGGGTGATGGTCCCCTGTGGCAACACAACCAGCTCACAAACTCCCTTATCACCTAATTTCAAAAGGGATTTGGCTGTCTCCAAGTGGCCGCTAATAAACCTAGTGCAAAGGCCTTCAACACCGACCTCTTCAACTGTTCCAGGAACCATCCCACGACCACCCGATCCACCGGCGGCAATCCAGGTCAAATTTGCAGGATGTCCAACTTTTTCAAAGCGTTTTCGGATAGCGGCGAACAAAATAGCTGGCCTCATCGACCCGGCCAAACCAGTCGACATACCAACGGCATTATCTGGGATTAATTCGACGGCCTGTGCGGCGCTCATAAACTTGGGGTTATCAATTTTCGGACGCCAATTCAATTTCATGTTGGCATTACGATGCTTCCAGAGTAATAAACGAACTAACAAATTTGCCTTAAATAATACGGACATGTTGCTAATCTCCTTTATGGCCCAAGCCCAAAAACGTGTGCCTTTGACAACGTAGTGCATCAAAAAGGATGATGCAGTTGGCCCATAAACTACGCCAGCTGTATGTCAAATATCAACTTTTTTAAATAACTACCCGTAAAAACGACGCAAAATTGCCCAAAAGGAGATTTAAGACTCAAAAGCGACCAGAACGCTGGGCTAAAGGAGGGCCAGTTGTGGTAATAGATACCGGCAACTTTTTGTTGCAGTTGAAAGCATGGAGGAAGAATTAGATGAGCAAAGAGACCTTGGAAAAAATTTATTGGGTGCCCTTCGAGCAGATGGAAGCGTTCATGTTTGACTGCTTTGTTGGCTCGGGGGTGCCAAAACAAGACGCCAAAGTATGTGCTGATGTTTTGATAACCGCTGACAAACATGGGATAGACTCACACGGAATTGGCCGTTTAAAGCCAATCTACATCGACCGAATCGCCGATGGCATCCAAAATCCGGTCACAAATTTTGAAATCGTTAAGGAAACTGAGACCACCGCTGTCATCGATGGTCATGACGGTATGGGCCATGTTATTAGCGTACGTTCAATGAATATGGCCATTGAAAAGGCCAAGAAATACGGGCTTGGCATGGTTGCAGTCAGGAACTCCACCCACTACGGAATTTCTGGGTACTATGCCCAAATGGCTATTGATAATGGGCAGATTGGCATTACTGGAACTAACGCTAGGCCATCAATTGCCCCCACATTTGGAATTGAAAACATGTTGGGCACAAACCCGTTGGTGTTTGGCTTTCCAACTGACGAGGATTTTCCCTTTATTATCGACTGCGCGACCAGCGTAACCCAGCGTGGCAAAATAGAACTTTATCAACGCCAAGGTAAAACCATGCCTGAGGGATGGGTCATTGGAAGCGATGGTAAAACTAGGACGGACCCAGCCCAAACCTTGAAGGATTTGATTGCTGGAACTGCGGCTTTGACTCCGTTGGGAGGGCTAGGGGAAGAGACTGGTGGTTACAAAGGGTACAGCTACGCAACGGTTGTGGAAGTGCTGTCAGCGGCATTGCAGGATGGCAGCTATTTAAAGGGGCTTTTGGGGTACGAGGACGGTAAAAAGGTCCCCTATCGTCTGGGGCATTTTTTCCTGGCCATTAACATTGAGCACTTCATACCGCTGCCGGTTTTCAAATCGGTTGCTGGTAACATCATGCGCGGGCTGCGAAATTCCGCTAAGGCGCCTGGTCAAGAGCGTATCTGGACAGCGGGTGAAAAGGAACACTATGCTTGGCTTGAGCGCAAGGACAAAGGGGTTCCGGTGGGTCCTGCCCTGCAAAAAGATTGCAACGCCATGCGTGCGGCGATGGGGCTAAACCACCATATTTTCCCCTGGGATGATTAATAATTTCCTGAAGTTAACCTAAAACCACACCGAGCTGAATCACAATACTGGACTGAGTTCAAAATACTGGACAGACGGTACCACCATGTGCCGTTCAATAAGCAGGGCGCCACCCAATGGAGGGGGCGTTTTGGACCTTTCAACATATCTTAAAGAAGTGCTATCTTGGTCGATTACCAACCTTTGCATTTCCCAGTTTCCGATTCCAAGACCGGTTATATTCAGCTCGACGTTAACCTGATAACCTATCCGGTCATCGCCGGCCTTTGGTAGTGCCGCAACCAAAATCGCAGCCCTGCCATCAGGGTTTTTACCCGCCAACACATAAACATCGCCACTGGCGGCCGCAGAATCGGAACGCACGACTCTGACCCGCTCATAGTGGCCGTTTGCCATAAAATTAAACGGCATAAAGCCGATCATGGCTGGCAAAATCTTGCCCTCACTATCAAAAAACAGGTCTTCACCAGTTTGAGTTCCGCCATATGGAGACCCAGGGCCTCCCCAGCGATCAAGTACAAACAGCTCCAAGTTGTCCTGTTGTAAAATCCTGACAACTGCTGCAAAGGCGCCTAGGTAGTTGCTGCGCTGTTTTTGGGTTACCAGTTTATCTTCGAATTTTTGCCATACCGTGGGGGCCACCCTCATGGCTAGGTCACCAACGGCTGCATTAGCTGGAAGCAACTTGGCATATTCTTTAAATAATTCCAAATGTTCCTGTGGACTGGCCACGGTTGCGAGTAGCGACCAAACATCTGGGCCTGGGCCTGCACGACCATTCATAAAGTCCACAAATCTAGCTGTTGGGGAGCCATCTGCTGTGACTTCATTAAGGCCAGCCACCCTAAATGATGGCGCAATTATGGCCGCATCTTGCGAGGCGCCTTGCTCAACTCTGGCAGCCTCTAAGGCCTCAAAGAAAGCTGAGTAAACCGGAATCAGAAAGTCAAAGCCAGTTTCCGAGTATCCAGCAGAACCCATTGGGTCGGGCAATAGCTCGACATAGCCGGGCCGCAGCCCTAATGCTGCCAGGGGCTCGCCATATTGGGCGGCTGAATAACGACGAACCCTTTTGTCTAGGTGGTTAAACAGCGTGTAAACGACTTTGCCCCAAGTGGTTGGGTCACCGATTAAGTGACATCTGCCCACATTTCCGTCCGCGACACATGAATCTCGCCCAATGTCATACTGGGCCTGCCAAATGGGGGCAATCACCCTCGACGCAAACTCGTCGATGATGCGTTCAAATCCAGGTAAAGTGTAAGATTCGACGGAATCTGGATCGGCCATATTGTTCTGGAAGATTGAATTCAAGGTCAGATCGCAGCCCCAGCCCTTTGGAAATCTTGCGGTTGCGACACCGCTTATCTGGAACGAACCGGAGGTATCTTCAAGCTTTCCTGACGACACCGGTGCGGCATCCAGACCTGTCATGGGCCTGATTCGTTTGGCGAGGCCATCTGAATCTTTTTCTTTTGAATCCAGCTCGACTTTAAAAGCCCTTGCGGCATCTTGGAAATAGCCATCAGGCAATGGGTCCGAACCAGATATATCGCAACCAACCAGTGTCAAAGCAATAACAAAGGCAAAGCGACGCATGTAAACCTCCAGCGACCCCTTAGCCTATATCTAATGGCCCCAACCGCGCAAGTGGAAGGTGCAAGAAACCCACAATTGCCGGCCCCTGTGCCCGTGCCTGCCCCCGTCCCTGCCCCTGCCTCCTGCCCCTGCCCCTGCCTCCTGCCCCTGCCTCCTGCCCCTGCCCCTGCCTCCTGCCCCTGCCCCTGTCCCCCAGAAGCGTGAATTTCGTCGCCCTAGAAAAAATAGACAACTTTTTTTGCTCTTTGGACGATTTGATATTAGATTGCGGCCATGCTGGATTTAGCAGTACTCATCATCTTAGCTGTTTTCTTCATTGGCGGGCTTGCTTCTGGGATGCTTTACCAGGTCCTGCGGATTGCAGCCATCTTGGCGTCGGTCTTGGTCGCCATGTACGCCACCGGGCCTTTAATCGACGCCTTTCCATTCTTGGCGGGTCTGCCTTTGGGCGGCGAAACCATAGTTCCAGTCACCTTGTTTTTCCTGGCCTTTATAATTTTGACATTCCTTAGCAGCATGGTTTCAAAGGCTCTCAACTCATTTTCAATCGCCCATGGATTTTGGGATCGACTCTTTGGGGCTATTTTTGGCGTCCTTAAGGGCGTCATCCTTTGCTACTTCATAATCTCTATATTCTTGGCGGCAGAGGCAGTAAAAGGCCAGCGGCTTAGCTTGATTGACACCCGCGAATCGAAGGCTGCAGACGTTGTTCGAGACTGGCCTCTGGGGCGACTGGCCGACGTCTTGGAAGAGTTGGTTGACTAAGGGACCAAGACATTGTCTAACCCTAAAATCATAAAAGAAATTTCCCTTTGGTATGTTCTGGCCGTTGCGGCCCTTTTATTATCCAACGCCATAGGCTTGTTTGGCGGTTTTTTCAAGGAAAATGCGGGGATTATCCCAGCTTTGTTTTTCTTGCTGGTCCCTTGGTTTGTCTTGCAGCGTAAAGGCATAAACCCACGCACCTATGGACTTCACGGCGAGCGACCTGTTAGCTCCATTGTGGCGGCATCAGTAGCGGCCATAATAGTTTTCCCACCTTACTTCGTTGGTTTTGGACTGTGGGCTGGATTCATCGACAACGCGACTGCTGACTGGTCCAAATTGCCGACCATTGGTTGGTGGCTTTGGTTATTTATCACGCATTTTCTGGCAATTGCCTTACCGGAGGAGGTCTTTTTCAGAGGCTACATACAAGGTCGTTTAGCCCTACTCTTTAAGCGTCGCATTAAAATATTCGGCGTCAATTGCGGCCCTGAACTAGTCCTAGCATCGGCGCTATTCGCTTTAATCCACCTAGTATCGATCCCGGCACCATTTCGCCTAGCTGTCTTTTTCCCCGGCCTATTATTTGGCTGGCTAAAAGAACGAACAGGCTCAGTTTTGGCCCCAGCCCTACTCCACGCCGCCAGCAACGTCGTCTTGGCAGCCCTAAACGAGGTTTACTACTAGTTTTGTCCCCCATCCTGGCAAATTGGCTTGACAATCCCCTTCCCATGTGGCACATTGCCAGCCGTTCGACTGCGGGGTGGAGCAGTCCGGAAGCTCGTCGGGCTCATAACCCGAAGGTCAGAGGTTCGAATCCTCTCCCCGCTACCAATTCAAGAAGCAGTTATTTCTAGCAATTCAGCCTTTCCTTGTCCGTTAGTTTTTTGGCGTTACCACCGAGTGAAACCTAAAAGTTAATTCTGTAACTCAATAGGAGCCTAGATACTATTTTTTGGTTTACACAAAAAATTTGTAGCAGTATCATCCGACCACTTCGTTGATGGAGAATCCCATGACCGAGAAGTGGTTGGCTGTAACTATCGCAGCGGTGTTTGTTTTTTGCGTTGGATGCAGAGATGGACTTGAGCAGGAGGTTGTCTCTGTTGAAGCTGCAGCTGCGGCTGGCGCTGAGGAGCGGACCGAAGACTTTAGACCTCCAACAGAGCCAATTGGTAGTACAACTGGGGTTCCCATTGATGCACATAACCCCAGCGAGCAAAGCCCAAAAGGGGATTGCGTCCCCGACTGTACTGGTATCAGTTGTGGGAGCGACGGCTGTGGTGGCTCCTGCGGTCACTGTTCAGGCACCCAAGTCTGCAGATCAGGGGCCTGCGTAGAATCGGACCCACCGGTAACGACAGTTTGCGGTGCGCTTGGTTCTCCAACTACTTGGAGGCTTTCTGACAGCCCTGTGTTGGTTTCCTGCAACCTAAACGTAACCGCGCCACTGACTATCGAGCCCGGTGTTCTGGTTCAAGTCAGCGGGAGCTCCACTACCATCACTGTTAACACCGGAGGAAGTATCCAGGCAAATGGCTCCGAGGAACTTCCAATCGTGTTCACTTCTGCGTCTGGGACAGCGTCAGGCAGCTGGGGCAGTCTCGTGTTAAACGCAACTGCGGCGAACAGTTCAATCACGCATACCGAGTTCAGATACGGTGGGGGTGTCAACAAGGCCCCCATCTATCTCAATCCGATTGGCCTCACGAACCAACGTATCTTCAACCAATTGTATTTTGTGAACAACGTGATGAACGGAATCGCTCTTCCAGAGACCATCTCGGGCAATGCGCGAATCCCGTCAGCACCTGGAATCGCGTATTGGTGGGAGAACGATGTCAAGATACCCGAAGCAGTGACCCTGGTAATCGAGCGCGACGTTGTGTTGAAGTTCGCTTACAAATACTCTGAGATCGATGTTTATGGAAGACTTGTAGCCCAAGGCACCCCCTCTCAGCCGGTTATCTTCACGTCAGCCAAAGATGACTCAAGAGCGGGCGATTCCAACAACGATGGTTCGACTTCGCCACAACCCAAAGACTGGGGCGGCATATACTTCGCAAACAACACATCGCTACCTCAGTCGGAACTGCACAACGTAATTATTGCCTATGCAGGCCAAGATGCTGATGATACCGCCCCCCATCCTGACGATCCGACCATCGGTTACCCGATTCTCATTCACGCCTATGAAAACCCTGTTTTTGACAACGTGGTGTTCGAAAAGAACCGCATCGACGCTCAGGCCATCACGGTCGGCACTTGGTCTTCTGATGTTCACCTTGACTTAGCCGGTTATCCTTACTGGGTTTCGAATGACATTACCATCAGTGCTGCAAATACAACGACCATTGACCCGGGCGTCATACTCAAGTTTGGACGTCAATACGCCGAGATAAACGTTGAGGGACGACTGATTGCGAACGGTACCTCCGATAGTCCGGTGATCTTTACTTCCTCCAAAGACGACGCAAGAGGTGGTGACAACAATGCGGATGGTGCCACGTCCCCGCAACCCAAAGACTGGGGCGGCATATACTTCGCAAACAACACATCGCTACCTCAGTCGGAACTGCACAACGTAATTATTGCCTATGCAGGCCAAGATGCTGATGACACCGCCCCCCATCCTGACGATCCGACCATCGGTTACCCGATTCTCATTCACGCCTATGAAAACCCTGTCTTTGACAACGTGGTGTTCGAGAAGAACCGCATCGACGCTCAGGCCATCACGGTCGGCACATGGTCTTCTGATGTCCACCTTGACTTGGCCGGTTATCCTTACTGGGTTTCGAATGACATTACCATCAGTGCTGCAAATACAACAACCATTGACCCGGGCGTCATACTCAAGTTTGGACGTCAATACGCCGAGATAAACGTTGAGGGACGACTGATTGCAAACGGTACCTCCGATAGTCCGGTGATCTTTACTTCCTCCAAAGACGACGCAAGAGGTGGTGATACCAATCGTGATGGTTTAACCTCCCCGCAGCCGAAAGACTGGGGTGGAATCTACTTTGCAAACAACACGTCCCTACCGCAGTCGGAACTACACAACGTAATTATTGCCTATGCAGGCCAAGATGCTGATGACCCCGCCCCTTATCCTGACGAACCGACCATCGGTTACCCGATTCTCATTCACGCCTATGAAAACCCTATCTTTGACAACGTGGTGTTTGAGAAGAACCGCATCAACGCTCAGGCCATCACGGTCGGCACATGGTCTTCTGATGTCCACCTTGACTTGGCCGGTTATCCTTACTGGGTTTCGAATGACATTACCATCAGTGCTGCAAATACTGCGACTATCGACGCAGGTGTCATACTCAAGTTTGGACGACGATACGCTGAGGTCAACGTAAATGGTCGCCTGCTTGCCAACGGAACCCCCGACAACCCGGTAGTCTTTACTTCCCACAGAGACGACTCAAGAGGTGGTGACAACAATGCAGATGGAGCAACCTCACCCAAGGCTCAGGACTGGGGCGGGATCTATTTCGCCCCTAATGCCGAGTTGGGAAACTCCGAACTACATCACGTTGTGGTTGCCTACGGTGGAGAGGATGATGATGATCCTGACCCATACCCAGACGAGCCGACCTGGGGCTATCCTATCGTGATCCATCCAAATGCTAACCCAGTCTTTAATGACGTCGTCTTTCAGAACAATCGTATTGACGCCCAGGCTTTGATAACAGGTACTTGGTCTTCTGATGTTCTTTTAGACATAGTCGGCTATCCGTACTGGATCGACTGGGACGTTACAGTTGCCGCCGGTACAACTTTGAGAATCAATCCCGGGGTGGCGCTGAAGTTTGCCTACAAATACGCGGATATGGACGTCCGTGGTAGAATCGTGGTGGGTGGCGATCCGAACCTGCCTGTTGTGTTCACGTCGGCCCGAGACGATTCCGTTGGTGGCGATTCTAATCGGGATGGTGTTGGAACCATTCCTGCAGCCGGAGACTGGGGAGGCATTCGTATCGCTGAGAATACAGCCCAGCCGGCCTCCAAGTTTGACGGCGTCGTCTTCAGCTACGGCGGCCAGGGCGGTACAGACACCAAACCGTCGCCCAATAACACCACATTTGACTACGTCGTCCGAAGCGAGACGTCTGCTGGAGTTCTTATTCAGAACACCGATTTTAGGAACTGCGACGACGCAATTAGAGTATCCGCCGGGGCGACCGTCGACCTTGGCGGCGGTAATCATGGGTCGATAGGTAATAACCGTTTCATTGGCCATCAGGTCGGATCCAACAACTGGGCGGTCTACAACGACTCCACGGCGGACATCATGGCTCTGAATTGCTGGTGGGGGTACGCAGATACCACGCTGATTGATGGTGTGATCCGAGATCAGTTAGACAATACCTCTGTCGGTAAAGTCATCTATCAGCAGTTTCAGGACTGCATTGTTGGTGAACCTTGTAATGACGGTGATGATTGCACATTGGCTGACACATGCATTGTTGGATACTGCTCCGGAACTCCGTTCGCCTGCGATTCACCGGGACAGTGTGAAACTACCATTGGTGCGACATGCAACGGGGATGGCACATGCCTGTACCCACCTGCAACCGGCTCCGCCTGCAACGACGGCGATCCCTGCACCATGACAGACCACTGCAGGGCCGACAAGACGTGCGCTGGGCTAACCTACACATGTGACGCTCCGGGGCCATGCGAGACGAATGTTGGAGCCACTTGCAACGGCGATGGCACATGTGCGTACCAACCAGACACCGGCACTGCGTGCGACGACGGTGATCCTTGTACAACTACGGACCACTGTCGGGCCGACAAAACGTGTGCTGGTGTATCCTACAGATGTGAAGCACCGGGGTTCTGCGAGACCACCGACGGAGCCACTTGCAACGGTGATGGCACATGTTCCTACCCACCAGCCACCGGCACCGCCTGCGACGACGGGAATCCTTGTACAAAGACTGACCAGTGTAGGGCTGATAAGACGTGCGCTGGTGCAACTTACACGTGTGACTCACCGGGACTCTGCGAGACTAGTGTTGGTGCAACCTGTAACGGCGATGGCACATGTTCCTACCTACCAGACACCGGTTCCGAATGTGACGACGGAGATCCTTGCACAATGGCGGAGCAGTGCAGAGCTGACAAAACTTGTGTCGGTGTTACCTATACATGTGACTCACCGGGGTTCTGCGAGACTACCGACGGAGCAACTTGCAACGGTGATGGCACATGTTCCTACCCACCAGCCACCGGCACCGCCTGCGACGACGGGAATCCTTGCACAAAGACTGACCAGTGTAGAGCTGACAAAACGTGCGCCGGTGTAACTTACACGTGTGACTCACCGGGACTCTGTGAGACTGCTGTTGGTGCAACCTGTAACGGAGATGGTACATGCACATACCTACCTGCAACTGGCTCCGCCTGCGACGACGGGGATCCTTGCACAAAGACTGACCGGTGTAGGGCTGACAAGACGTGCGCTGGTGTAACTTACACATGCCACACACCCGGGTTCTGCGAGACTACTGTTGGTGCTACCTGTAACGGAGATGGTACATGCACATACCCACCAGCCACCGGCCTGGCCTGCGACGACGGGAATCCTTGCACAAAGACTGACCAGTGTAGGGCTGACAAGACGTGCGCTGGAGTCACATACACATGCGACGCACCCGGGTTCTGCGAGACTACCGTTGGTGCAACCTGTAACGGAGATGGCACATGCGCATACCCACCAGCCACCGGCCTAGCCTGCGACGACGGGAATCCTTGCACAAAGACTGACCGGTGTAGGGCTGACAAGACGTGCGCTGGAGTCACATACACATGCGACGCACCCGGGTTCTGCGAGACTACCGTTGGTGCAACCTGTAACGGAGATGGCACATGCGCATACCCACCAGCCACCGGCCTGGCCTGCGACGACGGGAATCCTTGCACAAAGACTGACCGGTGCAGGGCAGATAAAACATGTACCGGCATCAGCTACAGATGCGACGCACCGGGGCTCTGTGAGACCACCGTTGGGTCAACTTGCAACGGCGATGGCACATGCGCATATCTGCCGGACACCGGCTCCGCATGTGATGATGGAAATCCCTGCACCATAGATGACATCTGCCTTGCGGGCGTTTGTCTAGCTGGCTCCACTATGGACTGCGACGACCAGAATCCTTGCACCAACGACTCGTGCTCACCAGAAAGCGGCTGCCAACATATCGCGAATACGCTGCCGTGTGACGATGGCAATGCATGTACCACCGAAGATACCTGCAACACAGGTGTCTGCCTTGGCGTTGGAGTTCTGGACTGTGATGACAATAACATCTGCACGACGGACTGGTGCGATTCGACAACGGGGTGCGTCTACGAGGCTAACTCCCTCGCCTGCGATGACGGAAACGCCTGCACAAGCGATGCATGTTCCGATGGCAAGTGTGTCTCAACCGCCATCACCTGCGACGACTCGGACGAGTGTACGGTGGACAAATGCGACCCGGGTATCGGGTGTTGGACCACACTCATTCCAGACTGCTGTTCGGAAACCCACGCATGTCCGGACTTCGAGGTGTGTAAGGCGGGTACCTGCGAACAGCTCCTCTGCCTGCCATGCGCCATCGACGAAGACTGTGGAACAGACGATGCTAAGTGCCTACCTGTTGGTGCTGACACCTACTGCCTGCCTGTATGCACAGCAGGGGTGTGCCCGTCCAACGCGACCTGCACGGACGAACTTGACGCGGTGAGTGTTTGCTGGCCCAACCGGGGTTGGTGCGAGTGCGTCGAACCACGATTCCCGACGGTCTGTGATGGTGACGATCTCGTGTACCTAGACTCTTGTGGGGCTGTCACGCAGACCGAATTCTGCCAACGCGGTTGCGTGGACGGTTTCGGGTGCTGTGGCCAAGGCACCCATGCGGATGGGGACACCTGCGTAGAAGACACCGTAGAACCACTGCCCGACCAAAGCGAAGAATCTGTCCCGGGTGACCAGGCAGGTGAGAGCCCCGACGATGCAGAACCGCAGAACGACGCGGAGGAAACCGTCGAGGCGGACTCAAGCGACTTCTCCTCCGAAGTCAAGTCTGCACCCGATGGGGCCACCGATGTCTTCGGTTTCGACAACAGTCCGGAAGGCAACGAAGACTTGAAGAGCGGCGGCTGCAGCGCAACACAAGAAGGAGCCGCGTCCGGCCTAGCACTCGTGCTGCTAACACTCGCAATCCTTCTGTGGCTACGTGATCGGCGCCGCCCGCTCTCGTAAATCACCTGGCAACATAACGTTCAGCTGGGGGCCTGTGTATCTTGCGGGTCGATATGCCCTCGCCATATGTAAAACGTCCAACCTACAGGATTGCGTGGCGATAATTGAGCCTCAAAACGGAGTTACTCAAGCCACCAGAAATCTGCCTGCCGGGACTTATTGGTGGTCCGTCCGTAGCATTCGACCATGTGACATTGGCGGATGGAGTGCCTACAGATCACCTGCCAATAAACTCATTGTACAGTGATCGTTTGGAGACTAATTGTTCGAATGTGAGCGGCGAGGTCAGTGGTTCGCATACCCACGGCGGGCCCTGAAACCTCGCCTAGCTAGAATTTATTTGCATAATTTTTGCAAAATAATATGCATATATTACCCTCTTTCTCTTGCTTTTCTGCATATAAACATGGATCATTGTGTGCAGTAACAGAGGGGTGTTATGCGAAAGTTTGATTATGCTTTTCTTAAAAGCGGGTTGGTGCCTGTTAGAATCTTGAGTCTTACATCTGATATTGCTTCGCTTAAAACGATGGGTGCGGTTCGTAAGGCTGAGCATTTGCAGATTTTCAGCGCACTGGAGGGTATTGCCAAGGTCCAGTCTGTAAAAGGCTCGAATGCTATCGAGGGCATTGTGACTAGCGATGAACGCATTGTGGCAATCGTTAATCAAAATAGTGCCCCTTTAAACCACGATGAAGCGGAGATTGCTGGCTACAGAAACGCTCTAAACGAAGTGCACATGAACTATGCCGATTGGGATTTTGTGCAGGCGGATATCTTGCGACTGCACGAAATGATGATGTCTTTGGCTGGCTATGAGTTTAGTGGGCGGTACAAGACGGAAGATAACGTGATTTTGGAGGTGGACCCTTTGGGTCATCGAAGGGTGCGATTTCGCCCTACTCCGGCTTCACAGACCGCCAATGCTATGGAGCAACTGACACTTGCATACATGGAAGCCCGGGACGATGCCGAGATTAATCAGCTTCTGCTTATTCCTTGCGTGATTTTGGATTTTCTGTGTATTCATCCATTTCGAGACGGAAACGGAAGATTGTCTCGTCTGCTTTCCCTTTTGCTGCTGTACAAAAATGGGTATGACGTAGGCAAATACATCTCCTTTGAACAGCAGATCAACAACCACAAGGCGTACTACTATGATGCCTTGCAGCAGTCTTCCAGAGGATGGGAAGCCAATGAAAACCGCTACTTCCCGTTCATAGAAAACTTTTTATTTACCCTATATCTTTGCTACAAGGAGCTGGATAAACGTTTCGCCGTTGTTCATGGCAAAAAGGTTTCTAAGACGGCTCGAATTGAGGCCACCGTCCTGAACAGTCTGACCCCGATTTCTAAGGCTGAAATCTGCGACATACTGCCAGATGTCAGTCCAACAACAGTGGAAGCCGTCTTGGGAAAAATGGTTAAATCAGGCACCATCATGAAGATTGGCTCAGGCAGAGCAACACGATACAAGAAAAGCTGAGTCCCCGCCCCTGGCCCTGTCCCCGCCCCTGTCCCTGCCCCCTGTCCCAGGCCCTGTCCCCGCCCCTGTCCCTGCCCCCTGTCCCTGGCCCTGCCGCTGCCCTACCCCTGCGCCCGCTCCCGTCCTAAAACCTTGCCCATTACAAACAATCCCACAACTCCAACTAAAACCGCGAACCATAGCGTTGCAATCCGAATCAGCAATGTGGAAGCGGCTGCGGCTGCCTCGGCGCCTGAGGCCGTCAACCCGGGAAATGCCGTGTTGACCAGCAGTACCGCTAACGTTGCCTCAGTGGCTATTAACCCACCAGGCAAAAATGATAATGCCCCAGCTAAAGTGCCGACCGCGTATATGAACACAGCTGGCGCTAACTCAAGCTCGCCTCCAGCAAATCCTGACACTACAAGCCACAAACCTGCAGCTTCAGCAAACCAAGCAAACAAGCCTGATACCAGACCAACTACCAGCTCCTTGCCAGACAAAAGCTTTCGCACCAATGCTGACGATTCAGCCGAAGAATCAACTGAAACCTTGCCCCTCAGCAAAATTGAGGCTGCTTTAAAGGTCAAACGAGAACCTGGCCCAGTCGCCAGCAGGAAAAACATTCCGGCAGTTAAAACCAAGCCACCGATTAAAACCCCAGTATTGGCCTTCAGAATAACGACCCCACCGGCTGCCAACAGCAAAACTGCAAACAAATCAGCCAGTCTTTCCGTAACCACAATGGAAAACGCACGAGGACCAGGAACTCTGTGTCCAAGAAGACCGACCTTTATCACTTCGCCAAGCTTGCCAGGGGTGACTGACATAGCCAATCCCGAAGCAAAAATCCCAACCGAGATACCAATGGGAACCTGGTGGCCAGCAACCTTCAGATAGTAATGCCACCTTAAGGCGCGAATCCCGTAATTGGCCAAAGACAAAAGGAAAATTGGGACCAGCAGACGATGGTCGAATGATTGAAATGCCTCGGCCAGTTTGTCGATGTCAGCCCACAAGCCAAGAGCCAAAAAAGTCAGCAGCCCAAGGGCCAATCCAATGGCCATCTTTGAAACCCAACTGCCCTTCTTTTTACCTTTTTCAGCCATCTATTAATCCGCAGCTCGCGATTCCAAAGTATCCAAGGCGCTTTGCAGCGCTTCGAACATATCCTTAGCATTTTGAACAGTTGCCTTGTGGGGACCAACCCAGTTTTCCGCCTGCACCAAAGCCGAGCTTCGTTCCAGGACCTGCTTTGCCAGCGGGGCCGACACCTTATCCAACATAAGCTGACCGCTACTGGTAGTCGAAACTTTCGTCACAAGAGTCAATTCCACAAACATAACGTCCAGTTTTGCCGTTTCAGACAAAGCACCGTCGGCAAGCCCCTTAAGCTTTTCCCCCTTAAGCTTTTCAATGATACTTGCCGCAAGACGCGGTCCAACTTCTGACTGGTCAATAATCAGCGCCGCATAGGCCGCTCTAATCAAAACCAAGGGATTATCAGGTGCCAAACGCGAGATGTCCTCGTAGATCCGCATGGCCTGCTCATTGGCACCATTGGCCAAAATAAAGTTGTCAAGCGCATCAAACCCAGCGTGTTCATTCAATTCCAGCGGCGTCAAAGGTACCAACGCTTCGTTTTGCTGATTAACCGAGATACCGTCCATGTTATCTTGGCTGCAGGCAATCAACAGCACTGGGACTATCCAAAGTACTCGTGCCAACTTAATCATCTCCTGACTCCGACGCACCTGATAAAAGTTCATCTTTTTTACCCGAATTTACCCGAACGCGGCGAACCATGCCAGCCTGGATGAAAGACCCGGGTTGCACTTGGTATTAAACCGGGAAGCTTCAAATATGCAAGTTCAGAGATTCTCGTTTTAAATACTGGGTCTACCGCCGTTCCACAGACCTCTGCGATAGGCGCCAGCACAAATGAACGCATCAGGCGCCTTGGGTGTGGGATCACAAGACTTGATTCATCTATGATCGAATCCCCAAAGTAGATGATGTCGATGTCGAGCCGCCTTGCATCGCTTAAGCTACCCGAACGACCAGTTTCAGCCTCAATCCCTTTGACGGCCTGCAATAATTCGTGGGCGTTTAGACTTGTGTTAACCCTGACTGCAATGTTTAAAAATTCCCCACCAGCAGCCTGCACAGGTGGGGTCGACCAGATGCTTGAAACCGCCTCAATGCGTATGTCACTATGACCTCCCAGTCTCGCGAGGCCATAATACAGCCAGCCAATCCTATCCCCAAGGTTTGATCCCAGGCCCAAAAGAGCCGTTGAACCAGTGACTTTTACAAGGCTGTTGATTGACAGATCCGCGTCCATAAAATAGCATCACGCGTCCTGAAGGACCGCCCCTGAAAGGACGCCGAAGTCTATATTGAGCGGTTGCCGTGGTCAAATAGAGGAGGTTCAAGTGCTATCAGAAACCAGTCGTTATAAAGTTAAAGATATTGGGCTTGCCCCTGAAGGCCGGTTAAAAATTGAATGGGCCCAGACCCACATGCCAGTTATGGCCGCTTTGACGGAAAGGTTCGCCAAGGAACAGCCTTTAAAGGGCCACAAAATTGCAGGTTGCCTGCATGTGACCAAGGAAACGGCCATTTTGATCAAGGCGTTGATCGCGGCCGGCGCTGATTTGTCCTGGAGTGGCTGCAATCCTTTGTCCACCCAAGACGATGTCGCTGCAGCTTTGGCCGCCGATGGCGTGTCAATCTATGCCTGGCGTGGACTTTCAGTGGACGAGTTCTACTGGGCGATTGAAAAGACCATCGAATTTGGACCAAATCTATCGTTGGATGACGGCGCTGACCTGATTTTCACCTTGCACAATAAGCACCCGGAATATTGCAAGAAAATGCTTGGGGGAACCGAGGAAACCACCACAGGTGTCCACCGGCTTAGAGCTATGGCCAGGGCCAACGCGCTGCGCTATCCAATCATTGCGGTGAATGACGCTGAGACCAAGTGGGATTTTGACAACGTGTACGGTACCGGCCAGTCTTCAATCGACGGCATCATTCGAAGCACCAGCGTTTTGTTGGCAGGAAAAACCTTTGTTATCGCCGGGTATGGCCACTGTGGCCGTGGTCTTGCCATGCGAGCTTCTGGCATGGGTTGCAACGTGATTGTTACTGAAATTGACCCGATTCCGGCGCTTAAGGCGCGGCTGGATGGCTTTAGGGTCATGCCCATGGATAAGGCTGCCCTGGAAGGCGACATCTTCATAACCGCCACGGGTATGAAGGATGTCATCGTTGGCCGCCACTTTGAGGCAATGAAGGACGGCGCCATCGTCTGTAATACTGGGCACTACGACTGTGAACTGAAGATCGATGATTTGGAGCAAATCAAGCGCAGCAAACGCGAAATCCGTCCAAATACCGAAGAATACGTGTTGCCAAATGGTCGCCGAATTCTGGTCCTGGCTCAGGGGCGTTTGGTGAACCTGGCCGGTGCCGAAGGTCACCCGTCCGAAGTTATGGACATGTCCTTTGCTAACCAGTTCTTGTCGATGATTCGCCTGGCCAAGGAAGGCCACACCATGGAACACACGGTGTATGACATCCCCGAGGCCCAGGATCAGGAAATCGCGGCCCTGAAGCTTGCAACAATGGGCTCGGCCCTGGACGTTTTGACCCCAGAGCAGATCAAGTATCGCGACGATTATGCGGCTGGAACCTAGGAATAATCCCTTTTTGAATCAGGAGTTTCCCAAATGGCTAACAATATTGCCCCAAGAGAAGTGGACTACAATCAGTGGTATCTTGACGTGATCTCCGCCGCTGAACTGGCTGACTACGCGCCTGTAAGAGGCTGTATGGTCATTAGACCAGTCGGCTATGCCATATGGGAGGGGATGCAAAGGGAATTAGACAGGCGTTTCAAGGAATTAGGACACGTTAACGCCTATTTTCCGCTGTTCATTCCAGAGTCCTTCATGACCAAGGAGGCTGAGCACGTTGAAGGCTTTGCCCCTGAATGTGCGGTCGTGACCCACGGTGGTGGTGAGAAGCTGGAAGAGCCTTTGATGGTCCGTCCGACCTCGGAGACCATTATTGGTCACATGTACGCCCAGTGGGTGCATTCATGGCGAGACCTGCCTATTTTGATAAATCAATGGGCAAACGTGGTCCGTTGGGAGCGTCGAACCCGCCTCTTTTTGCGGACGATGGAATTTTTGTGGCAAGAAGGCCATACCGCCCACGAATCGTCAGAGGAAGCCGTCGAGGAAACCCTTAGGATGTTGGAAGTTTATCGGTCTTTTGCCGAGGATTTCCTGGCTATTCCAGTTCTTTCTGGTCCCAAAACAGAGTCTGAAAAATTCGCTGGCGCTGTGACTACTTACTGCATCGAAGGTCTGATGCAGGATGGACGAGCACTTCAGATGGGGACCTCCCATTTCCTGGGTCAAAACTTTTCAAAGGCATTTGAGATCCGCTTTGAGGGTCGCGACCAGGTGTTGCAGCATGCCTGGACCACTTCATGGGGGGTGTCCACTAGACTAATTGGAGCCTTAATCATGAGCCACAGTGATGACGATGGCTTGGTATTACCACCCAGGGTATCTCCATATGTGGCCGCGATTGTGCCTATTTTCAGAAAGGAAGAAGAAAAGAACCGCGTCCATGAGTTCATAAACAAGGCCATGACCGGGCTGCTTGGTCCTGAAGAAGTTGAGGCATCTGAAAAACGCTTTGGAAACAACCAGATCCAGCAGCTGTTTTACAATCAGGCCACTTCCCAGCAGATTGTGGTCGATAAGCGTGACACCATGCGCCCAGGCGACAAACACTGGTTCTGGACCCAGCGTGGCGTGCCTTTGCGCATTGAAGTTGGCCCAAGGGATGTTGACGCTGGGCACGTTGTTGTTAAATCTCGCCTTGATGGCTCCAAGGAAATTGTGCCTTTGGAAAAGCTGACCAAGGAATGGCTGGACGCCAAGCTTGAAAACATGCAAAAGGCCCTGTTTGAGCAAGCGTTGGCCAGACGCGACTCAAGCATTGCTGTGGCAAACAGCTACCAAGAGCTGAAAGACCACTTTGAACAAGGTCGCCGTGGGTTCCTGCGCTGCAGATTCAACCCAGGTAAAGAGGCTGAAGCTCAGATTAAGGCTGACACCAAAGCGACGGTGCGCTTGATTGTTACAGATACAGCAACCCCTGGAACTTGCATATATTCTGGTGAACCATCAACGACTGAAGTCATTTTTGCGATTGCTTACTAGGCGCACGCCACAAAGCGGTGGTTTTTGTGGCAATTATTCACACTTACCAAACCGTTTTTTAGGATTGATCTTGGCCCCCACTTGGAACTCCTTGGACGCCAAGGTGAAACCAAGAGCCTTGAATGCCCCGCCAACATAAACACCTAAATTTACACCAACTTCAAGACAAGTACCGGTAATAACAGGGTATGGGCCTGCGGCTTCATATTTAACATTGGTGTTTGCTACAACCTCGTTTTTCACGGTCATGTAGCTCTCGGCCCCAGTTCCAGGCAGCCCCAATCCGACTTCAATCCTTGGAAACTGTATCAACACGCCTAGACCAGAAGTCAAAGTGGCAACGCTCTCACCTTTGATGAATTCCACGTCGATGTTGTCAATGTTTGCCATCGGCATCAAGCCGCTATCCTCAGCTGTGTCCTTTCTAATGCCCGCCGCTCCACGAAATTTCAGATGTGCCTTGGCTAGGGCGCTTGTTTCAGCTTTAAGGGTGGACTGAACTTCAATTACCGAGCCCATGGAATACCAAGCCGGGATGGGTCCTAGCGCAAAAGGCAACACTATTTTTGCCGGAAACGAGAAGTTTCCATCCATCATGCCCAGTTCAACTGCGCCAAACTCAAGGTCCATGTCCACATCTATCCCTCTGGCCACGAATCTAAAGTTTGTTGTGGTGCCATTTTCCAACAGCACAAGGCCGCTGGTCCGGTATCCTCGAATGGTTCCCTTTCCAACGATTTTGCCCTTGGCCTTGCCGACGTCGTAACTAGCGGAAATGGTGAAGTCAATGTTTTCACCTGCCGGGGCCATGGTGATTTTTACGTTAAAGCCACCCCAGCTACCAGACCATTCAACCTTTTCTACGATACCAATGGCTGAATTGACCACAGCCTTTCTTGGGTAAAGCCTCATTGGTTCCAATGCGCCAACCTGGATTCCAATGAAACGGTCGGTTCTTAGGGGGTCGAAGCCTAGGTCCCATTCAATCGTGCCATCCTGAATAGCGTCAGACAGTTGGGCATCAGCGGTCTTTATAACAACCTGGTCTCCAGACACGGTGATTTCTTCGATCTTGAACAGCCCAACATCATCGACGACCGCGATGTCCCCGACTGCTAGTGCAGCCAAGTCCTGCAGTTCTTCGGCAGTTCCACCAAAAGTGTATGTGTTGGTGGTGAAATCAGCGTTTGTTAAATGATTTACCAAACCTGTAACCATCTTGGTTTCAGGCTTCCAATCCACGTCAAACTCGATTTTGTCCGGATCCGACGCGATATAGGGGCCTGGGTCATCGTCTGAGCCACAAGCGCCAAAAACCAGGCTGGCAGCAACTATTAGCCATGAAAGACTTGATCGGAGCAGTAAGGTTTTCAACCAGTTCATAGCACCCCCAAGTTGTCAGTAAAACGGGCTGTACGGACTAACTTACGCTTGATGGTTTACAGATGCAAGCCCAGGCGCTGTCCCTTATCCTGGCGATGCTACAGATCCTGCTAGTTTGTATGTTCTGGTTCCTGGTTGTTTGTTCTTTTTGGCGTTTTTCCTCTTCGTTACAGTTTTAAAACATGTCCGGGGGCATCCTTCCGGACCCAAAATCTCCCGTAGCCACCCCGACTGTCTCTTAGTGACATCGTCCGGGCAAAATATACGATTGCTAACGTGTACGTTCATCCTTTTGGCCCGGACGGAGTGCTGCGCACTCTTCATGTCAGCTAAGAGACGTCGGGTCCCGGCAACTCCCGATAGCGCCCTCCAGGATTGCCCCCGGACCATGTTGCAGGGTGCCCTCTCGACCTTCTTTTAGCTCCAAATCCAGCAGATCAGCACAATCGCCTCCCTGCCTCCTGTCGCTGCCTCCCGTCCCTGCCACCTGTCCCTGCCCCTGTCCCCGTCCCAGAATTCTCCACGTACTTCAACGGTGCTATACTCCATCACCCTGTGCTTGGGGGCTTTTTGGCCGTGAACGTTCTGGGTATATCAGCCTTTTATCATGATAGTGCTGCCTGTTTGGTGGTTGATGGGGCGATTGTTGCGGCTGCCCAGGAAGAGCGCTTTACTCGCATCAGGCATGACCCGAGTTTTCCTTTTAATGCGATTCAGGCTTGTTTGGATAAGGCGAAAATTGGCGCTGCTGACCTAGACATGGTCGTTTTTTATGAAAAGCCTTTGATTAAGTTTGAAAGAGTTTTGCAGAGCTCTGTAAACGTTGCTCCGAGAGGGGTTGGGCCCTTTTGTAAAGCGATGCCTTCTTGGTTTGCCGATAAACTGGTTCTGCCTAGGATCCTGAAGAGGGAAATCCGGTATAGAGGGCCTGTTCTATACACGTCACATCATCTTTCGCATGCTGCTTCGGCGTTTTATCCATCGCCGTTTTCCGAGGCTGCCATTTTGACGGTTGATGGAGTTGGTGAATGGACCACTTCTTCGATTGCGGCTGGGGTCGACAATCAAATTGAATTGATTAAAGAAATCAGATTCCCGCATTCAATTGGTCTGCTGTATTCAGCTTTTACTGAATTCTTGGGTTTTAAGGTTAACTCCGACGAATACAAGGTTATGGGGCTTGCTCCGTATGGAAATCCTGTTTATGTGGGCAAAATTCTGGACGACATGGTAGCCGTTGATGATGATGGCGGCTTTGAACTGAATATGGATTGGTTTTCGTTCCAGTATGGCGAGCGAACCACCAGTAAAAAGTTCCATGGGTTTTGCCGTGCCAGGGCCCCCGAATCAAAGCTGGAACAGGTTCATATGGATTTGGCTAGGTCGATCCAAGAGGTTACTGAAATCATCTTGGTTCGTCAGGCAGCCTATGCCGGGCGTTTGACAGGGTACAAAAACCTGTGTCTGGCTGGTGGGGTGGCTTTAAACTGTGTGGCTAATGGGAAAATCCTGGCTAGTGGGAATTTCGGCGACATTTGGATCCAACCTGCTGCAGGTGATGCTGGCGGTGCTTTGGGCGCCGCCCTAGTTGGTTGGTATTCAACTGGCGCGGCCCGCCAGCCGTCTGAGCACGACTCCATGAATGGCGCCTTGCTTGGGCCTTCCTTTCATGACTCTGAGATCCAAGCTGAGCTTGAAGCTGCCGGGTTGCCATATGAAAAGCTTGGAGAAAACATAGATCAGGCCGTTGCAAACTGTCTTGATTTGGGCCAAGTAGTTGGCCGCTATGTGGGCGCGATGGAGTTTGGGCCAAGGGCGCTAGGTAACAGAAGCATCTTAGCGGACCCAAGAAATCCCACTATGCAGAGAGTGGTCAATGAAAAAATAAAGTTTCGTGAAGGATTTCGCCCATTTGCACCTGCCGTTCTGCGTGAACATGTTGCCGACTGGTTTGATTTAGACCGTTCAAGTCCATACATGTTGCTGGTAACTCAGGTGGCTCAAAAGCGGCTTTTGCCAGCGCCAGAAGTTGAACCAGAGGGACTTGGCAAGTTGGGGGTCCTAAGGTCCGACATTCCAGCGGTGACCCATGTGGATGGTTCTGCTCGAATTCAGACCGTGGATATCCAAAACCAGCCGGATTTTCAATCACTTATCCAAGCGTTTCATTCAAAAACCAACTGCCCGGTGGTTTTAAATACCAGCTTTAACCTACGAGGCCAACCAATCGTTTGTACCCCAAAAGATGCTGTTCAGACGTTCTTGGCTTGTGACATCGACGTGTTGGCCGCAGGGCCTTTTTTAGCCAAAAAACCTGACGACTGGACCAGACAGAAGTTACCAAAACCAAAGCCTTTTCGACGTCCTAGACGCGTTGGAGAGTTGCGTCGTTTTGGTATTGAAACTGCGGTTCTGTTTACCCTTGTGGGGCTTGTAGCGTGGTTTTTACCTAAGACTCCAAGCATGGTTTTGGCCGCAGGTTCTTGGCTTTTTGCCTCATTTGGGCTTTTGATGGGGCTTTTGTTTCCACGTGGGTTAAGAGGCTTTGAAAACCGACTCAGCCAGTTTGGTGCCAAGGCCAATTCCTTCGTGGGTTATTTGTTGTTTGGAGCCGTTTTTATCTTGGTTTTGTTGCCAACTTCCATTATCAGAAGACTAACGGGCAAGGGGCCAGAACCTGGGTACTGGCAAGACGTGGCCAAAATGGATTCAGACCTGGAAAACATGTTCTGATTTGAATTGATTGGGTTGATTTAGCACAAAAAGGGGATTTCAGTGGCGTTGATGAAGCAAGTTTGGGGTTGGATGCGAACCCGGAAAAAATATTGGTTGCTGCCTTTAATCTTGGCCCTTCTTTTGGTGGGCGCTTTGATAATCGTTTCATCTATGTCAACAGTCAGCCCATTCATTTATCCCCTGATGTAGTCTTTGATTTACAAGCTGGTTGCAGCTGTAAACCATCAAGCGAGGGCAGGGACAGGGACGGGGACAGGAGGCAGGGACAGGAGGCAGGGAACATTGACAACGCCCCCAATTCGCCGCCTAATTGTGGGCAGAAACTTTGGCCCAAGAGGTACTTTGCATGGAGCTCCAAAGCGTTTTTGAAATCATAGGATATGCAGGCTCACTGCTTATTGCGATTTCATTAAGCATGAAGTCGCTGTTAAAACTACGTTGGCTAAACATGATAGGCGCCGCAGTCTTCTCGGTCTATGGCATCTTAATCGGAGCAATGCCAATCTTCATAGTTAACGGCTACATCGCCTTAATGAACATCTGGTATCTAATCGATTACTCACGAGATCGAACCAAATTCTCAGTCGATTCCCTAAGCAACGTCGGCCATTACTATTTCGACAAGTTCTATCAATTTTACGAAGATGACATCCGACACTTTTTCCCTAACGTCAACTATCAAATGGTCAAAGAAAGCGAAACCTTCCTGCTCTTTCGCGACATGATTCCAGTAGGCATTCTTTCCCTTCAGATGCTTGATGAAGGCAGGGCCGAAATACTGGTCGACTACATGGCACCGCCCTTCCGCGATTTCAAGTTTGGCAAATATCTGTATCAAAGAAAGTCATACATCTTTCGCGACCGCAACGTCCACCAGTTAGAGGCCACTACAAACGTTAAGTCCTACCGCAGCTACCTGCTTCGACAAGGATTCAGGGAAGTCTTTGATGAAGTTCAGCAAAAACAGATCTATATCATGAAAATCTGAGGCAACAAAAGTGAACAAATGGTCGTTTGTCCCATGGCTTATCTTGCTAGTCTTCATCTTCAAACCGGCTTTGGGGGCTCAGATGGACTCTAATCAAGCATCGCAGGATCCCGTAAACAGCGAACTATTACCAAGTCTTTTACAAGCAGCTGGCTACACCCCAGATCCCTCCTTTAAGGCTTATATAATCGCCTTTGAACGAAAGCCTGATGGAAAAACTGTACAGCACCGATTTGATTACAAAGGAACATCACTTGACCGCGACAACTGGTGGCCAGCATCCATGGTCAAGCTTTACGCTGCGGTTGCCGCCCTTGAAGTCTTGCACGCAAAGAAATTTTCAACTAAGGCTTCGATAACATTTCATTATGAAGATGGTGATGTAACCCAAACGATTACAAAGCTGGTACGACAGGCTATAACACCATCAAATAACACAGCTTTTGACAGATTGGTTGAAATCATTGGCTTTGATGCAATGAACCAGTGGTTTCAAACAAAAGGCATAAAAGACACTGTGTTTTTACGTAGTTACACCAGGCGCGTGGTTGATAAAATAACTAATTTGGGGACTCCAAGAGAATCATCCGCGCTTACAGTGACAGAAGGGGCAAAAACCTGGAAAGTCCCTGCCAGAAAAGGTGACGACAAGGTATGGCACTGCCCAAACCAAGGTAATTGCACAACCTTGCAAAACCTAGCCGAGATATTGAGGCGGGTGATGATGCACGAACAAATCCCTGAAAACCAAAGGTTAAAACTAGGCCGTACAGAAATTGAATTGTTGAGGTCAGCCCTATCTGGCAAGCGCACCCGTGGATTGGGGGTTGTAAACGGGCTAAAAGCCGGCTTTGAACCTCATGTTATCAAATGCTTCAACAAACCAGGCTATGCATACCAATGGTTCAGCGATCACGTATTTGTCAGCTGCCAAGACTGCGAAGGTCCGGTCAAGGAATGGATAGTAGCAATGGCAGGCCACGGCGGACGCGACGTACTGGATGAAGGAGCCAAAATCATAGGACAGATATTGGTGAGCGGGAGCTTGATGGATGAGAGAGGGAGCTCAGGTGGAGGAAGGACAGCAACAGGGGGACAGGGCCAGTGACAGGACCAGGAGCAGGGACAGGAGTAGCATCTGGGACAGGGAAAGGAGTAACATTTGGAACAGGAGTGGAAATTAGACAAGAGCAGGAGCAAAGATGTTTAAGGGCGTGATTCAGGATTTGTTGCCATGCATGAAAGAGGCTGGCGAGATTGTTCGCAGCCAATTTGGTGAGCATAAAGACCCAATTTATAAGGGTCGTATTGATCTAGTTACCAAAACTGACTTGGCGGTTGAGGCTTTTTTGCGAGACGCTTTACCTAAGATGCTGCCAGGCTCAAGCGTGCTGGGTGAAGAGTCACACACCACATTGATTCCTGATGATTTAACTTGGATTGTCGACCCTTTGGATGGGACAACCAACTACGCTCATGGATTGCCTATCTTTTCCACCTCTGTAGGGCTTTGGCACCAAGAACAAGTCGTTTTGGGGGCCATTTACATACCAATTCTCGATGAATTGTTTTGGGCTGTACGTGGGCAAGGCGCCTTTTTAAACGGCAACCCCATCAAGGTCAGCGACCAAAACGATATGGTGAAATCACTTTTTGCCACTGGATTTCCCTATGACTTTCATCTTGAAGTGGACTTAATAAACGAACGTTTCAAGCGCGTTCTACTGGCGTCGCAGGGTGTCAGGCGCTTTGGCTCGGCCGCAGTAGACTTGGCATACACCGCTTGTGGGCGCTTTGAGGGGTTTTATGAAACTGGGCTGCACCCTTGGGACACGGCCGCTGGATGGCTGCTGGTGGAAGAGGCAGGGGGCAAAGTCACTGGGATTAATGGTGAAAAGCATAAGCTTGGCGAATACATGATTGTAGCCACCAATGGGCTTGTTCATGATGAGCTACTGAATCTGATACAAGTTTGATAGTGTAATTATTTAACCGACTTTTATTGCATCAACCAGCCCAAAATTACCGTCTATTCAACGCTAGTCTCAGGCTTTTGAGGCATCCACCACATCAGACCAGCAAGAGCAAGACCGGTTATCAGGTATGCCGCTACAATCTCGAATGAACGACCTGTTTCTTCAAGTGTCGGCCAATACAGACCGCCGTTTGGGGCCACCGAGTGAATCACTCCAAACAATGAAAACACGGCCAGAAGTCCAAAGGTCACCAGCACAGCCAGAGGACGCTGGTCAATTATGAAGGCCAATGCTGAACCCCACAGGATCGAGGTAACTATAAATCCACCCGATAATATTGACAAAACCTGCAATTGAGCGGCCAAAGCCGGGTCTGGTTTTGCGCCAGCACCCATAAGCTGGCCAGTGTACATAGCCACCATGTACGCCAAACATGGGACTATTGCAAAGGCGACCGCCACAAGGTGTCGCCTTGGAGAGGCCACAAACGCCTGCTCGGTGATTGCAAGACCAACAAACAAAAGGATTGGGGCAACCACGACTTCAGGAATGAAATCGATGATAACGCCCAAAACACCAAAGATTGCGGCCAGTCCAATAACAATGCCTGTCAGGAAGGTGTAACCAGCACGAGCTCCCATAGCCTTGTATGCCGGGTGACCAATGTATGGGGTAGTCTGGGCAACTCCGCCCAGAAACCCAGCCAGCAAAGTAGCCACAGATTCAACCAACAAGATGTCACGGGTGCGGTAATCATCACCAGCAGCCTTGGCCGATGCCGTCGTATTAATGCCGCCAACTATGGTTAAAAGTCCAAACGGGATGCTAACTGGAAGATATTTAACGGCACCAGCCATGCCCGATTTAAGCGCGGCCAAATCAACTGAGGGAAGATGCAAACCAATGGTGGCACTGCGGACAGCCGGCGTTGGGGAAAGTCCAAAAAGCGCCATAGCCCAATAAATCAGCAAACCTGCAACCACTGCAAATAAAGCCCCTGGAATTTTAAAAGGAAGCCGAAAACCGGCGACAATCGTGTAAAGGACAATACCAGTAGCAAACAAACCGGCGACAGGCGCGGAAAAAATGCGCATCGCAGGGAGCAGCCCCAAAAGCGCAATACCTAGCCCAGCCAAAGAGCCAAGCAAGGCAGAAAGTGGCACAACACGGTGGATCATATCACCGAAAAACGACGTGATCAGTTTAACAACGCCCATTATGATCATGGTTGCCATTGCAACAGACCAAGCCGTCATCGGGTCGCCAGACTCTAAATAAACTGGACCAATTACGGCGATTGCCATCCCAATTGTGGAAGGCGTATCAAGCCCCAAAGGCATGGCTGTCATGTTGCCTTTCCTGGCCATCCAGGAGTAGACAAGGTCTCCAAACATGACCCCAATCGCAGTGCCAGGAATCATCTTGGTAAGGATGAAATCCTGAGGCATTCCAAACTGGCCTGCCAATATTGCCGTCAACATCACCAAGTTGACGATGTTATCGACAAACAACGCGAAAAAGGCATTAAGGTCGCCAGCTACAAACCATTTGTCCGCTTTCACTTTGCCACCTCAGCAGTTAGCGGTTTTTACCCCTATAGACGCACCTTGTCAAACATCCTACAAAACGTCTTTTGTACAAACCACGTCGTCTATTTGGATGTGATCCTTGCTTGAATCTGTGTTGCTGACATAAAAAATCATGCGGAAGTAGCGCACGTTAGAGCGAATGTTGAAAGACACCCGTTGCCATTCCGTGGTGTCGATGTCCATGAATGGGAGATGAGGCATTTCCCCGCCTGTCGAGTAGCTGTGGTGACGTACGCTGCCCTTACCTCGCACCCAGAAAGAGCAGGTGTAGCTGCCGGCTGGGATGTCAAACGCCTCGCTGGTAAAACGGTCTGCCACGCCTTCGGGAAAGACTATCTGCAAGGCATAATTCCCAGAATGGGTGCTGGTGGTGTACCGTTTGATGGCATCTGGCGCTATCTCGGTCTCGAATTTGCCGTCGTGTTCGCTGAAATCAATGCCATACCAGTAATCTGGCAGCCAATAAGTACCCTGATAGTACGGAACCGTATATTCATCCCATGCCTCGAAGCCACCATTTGGGAAAATATTGCTGGCATGTGACGCGGATTCGCATGTGTGAGTGGCGCCATCACAAGCTGGCAAGCCTTGCAAGCAGTCCTTCGAAGTGTGGCAGCGCCCATCCCTTAACCGACATGTCCCGCTGGCAGGCTCGCATTCTGTCCAGTCACTGCACTCAACACCTGCACACGGGTCACCAGCAACGCAAGTCAAAGTGCTTAGGTCACATTTTGGTTTGTCCCCGCCACAATCCAGATTGGAAAGACAGCGTCCTTCTGCCAAGACGCAAGTGTGATTTTCCAGGTCGCAAGATTGCCACTTGGCGCAGTCAGGCCCATCGTTGCAACGCCCCGCCAAAGGATGGCATTGCCCGTCGCTTGTCTTGCATTCTTCCCAAGGGTCACATGTTACGTTGTCACAAGAGCCTGGGCGTCGCACACAAGAGATCGCGTCGACATCAACACCTGGTGCGCCCGAGTTGTTGGTTGTAATCAAAATCGTGACTGTTTTAACCGATGCTGTAACGTTGAAATCGAAGGCGTAGCGTCTGTAAATGGACTGTTCCCAAAGGGTCTGCCTGCCAGCGTACTTGTAGGTACCCTTTCTTGGGTCATCCGTCTCGGACAGCCTAGCTCCAAATGTGACATTACCATTACCCTTGGCCCATGCCGTGCAGTCATAACGCCCAACTGGCGGGGTCAATGGGGAGCTTTCAAGCCGGCCATTGTTGGTTCCATCACGCTCAAGGTGAACGGCAAACTGACGCGATTTCGGACTGGTGCTGTTTTTTGCGACATACAAAGTGTCATGTGCCGCTAGCCAGGACGTTGGCAAAGAACCACTCCAAAGCTCGAAATCCCAGTTTGGAACGATATTTCCTTCAGGTTCAGGCAAGTCTACAACGACAGTCATGTCCTCACACTCACCTGCGATGCACACAAAACCGTCGGGGCATTGAACTCCCAGACATGGAAGGAGATCTGACTCTACGCAGCGGCCATCATGGCAAATTTCATTGGTGCCACAGGTGACTCCCACGCACAAGTCGCTGCCATCAGGCACACATTCCCCAGCCACACACATCATCTTGTCCCCACAAACGACAGTGGCGCAAGCCTCTTCGCCTGAAATGCACTTGCCCTCTCGACATGCTTCACCTGGTGCACACACAACCCCATCGCAAAGGATCAAACCGTTTGGAACGCAGATGCCTTCTTCACAATAGGTGTCTGGGCCGCATACAACGTCGTCACAGCTTGAAACAGCGTCTGGGATACACTCGCCATCCTCACAGTACTGCCCATCGTCGCAGGTAACGTCTTTACAGGGGTCTTCGATTTCACAATCGTCGCAAACCTCCCCATCGTTACAATCAGCATCCAGGCAAGGGTCGTGGATTTCTTCGATGCATTGGCCATCTTCACAACCTGGGGTCTCGTCGGGCGGCACATCAGCGTTATCCGGGGATGGATAGTTAGTGTCTTGATCAGGCCCACCTTGCACGTCTTCGTTGTCATAGGAAACGTCGCCTAATCCACCTCCGTTATCATGAGTATCTTCAGGTGATGGGGTTGAATCTCCGCACGCGGTAAAGGCAACTGCCGCCATTAAAAAAGTCACAAAAAGAAGCTTATTAAACGACATAAGTATCTACCCTACGCTCAAGAACGGTTTAGCATGGGAATCTTAAAGGACCGCCCTGCGGGGGTGACTTTAGACCATTTTTAACATTTTTACGATTTATAGGTTGATTGCAAACCTGGGTGGAGCTATGATTCTCCGGATTTGGTCCTGGTTCCATGGATGAGGTGACAGATGACCACCGTGTTTAAGGCAGC
>DUVQ01000096.1 GCA_012840965.1 Oligoflexales bacterium | reverse complement strand
GGCCCACCCATATCCCCTCTTTTTGAGCATATAGCCCCTTTGGTTCACTCCCCTCCGGCTTCGAACGAATCAAGGCCGAAAGCGGCGCATGCGCAAAGGTAAGCAGCTTTCTGATCCTAGCCATCACAGGGGGGTGGGTCGAAAACAAGTTCCCAAGCCAGGACTCGTCGTCATCTAGGCTGCTCACACTAGGATTGGTGATGTAACACATTGAAATTGCAGGGTCCAGCACACCTCGCGCACGCACTATCCTATCCCTGCCAACTGCGTTTAAAGCCTGGGCCAATGACAAGGGGTCCCTCGTCAGTTCAATGGCAACCAAATCAGCCAAATACTCATATTTGCGGCTAACTACCGATGAAACAATCCCAACCAAAAGCTTGGCCATGGCTGAGTAAAGCAACAGGGCGAGATATGCGAGAGCCAAAAATCCCATACCTGCAACGTTTTGCACATCATGCCGATTTTCCGTGTGTTTTAGGTTATCGATACGCACGATGCGGCCTTCCTTTCGCAAGTTCGAGGCCTCCATGGCAACCAGCAAGGATTCAGGAATACCCAAGAGCGATATCATCCCAGCGATGATGGTTTTTAGATGGATATCACCAACGATGACATGCCCAAATTCGTGGGCTACAACAGCCGCCAATTCATCTCTTGACAGGGTGCTGACCAGCCCCTCGGTTACCACAATATGACCATCAACCGACAGGGCGTTTCGATAAAGCTCAGGCAAAACCCAGGCCTTTGGAGGCTCAATGCCTGCGGCAACAGCCAGTTCCTGGACGATATTTGCGTAGCGTCGATGGTAGCCATCATTATTGTCAGGCAGCACAACCCCAAGGCGCCTGAGCAGACGCGTCGGGCCGCGGCGCTTGGCAATCAAGAAGTGGACAGCCACAAAGCCAACCGCCAACACAAAGGTGACCCCAAGCCAGATCCATATGCTGGTTTTCGCCCCAGACATACCAAAAACGCCCATCAATGCCCTGATAATGATGGCCAGTAAAAACAAAAGCCCAAAGTAGACAGCAACCAAAAGCGCAACAACCTTAGCGACGCTTCTGGAAAATTCGCGGCGATACTGAAAGAGGTTTTGTGCTATCACGCTTTAACCTCTGGGACGCTTGCATCCCCAGCATCAACCTGAAAGAAATCAAAGCCTTTAAACTCAAACTTAGAAGCCACCAGTTTGTCAGGAAAAACTTGAATTGCCGTGTTGTACTGCATGACCGAGTCGTTGTACTGCTGCCTAGCAAAACCAATACGATTTTCAGTTGACCTTAGCTCTTCCATCAGGTCTCTAATAGGCTGGTTACCTTTTAAATCGGGATAAGATTCAAGCACAGCCATCAGCTTTCCCAAAGCATCAGTCAGGCCGGCTTCGGCAGTGGCGCTGTCTTGAACGCTCTTGGCCGCCATGGCCTTACCCCTGGCCGCTGTCACCAACTCCAAGGTAGTTTGCTCATGCTGCAGATACGCCTTTACAGTAGACACCATGTT
>DUVQ01000016.1 GCA_012840965.1 Oligoflexales bacterium | reverse complement strand
CGATGACGAAGGCTGGCGAGACAGGTTCATATGCAAGGCGCCTTTGCCAATTTGAGTGAAGGTGTACTTGACCGTACATCGAGTCTCAAATTGGCGAAGGCAACGCCGCAGATGGGCCTGTATCGACTGCCGGCTCACGATTATGGCGGTGATTTTGGGGGCTACTTAGCTGACTTGAAGGCCGCGCAGCGGCCCGTCCGGGCCAAAAGGATGTACGTACACGTTAGCAATCGTATATTTCGCCCGGACGATGTCACTAAGAGACAGTCGGGGTAGCTACGGGAGATTTTGGGCCCGGAAGGATGCCCCCGGACATGTTATAAAACTGTAACGAAGAGACAAAACGCCAAAAAGAACGAACGATCAGGAGCCATAGCATGCTAATTGGCAGGATCTGTAGCAGGGCCGGGATCAGGGGCTGGGGGCAGGGACGGGGACAGGGGCGGGGCTTCAATTGCTTGGTAATACTGGGGCTGTTCGTTTGTAACCTTGACCAATAGCGGTTTCACGATCCACAATCGCCATGGCCCATCAAAGAGGCGGCTAATGAACAATTTTAAGTACATTACTGGTGCCCTACTGGCAGTTGCAATATTTAGCTGGGCCATGCCCTTAAATGCTAAAACCCAGGATGTAAACATAAACACCTTCAAGCCATCAGTGCATGGGGCTGATATCTTGGGTGTCCTGACCTCAAATATGCCTGAGCACTTGAATTGGGGTGTTGGCGCCTTTTTGACATACAGCCACAAGCCCTTGACTTCTGAGGCTTTAAATCGTGTCGAGGTTTCAAACCTTTTCGTGACTGATTTTTATGGCTACTTGGCTCTGTGGGACAGGCTTTCGATTGGTCTCGATTTGCCCTTGGCCGTAGTAAAAGGGCAGGGGACAGATTTTGTCTTTGGCGATATCAGGCTTGGCCTGAAAGCTAGGGTAATTGGTGGTAATGGCCGTGGATTTGGCTTTTCTGTCGCCCAGGACCTGACCTTTCCATCAGCCAGCAAAAATGTCTTGGTGGGTGACGAGCTTGTCTCGGGTACAACTTCCTTGATTGGTGACTGGTCAGGTCATGGTTGGAACGTGGCCATAAACTTTGGGCTTAGATTTAAAAAACCTGTAGACCTGTTTGGTCACAACACCAGCCATCAAATGTTGCTTGCCGCCGGTCTATCAGCCCCCCTAATCTGTGGAAAACTTGAGGCTATTGGTACCATGCAGGTGAGGACTTCGCTGACCAAGCCCTTTAAGTCTAAATATGACAATGGTTTGGACCTGTTAGGCGGCCTTAGAGGCTTGGCTGGTCCAGTTGGACTGACCTTGGTTGCAGGTGGAGGCACCTTAAGAGGATTTGGCAGCCCAGCGTTCCAGATAACCGCAGGGGTAGAGTACTCGCCAAAGCCCTGTGAAAAGGGGTGCAAGCAGCCACCGCCCGACCGCGACGGCGATGGCATCCCAGATGACGAAGATGAATGTCCAGATGACCCAGGCTTAAAGGAATTCAACGGCTGTCCAGACCGCGATGGCGATGGCATCCCAGACAAGGATGACGCTTGCCCAGATGAGCCTGGTATAAAGAAGTTCAATGGCTGTCCTGATCGTGACGGCGATGGCATCCCAGACAAGGACGATGAATGCCCAGATGTACCTGGCGTTGCTGAATTTAAGGGTTGTCCACCGCCAAAAATTACGGTGACAGAAAAGAAGATCGAGTTTGAAGGCACTGTATTCTTTGACTTTGAACAGGCCACCATTAAACCTGAATCATTCCCGCTGCTTAACGCTCTGGCCAAGACCATGAAAGAAAATCCCCAGATCAAAAAGGTCAGGGTTGATGGCCACACCGACAGTGTTGGTGCTGATGATTTCAACTTAAACCTGAGTCAGCGCAGGGCCGCAGCAGTAGTCGACTATATGATTGCTCAAGGTGTTGAAGCCGAACGATTGGCCTCTGAGGGCTTTGGTAAGTCAAAGCCAATCGCTGACAACGCAACCGAGGAAGGACGAGCTAAAAACCGCAGAGTTG
>DUVQ01000095.1 GCA_012840965.1 Oligoflexales bacterium | reverse complement strand
TCCATCTAAAACCAAGCTCGTGCGCAGGCAGATAGGCGCGTTCAGCGTACTCAGCAACCATGCGGTGAGTATTAAACTTCGCGCCAAGCTTGCTGATCGAGCCCTTCATCATTTCAATCCAACCGCGAGGCATTCCATGGACGTCGCGGTTATAAAACAAGGGGACAATCTCTTCTTCAATCAGGTGGAACAAGGACTCAGCGTCGACACGATCCTGCTCGGCCTCATCTCTAAACACGTCACCGTTACCAATGGCCCAACCGGTGTCATTTTCATACCCCTCAGGCCACCAGCCATCCAAAATCGAGCAGTTCAGCGCACCGTTTGCAGCGGCCTTCATCCCACTGGTGCCGGATGCCTCCATCGGCCTACGCGGTGTGTTCAGCCAAACATCAACGCCCTGAACCATGTATCTACCAACGTTGATGTCGTAATCTTCCAAGAATACAAGGCGTTGACTCAGTCTGGGGTCCTTGGCGTAATGAACGATAGCCTTAATCAGCTCCTTGCCTGGGACATCTTGTGGATGGGCTTTTCCAGCAAAAACAAGCTGAACCGGTCGCTCGGTGTCTGATAGTAGTTTGACGATCCTGTCAATCTGGCTAAACAGTAAAGTGGCCCTTTTATATGTGGCAAATCTCCTGGAAAAACCAATTGTTAGCGCTTCAGGGTTCAAAACGTCCTGAGCGCCCCTCAAAGAAGAAAAGCTTGCCCCCTGAGCCTTCAATTGGGCCTGCAGGCGCTTTCTTACAAAGGAGATGAACCTTTCCTTTCTGATTTGATGCACGCGCCACAGCTCACTGGCCGGGATGTCGTAAACCCTTTGCCACACATCGAAATTCCAAGGCTTTTTGGTCAAACGCGGCCCAAGATACCTGGTCAACAGATCCAGCATGTCATGGCTGACCCAACTAGCCGTATGAATACCATTAGTTACCGAAGTTATGGGAACCTCGTTTACAGGCAAAGACGGCCAAATATTGCGCCACATCTTTTGGGAGACCTCACCATGCAACTTGCTGACGCCATTGGAAAATCCAGCGGTACGCAAAGCCAGCGGAGTCATTCCAAAACTGTTTTCATTGCCCACTCTCGCCATCTTCAGGTAATCGTCAAACGACAACCCGATTTTGGAAAGCAAAGGCATGGTGTAGCGCCGCACCAATCCTGGGTCAAACATCTCATTACCGGCAGGCACAGGGGTGTGCGTGGTAAAAACGTTGGTTGCATAGACATGCTCACTGGCAGTCGCCAAGTCGCACTTGAAGTCCTCCATCGTCATGCGAAGGCGCTCCAGGCCCAAAAAGGCGGAGTGTCCTTCATTCATGTGATAAACCGTCGGAGTCAGCCCCAAAGCACGCAAGGCCCTAACGCCGCCGATGCCAAGGACAATCTCCTGCCTGATGCGCATTTCACGGTCGCCCCCGTACAAGGTCGAAGTGATATCACGAAGATGCATCGGGTTTTCATCAATATTTGTGTCCAGCAAGTAAAGTGGCGTACGCCCAACCTGAACACGCCAAACCTTGGCAAAAACTGTTGTGTTTTCAAGCTCTATTGGCACTATGACTGATTTGCCGTCCTTACCCTTTTCCATGTAAACCGGCATGTTGTACCAGTCATTGTCAGGGTAGTCTTCCTGCTGCCAACCGTCGAGATTCAGCTTCTGCCTGAAGTAGCCCTTTTGATAAAGCAGGCCTACCCCAACAAGCGGCAAACCAAGATCCGACGCCGCCTTCAGGTGGTCCCCGGAAAGCACCCCAAGCCCCCCAGAATAGATAGGCAGGCCCTCAGCCAGACCATACTCCGCGGAAAAATAAGCGATTAAAGCGTTCGGGTCGTGGCCGGCCTCCTGATACCAACCGCTTCCGCTCATGTACTCCTTGAAGCGGTCGTACACGCGGGTCAGACTTGAAATATAACTGTCATCGTTGGCGGCCTTTTCCAAATCCTGCTGGGAAACCATACCAAGCATCAGCACAGGATTTTGCATGGACTCTTCCCAAACGGCCGGATTCAGTCTGATGAATAGATGAACAGCATCCCAATTCCACGAATACCAAACATTCATGGCTATTTCTTTTAGGGGGGCTAAAGCCTCTGGAAGATTAGGGTGAACTTTGATTTTTCTTATTTTCATCTACTAGCTCCTACCATCCTTTAAATTGACCAAACTTACGTCTTGACTGCTTAGACCATGTGCGCATGTAACTGGCGACCTTGTTGGCGTACCTTTCACCTCTGCTGCCTTTTTCAACGACGACGCCTGCGTTGTAATGAGCTACCCAGTGGTGGGGGCCCTTGGGCTTGGCCCACCTGTTGGCGGACACGTATGATAGCACAGTCAGGCCAGCCCATATGTTTGTGTGGCGTTCCAGCAAGTCTTCACATGAGTCAAGCTTCAACGGCTTTTTCCAAGTAGTGCAGTTGATTTGGAATCGACCATAGTTTCCAGCGGACACGACCTTGTCCCTGGCGCCAGATTCTTCAGGAATATTGCCGGTTTCAACCTTTGCAACCGCATGCGCCAAGTTAACATTTACCCCCTTGTAGATCGCCATCAGGGTGATTTCTTGTTCTGGTGTCAACATGTCGGGGGACCAAAGATGCATGAATGCCTGCATGGCCAAAACTGGAATGAACAAAAGCACTAAAACTCCTTACCCGGCTCACTACGCAAATTTAAGCGTTTAAATTCCGGGAGTTGCCCCTGAACCCAGCAGTTTCTGGGCCCAAAGAGGGGCGAACCATAACACATTTGCAAGCAATTTGCGCTACACTGGCCCACCGAGGAAGGGGAAAGCTATGCCTGAGGCCTTCAAACTGTTTGATGCTCATGTACATGTCGGGCGCTGGAAAACTCCAGATTTTGCTGGTCACCAGTCTGACTTGGCCAGCGTTTGTAGCGTGCTGGCTTCGTGTGGGATAACTGGCGCATTGGTTATGCCTACAGATGATGGCGACAATGTTGGACTGGCGCGGGGTGTTGCTGCTAGCGCTGGAAAATCGCGCTTGAAGCTGATGATGGCCGCTTGGGTGGATCCTCATGATCCTGACGCGACGATGGAGTTTTTGGAAGGGCATTATCCAATGGTCAGTGCGCTAAAACTACATCCTTCGTTTGCCAGATTGCCAATTACTGACCAAGCTTATCGCCCTTTTTTTGAATTTGCGGCACAAAGTGGCCTTCCCATAGTGACCCACTGCGGACGCTGGCGTGAGGTTGCAGGATGGGAAAGGGCGCTGGAAATGGCTGAATCATTTCCTGATGTTCCAATAGTTCTTTCCCACATGGGTGGCGACAGTCCCACCTTGGTTGCAGGCGCATCAAACGCCATCAAGGAACGTAAGTTAAACAATGCTTACCTTGGAACAGAAAGTATCAGAGAACCGTGGGTAGTTGGCAGGGCCATCGACACCTTAGGCGCAGATCGCCTAATCTTTGGCAGCGACCACAACTTAAACCATCCAAACTCGTTTATCGCTGTGATAAACGCCTTGGGGTTATCAAACGAGGAAAAAGCCCAGATTTTTGGGAAAAACGCACAGCGGCTACTGAGATATGACGAAGGCTGTTACAGCTCGAACGACAACGCGGCAATTAGCGCCATATTGAACAAGTTGGGGGCAGAATGACATATCAGCCACCCTACACAATCACCCCCGAAATCCTGAACCGGGTCGCCGCAATCAGCGAGATGATCGGGCGGTTGACCGTGCTTTCCGATCAGGCGAGAGCCTTGCGGCTGCGGCGCATCAATCGCATCCGTACCATTCGCGGTTCGCTGGCCATCGAAGGAAACACCTTGAGCGAGGCGCAGATCACCGCGATTTTGGAGGGCAAGCGGGTCATCGCCCCGTCCCGCGAGGTGCAGGAGGTGAAAAACGCTTTGGCGGCTTACGACCGGTTCGACACCTGGAACCCTGGTGTGGAAAAAGACCTACTGGAGGCACATCGGATTTTGATGTCCGGCCTGATCAACGAGGCAGGGCTTTATCGGCGTGGTGGCGTGGGCGTGCTGGCGGGCCAACAGGTGATCCACATGACCCCGCCAGCAGACCGAGTGCCGCAACTGATGGCCGACCTCTTTGGTTGGCTGGCCAACACCGACTCGCATCCGCTCATTGCCAGTTCAGTCTTTCACTATGAGTTTGAATTCATCCACCCCTTCGTCGATGGCAACGGCCGCATGGGGCGGTTATGGCAGAGCCTGATCCTGGCCCGCTGGAATCCCCTGTTCGCCTTTATTCCGGTGGAAAGCCTGATCTTCGAGCACCAGGCCGAATACTACGCAGCGTTGCAAGAGAGCACACTTCAGAGTGACTCAGCGCCCTTTATTGCCTTTATGTTGCGGATGATCCTGGATGCTGTGACCAGCTCGACCCCGGAAGTTACCCCGGAAGTCACCCCGGAAGTCCGACTACTTTCAGTCTTTACCAAAGAGATGACCCGGCAACAACTCAAAGAGGCACTTGGGCTGAGAGACGATGAACATTTCCGCAAGACTTATCTACTCCCGGCTCTGAATGCCGGCTTGATTGAAATGACCATCCCCGACAAGCCACGCAGCAGCAAGCAGAAATACCGCCCAACCGACAAGGGCCGCCAGCTGATGGCCCGCCATGGGGCGGAGCATAACCAGCAACAAACTCGCGCCTGATCTGCCCCTGCCTACTCCGGCCGAGCCGCCATCAGGGCCTGAATATCTATCTCGCCTGTGAAAACCAGCTCCGCGGCACCAGACAGCAGCACATCTGAATAATCGGGCAGCACCGTTATATCCAGCACTCCGCCCGGAAGTTTTATCGATATTGGTTCGCCAGCCTCAGCCTTGCCAGTCAATACCGCAGCAACGCCCACCGCACCCGCCCCAGTGCCACACGCCAACGTCAGGCCAACCCCCCGCTCGTAAACAACCACTCGCACAACACCTGGTTCCAAGACTTCCACAAACTCAATATTTGCCTGACTTGGAAACACCGGAGCAGCAGTAAGCTTGGCACCCCAGACCTCAGCCTCTTTAAGCCCCATCCCATCGAAGATCACAAAGTGGGGATTACCCATGCTAACGGCCTGTCCCACAAACTGTCGACCATCAACCAAAACTGCAATGTCCAAGTTGTGTTCGGCAGCCACCGGGATTTGACTAGGTTCCAAAATTGGCGGACCCAGCGCCACCGTAACGCTTTCGACCACGTCATCGTCGTCACGGTCAATGATGCACGCCTTTACCCCAGCCAAGGTTTCTACTGGAATTACCTGGTCTTTCACATCCAAATGTGTCGCCAGATGCTTGGCCACGCATCGTATTCCATTTCCACACATCTCGGCTTCAGAGCCATCGGCATTCAGCACTCGCATGAACCAATCAGCTTCGATTCCACGCTCGATCAGCAAAATGCCATCAGCACCAACGCCAAAATGGCGGTCGCAGACTGCCTGCACGGTAGCGCTGTCCAGCCACGCGGGGCGACCGTCCAAAGCTTCCAAAACCACAAAATCGTTGCCAGTTCCCTGGTATTTATAAAATTCCATGCCAGAAGTGTAGCCGCAGTTTTAAGAAAGGGCAAGTACGCTTAAAAAACCAATGTCAGGACCACTTATTGCGTTGGAAACTCCTTAGCTTTTATATCGTCCAAAGACATCAGGGTGTGACGTGGGCGTCCCTGTCCCACCCGCATGACATTCAACTTTACGGATACCGACTTGTGGAGCCATTCAAGATTCAGAACGTGCGGATCTGCTATGGCGGCATCGATTTTTCCGCGAATCAGTCCATCCTCACCCGACAACTTGAACTCAAAAGTTCTTGCCGTAGGAAGAACGCCTTGAAATGCTCCTTGATAGGTTTCATCCCTGTCCTGAATATTGTCATCACGCAATCGGATAGATGAGGCCTTTATCTGCTCGAAATTAATGCGGCAAGGTATCCAAAATATTCTTGGCGTTTTCCAAACGAGCTTCCAAACTCGTTCGTTCAATCACGTTCTCCTTTGGGATCGCCGCTAGCAGTCCTTCGAGTTCTCGAATCTCAATTATCCTTCATCCGAATCTCAATTCCAATTTTGCCGTCAACCGTTCTCTTGAGCAAAATACAACCACCTCGAAAGGTCTTTGATGCGGATGCCTTCATGCAGATATTCAGGATGACCTGTATTTGCTATTAAAAGCTTGGGGTATGCATCCCTTATTTGTAAAAGTGGTGCAACCTCACGATTCAGAGTCGAGGTCTTTGTTATATTGTCAGAAACCTGAATGTAGAGTTTTTCACTTTGTTTTATAGCGATGAAATCAACTTCTTTTTGATACAGTTTTCCCACATAAACCTCGTATCCTCTGCGCAATAATTCTATGGCGACTAAATTCTCATACGCTCTGCCATAATCCATGTTTCTTTGCCCAAGGACCGCATATCGCATGCCCAAATCGCAAAGATAGTATTTGTCCAGTGTTTCAAGATACCTTTTCCCTTTTATGTCATAGCGTTTTACTTTATAAAACATGAAGGCATCACAAAGATGGTCGATGTATTTGCCGATGGTGACATGATTGGTAACATGCGAAGCCTTGCCCAATTTTTCACTTATGTTGTTTGGTGATGTCAAATTGGAGATGTTATCCATCATGAACTCTGTCAGATGGTTCAACACAACTGTGTTAGGGAGGCGATATTTATCCACCAAGTCTCTATTAACAATAGTTTTATAAACGTCCCTTAGATACGCGATTCTGTCCTGATTTGAAGGGTATTCGTACGAGCCGGCCAGTCCTCCCATCAAAACATAGTCATCGAACAGTTTTCTTCTGTCTCTTTCGTCGGAAAAATAGAGACAAAACTCTTGGAAACTAAAGGGGAAAATCGGTATCTCAATAAATCTGCCCGTAAAAGGCCTCGCTTTCAAAACTTGAAATAAGTTTCTCTTTCGAAACCATTATATCGCCGACTTTCGAAAAACTAATAATTTTGTTTTTTTGAAAGCGAAAATTGTAAAACCGAGCGTCCCTAACCCGGCATTTGAATCACCTTATCATTCCTGTTCTTTTTCCTTCAGTTTTATTACTGAGGTTGGTGATCTTGCACTGCCTTCACGGTAGACAACTCCTTGTTCTATCATAGGATTTAGTATCGCCGCCAAAAATCTGCTCCTGCTCTTAAACCGAGTCACTGCTTGAAGGTCTTTTACCGACTTAGGGGATTCCTTTAATAGTTCAATTACCTTGTCTATATCCGTCAATTCTTCAGGATACAACTCCTCCTGAAAAAGAAGGTCAAACAAACGCAAATCCAAAAAGCCAGGATAAATTAATACTCCCGGCTGTTTATCATCGCCATAGCCTTCGTAACTGTTAATCATAGCCTGGAACCCAGTGCCCCCTCGCTCCATCAGGTTTGCAACATCTAAACACGCGGCAATAATTGTGTTTCTGCGAACAGAGGGGATTGAACCTATGGGATAGTCTTCATAAGGCCTTGGCAGTAACCACGAGCCCGGCGAAACAATGTCAATTCGGTCGCTAAAGATATCTACATCTATCTGCGTTCCGGCAATGGAGTAGTCTCTGTGTGCAATTGCGTTTACCAGTGCTTCACGCAAAGCTTCTTTTGGATATGAACGAATCTCCTCGCGACCGCCGTTTTCAGTCTTCTTCCAGCCAGTCTTTGTATTTCGTTCAATAAATGTAAGCGTTTCCTTAAAAACAGTGTGCAGTGGCCCCTTGAACCTCCCGCTATCAAGCACAGCTCCAGTTTTTGTTTTACCTCTCCACAAACGGCAGCAGACCAGCGTATCATCACCGTCATACCCGTCTTTAAACATCAAAAAGCCCGTTTTTGCGTATCCGTCCTTGGATACAATCTCTTCGTTTTGCAACTCCTTTATTGTAGGCTCAGATGAATCCTTTCTAAACTCTCTACATAGTGCAGCATAGCCTGTCCACTCAGTTTCGATGTAAAGAACCTCACTTGTTTCGTTATCCACACCGAACTTTCTCCTTGATAAGGAAATGATGTCTTCCGGCGTGTCAGGAGTTGCATTCCCATTACCTTTTACAAATACGGTCTCTTTAAAGTCACCTTCACGATATCGAACAATGGATTCCGAAGGAAGGACATTTATCGCAAGGACAAAACGCTCTGCATTAGCATCAACACTTCGCATCATGTAGCGTAGCTTTACATGAGGAAAAATGTGTCGGTCATTGATTTGAGCCACAAGGTTTTTCGTCTTATCAATTTCATCTAGGTTAATTCCAAACGCCTCTAAGTCGTTAGAGACCCCAACAAACAGGATGCCTCCATTGCTATTTGCAAAACCTACAATCGTTTTGGCCCACTTAACAGGATTTTCCGAATTCAGTACCGCTTTGAATTCACACTCCATATCTTCTGTTATTACGTCCGGAAACAATTCGGTTATCTTCATTAGAACATCCCCTCGTTGCTGTGCTAGTGCAGTTGTGTGCAACATTGCCGGACATTGCCCGACATTTCCATAACATTACCACAACATTGCCCGACATTGCCATAACATTGCCCTAACATTGCCCTAACATTGCCCGACATTGCCCGTCATTTCCATAACATTACCACAACATTGCCGGACATTGCCGGACATTGCCATAACATTGCCGGACATTGCTTGGCACATTTGGATTTTGCTGGGGTCTTGGGATGGGTTTGATGGGGCTTGGTCGGATGTCTGGTGATAGTTTGAAAACTGCGGATTATCGCTTGGGTTGTACCGTTAACGGGGGTGCTACCCATAATTGTGGTGGTTGGGTTAGAATGGGTCCGCTCGAAATGGGGTGTTTATGAGCCGGGATGAACAGTTTAACAGTCAATTTCGCCAGTTTTTAGAGTTGCTTGACGAGGATCCAAAGCGCCCTGGACTGCAACAGACCCCTCAAAGGGTTTTGGAGTCTATGCTGTACCTGACTAGGGGTAACCGTGAGGATATTTCCGAGATTTTAGAAGGCGGAATCTTTACTGAGGATCTGACAGACCATAACGATGTTGTCGAAGTGTTGGATATCGAGTTTGTCAGTATGTGTGAGCACCATCTGCTGCCGTTTTTTGGGCACGCTCATGTGGCATATTTGCCTGGGAATAAAATTATTGGACTTTCAAAAATAGCTAGAATTGTTGATCATTTTGCTGCAAGGCTGCAGGTCCAGGAAAGAATGACGGCCCAGATAGCTGATTGCTTGGCTGACCACCTTGGGGCCAGGGGTGTGAAAGTGGCTATCTGTGCGACTCACCTATGTATGGTTGCAAGAGGGGTTAAAAAGCAGGACTCCTATGTAGTGACGACGGCCGAGCGTGGAATTTCCGGCAAACATATTGAGCTGCATATTAACAGGCAGTCGTAGGACAGGGGCAGGGACAGGGGCAGGGGCAGGAACAGGAAATCCGCTTACATTTTCATGGCTTGTCTGTATAACTGTAGGTATGCCTTTGCAGATTGACCCCAGCTGAAGTCTTTGGCCATTCCACGCAACCGGGCCGCCAGAAGTCGGGGCTTGTCGTTGTAAATCCCGAAAGCATTTGATACTGCTTGTAAAAAGGCTCCAGCATCAAACGAATGAAACACGAATCCTGTTCCGTTTTCTGGATCAGCACCCAAATCAACCACTGTATCCTTTAAGCCACCCACCGAATGAACTATTGGCAAAGTTCCATAACGCAATGAATATATTTGGTTTAATCCACAAGGTTCATAACGCGATGGCATCAGGAAAAAGTCTGAACCAGCCTCGATTTGATGTGCAAGCTCCTCATCATAACCAATCTTTAAGGCCACCCTGTTTGGAAAGGCATCTGCCACGACTGACATTGCCTTTTGGATGGACTCCTCACCGCTGCCAAGCACCACCACGATTCCACCTTGGGCAACTATGCTTGGGATAACTTGCGCTATCAGGTCAAACCCCTTTTGTGAGGCAAAACGCCCAACCACCCCAAATATTGGGCCTATTACCCCTTTCAAGCCAACCTTTTCCAGTAGGTGTTCACGACATTTTTGCTTTCCAGACAGGTCATCTGGTCCGTACGATGATGCAATGTAGGGGTCGTTTCTTGGGTCCCAGATGCTGTAATCAGCACCATTCAAAATCCCTGTAAAGTTACCACCTTTTGCCCTTAAAACACCGTCGAGACCAGCACCAAATTCAGGCCTTAAAACCTCTTGAGCATAGTTGGGGCTAACTGTGGTTATCTTGTTAGACCACACTATGCCAGCCTTCAAGAAATTGACTCGTCCATAAAATTCAAGGCCTTCCGGATTAAACACATCCCAGGAGATACCAAGCTCAGGCAAAACGTCGGCCGGAAACTGACCTTGGTAAGCTAGGTTATGAATCGTGGTTACAGTTGGAGCCACATTCAGCGAATTCAAGCGGTTAAAGGCTGGAACCAACCCTGTCTGCCAGTCATGGCAGTGGATAATATCTGGTGCCAATCCCAGTTCACGAACCAGTTCAAAAATGGCAGCGCTGAAAGAGCCAAACCTGATGTGATTGTCTTCATAATCCTGGTTGCCATTTCCGTACAGTTGAGGTCGGCCAAACAGGTCATCATTGCGTAAAAACAAGGCTGTAGCGCCATCACCCATGTCAGCCTTTGATATTTGGAAATCAAACGAACGCCCACCGAGGGTAACAGAAACGGATTTGCCAAGTTTTTTGATGCCATGGCGTGCACGGTCAACTGCGTCGTACAACGGAGACACGACATAAACTTTGTGCCCAAGCGTCGCCTGGGCCTTGGGGAGTCCATTTAAAACATCTGCAAGCCCACCAGTTTTTGAGTATGGAACCACTTCAGAGGTAACATGCAGGATGAGCAATTTCTTATCTGAGGGCATCGAAACCTCCTTAAAATGTCGGCAAAGAGAGGAAAAAAGTCCCCAAAATAATGGCACCCAGCCCACCATGTGTCAAGGAAGCCCCGCCCCTGCACCCGCACCCTGTCCCCGCCCCTGCACCCAGCCCCAATCCCTGCCTTAGCCCACCCGTCCCTGCCTCCTTTCCCGTCCCAGCTCCCCCGCCCTTCATCTTGACTGTCCCGCACCTTCTAGGTTAAAAAGGGGGTTCATAGCTTGCCCCTAGAAATGGAGGTTCGCTGATGGTTACTGCTGAAGAAGAGGGAACTCGCCTGGAGCATCAGCGGTTATCTGCGGCAGTCCCTATTCGTAT
>DUVQ01000094.1 GCA_012840965.1 Oligoflexales bacterium | reverse complement strand
CGATGGGAACGCAGGTAAGGCCGTCAGCGCGGAAGCCGTCGTTGCAGACACAAAGGGCGACACCTGAACCGCTGACTACACAACGGCCATTGTCACCGCAGTCAGCTTCTGCGCATGGATCCTCAATTTCAATCGCGACGCAGGTATCGCCTTGGAGATGGTAACCTTCGTTGCAGAAGCAAAAGGCTTCGCCGGAACCGCTGATTAGACAATGGCCCTCATCACCGCACTTTTCATCTGCGCATGGACCCTCAATTTCAATCGCAACGCAGGTATCGCCTTGAAGATGGAAACCTTCGTTACAGAAGCAAAAGGCTTCGCCGGAACCGCTGATTAGACAATGGCCATCATCACCGCAGTCAACTCCGTCACATGGATCCTCAATTTCAATCGCAACGCAAGTGCCCTCTTCAAGACGGTAACCTTCATAGCAGACACAAAAAGCCGTACCTGAACCACTGACTACGCAGGTGCCGTGCTCATCACAGTCAACATCCTGGCATGGTGAAGGTGGCTCTTGACCATCGTCAATGGCAACGCAAGCAAGGCCGTCAGCACGGAAACCCAACTCGCAGATGCAAAGCGCATCGCCTGAACCGCTGACTACACAGGTGCCGTGCTCATCACAGGTAACATCTTTGCAAGGAGATTCCGGCTTTTCACCACCATCCTCAACGGCAACGCAAGTAAGGCCGTCAGGATTGTAACCATAGTCACAAATACAAAGCGCGGCACCTGAACCGCTCACTACACAGGTACCGTGGTCACTACATGTGACATCCTTACAAGCAGAACCTGGCTCCCCACCGCCATCCTCAACGGCAACACAAGTAAGGCCATCAGCACGATAACCCAACTCGCAGATACAAAGAGCCTTACCCGCTGCTGATGCTATACAAGAACCATGACCATCGCATGTCACGTCTTTGCATGGGTCATCTGCCAAGGCTTCCTTGCAAACGCCATCTTGCAGGGTAAACCCGCTATCACAAATGCAGATAGCCCCTTCGGCACCAATGGCACAGCGCCCATGGCTACCACAGTCAACCCCAACGCAGTAATTCTCGAATTGCTCGCCGCTATCACCACAAGCAACGAAAAGCACTGCAACCAAAGGCAACACTCGCTTTAGCATGGAACACCCCCAAGAAGCAGAAACCAGCGGAATGACAGCCCAAGCACAAACACGAAAAGGCCACTTCGCCTCAGCATCCTACTAACGGCCAAAGTGACAGTCAATCAATAATTTCCTCGTTGTTTGCCTTGGGGGCAGGATCAGGGACAGGGACAGGAACAGGGGTTCAGCTTCGCAGTAGCGGGGGGATTCCTTTGTGGAGGGAGTCTTCCACTCGCGATCTGATGGCCTTTTCCAGAAACCAACTTAAATCAACGGTGATTACCACCTCTTTGTCGGTGACTTGAACGTCTGCGTCAACGCCAGACCTTGAGTATTTAACCCTTTGGGGGGCTAGCATGTCCTTTTCCAAAGAGTACTGCAGGGAAATGCTATCAAGAACCGGCATAAGTCGGGCCAAAGCTGTATCAATGTCCAATTTATGCTCGAAACGGTAACTTTTGGTTGCCACTAGATTTCCCCCTTGTCACAATGCCGTGCGATTTATCAAGGCGCTCCCGTCACTTCACCAGGATTCGAATGGGGCCTAGTTGGGTCGAGCTTTCTTTCAGTCCAATCAAACATTCGCTCAATTGAACGCAGCGCCTTTTGCTGTGTAGTCGCGTCAATTTCCACAATCTGGTCAGGCCTAGGGTCCTCTAAAACCTGAAGCACTCGATGCAAATCAACCCTTTTCATATGTGGACATATAGCACATGTGCCCACAAATCGCTTGTCAGGAAAATCCACCTTCATCCGGCCAGCCAAACCACATTCAGTCACCAACATGAAGTTGGTATCAGTGCTAGCCCTGATGTAATTGACCATATCACCAGTACCACCAGCCAAGTCCGCATGAACAACCACCTCAAGCGGAGATTCCGTGTGTACAAGCACCTTAAGGCCTGGAACCCGCCTCTTCCACTTGATTACCTGGTCTGCGGTGAAGGCTTCGTGGACTATACAGTGCCCGTCATAGCCGGTAATCCTTTTTGTCGTCAGCTTGGCCAGATTCTGGGCCATATATTTATCAGGTAAAAACACCACATGATCGGTTGGAGCGGCTTCTACTATAGCCAATGAATTCGCGCTGGTACAACAAACGTCGCACTCTGCCTTGACCTCGGCGCTGGTGTTTACATAGCAAACAAAGGTCGCATCTGGGTGTTGCTGTCTTAAACGGCGAACATCAGCACCTGTGATTGACTCGGAAAGTGAGCATCCTGCGTCCGGGTTAGGCAAAAGCACCCTTTTGTTGGGAGACAGGATCTTGGCCGTTTCACCCATGAAAGAGACGCCACAAAAAACGATGGTGTCAGCATCCACGTCCCTAGCTATCCTAGACAACCCCAGCGAGTCACCTCGATAGTCGGCAACTCCAAACAGTATTTCAGGAGTTTGATAGCTATGCCCAAGAATAACGGCGTTTTGCTGCGCAGCTAACTCCTTGATTCGCAAGGTGGTTGGAGCAATTTCAGCACACTCTTGCACTGTCCAACCAACCCGACTGAGCAGCTCAAATAAACGACCTGTTTCAAGCTCAACGGCTTGTTTTGAAAAGCCAAACATGGCGGCATTTAACAGGATAAAATTATAACAGTCAATCTAACGGGTGATAAAGCTGTAGAATCCGAGGGTTAAACGCAAATTCATGGCATATCAAGGAGCGGGGGCAGGGTCAGGAGCAGGGGTTCACAAAATCTGCTCAGATGTCGTGGAATTTGGTAATCTTCGAACCTGAGCGGTTGTTGCGGCCGGAGTGCGAATGAAAGTTTTGAAAGTTGTTGCGATTGTGCTTGGCGTGCTGGTAGGTCTGATTGTCATTGGCGCCTTCATCATTGGGGTAATGTTCAGAAATGAAACCAGAAAACCTGCCATCAATGGCAGTCCCGTTGCACATAAGACTCGGAACCTGGAGCCAATGCCCAGACCCTATAAAGCCAAAGGCAGATATCGAGTGGTCGAAATTGATGGACGCGCTTGGTTGATGGACCGTAGAGATAGAATCACGATTCTGCGCGGAGCAACAGTCAAGTTTGATGGCGCCACAACCCTTGGCAGTGACCCATTTTTGACCGCCCGACAACTGCGAGATGTCGGTTTTAACGCCTTAAGAGTTTTGGTGCCTTGGGACGACATTAACAACAACCAAGATTCTTTAAAGCTGTTTTATGACATGAAAACTTTGATGAACGCCGCTCACGGACATGACATGGTGGTTCATTTTGTAATTTGGTTCGACGGAGTTCCAGGACAGCCCGGCAGCAGCGGTATCCCAGCTGTAATGAACAGGGGGGATCTGGCACCTTTTGAGCCCTCTAAGTATCAGTTCATAAACCAGTTGCGTACCCTTGCCCTTGAGATGAGATGGTGGTCTGATTTTAACCAAAGCCTTTGGTCATTTGACTCCAAATCACTGCAGGATCACTTGATTGACCCATGGCCAAAGCTAGTACAGTTGTTTGGTGGTCACCCTGCCCTACTGGGACTTACTCCGATACACACGCCTGTTTGCTACCCTGGAATTGTTGGGCGCCTGTTTAATCCAGGCAAAGACGATTGTCCAATATCGGACTTTCAGCACCGTTTTATTTCCGCAGTCAGAGCTAACGATTCCAATGTCGTTGGAATTATGGAGCCACCAGTCTCCGGGGTCCCTTGCACCAAAGGCCAGGTCATTGATGAATGGGAAAAGCCAGATTTGCCTAATATTATAACTGCTTGGGGTGTTGCCAAAGATAACATCGCCAAGATGGCCCAACTTGTTCAAGATGGGCGTTTTCCCATGTTTTTTCAAAACGAGGACATTGGCGAGCAACCTTCTGGATCTGAAGACTTTTCCAATTGGTGTGACACGCTTGATAAGCTGCAGGCATCTGGGTATGTGAACTTGGCTGATCCAGTTAATCCGGCCAAGCAACTGATGCAGGCTGTCAACAGGCCATACCCAAGTCGAGTAGCTGGGGTACCAACTGGTTGGTCGCTTCAAGATGGGACTTTTACTTTGACCATAAAATCCCCGGTAAAAGATCAGCCTACCATGGTGTATATCCCGCCATCAGCGTTTGGTCCTGATGTAACATGGGAGAATTTAAATGTTACCGTGACTGCCGGGACTTATAAAACCCACGCCAGGAATCCAAACATGCTCCTTTGGTTTGTCGAGCCAGAGGCCGAGAGTGCGCAGATGGTGGTTGAGGTGGGGGCAGGAGCAGGGACAGGGACAGGAACAGGGACAGGAGCAGGGGGATGATTGTGCTTTTTAGCAGGGATTGGAGCTAATTGGAGCTAAAAAGACGTCGAGAGGGCACCCTGCAACATGGTCCGGGGGCAATCCTGGAGGGCGCTATCGGGAGTTGCTGACAGTCGGGGTGGCTACGGGAGATTTTGGGCCCGGAAGGATGCCCCCGGACATGTTTTATAACTGTAACGAAGAGATAAAACGCCAAAAAAAACAAACAATCAGGAGCCAAAACATGCAAATTAGCTCGATCAGGGACAGGGACAGGGGAATGACTATTTTTTCAGTGGATACTGTGTGAAGGCAATCACTCCGATTAGGGACAACAGGCCGGCGGCGGCGCCTGTCAGGATTATCCCCATCGGCTCCTTACTGGTGTATCCAAAATTGGCAAACAAGGTGCCTTGAAATGCCAGGGCCAAACCACCGGCTATCTTTTGGGTCAGCCCCTCCATGCCGTTATACATCGCTTCTCTGCGGTATCCTGTACGCTCAGTATCGTGATCCATGACGTCGGCAAGAATCGCCCTAGGAATAACAAAACCTACAGCAAGCGCTGGTGCCAAAATGATCAATATGGCTATCAGGTGTGGCATGGGAGGAACACCTGGTATGCTGCCTGCCAACGTCGCAAGTGGAACCAACACCGTGAAAATAATCAGGCTAGCCATGTAAAGATGTGTCTTTTTAACATGTTTAGTTGCCCAATCGACAACTGGCAGCATCAATGAGGCCAGCACCACAAGCCCAAGCAGCAAAAACGAGGCAACCAAATCGCCCTTGGAAGGGTCATCTACGACCTTTGTAACCACCAAAAACGGCAGGGCCGCTGTAATCATGAACTGGGCAGCATAAAGCATTGAAGCACTGATGATATATGGCAAAAAGGCTGGGTTCTTTAGCGTTTCCCAACCGGCTTGAAGCAGATTGAAAGGAACGTTTTTCTCGTCGGTATGAGGAGTTTCTTTGATCCTGGTCAAAACCGGCAGCATGCAAATGACGGTCAAAAAGGCGGCCAAAACAGCTGCGACTTTAAATCCGTCTGGTACGTGAAAACCGAGGATTTCACCTCCCCCCATCAAGGCATCGATTGCTAGGCCAAATCCAACAAAGGCAACTATCTGGGCCAATGCATTAAAACCAGCCATCCAAGCGGAAACACGCACTCGTCCGGCCTCAGTTCGCCACACCTCTGGCATCAAGGCCAAGTAGGGATTAAAAACAACAGTGAACGAGACGTGAAGCACGCCCAGCATTACAAAAAGCCATGTAACGTTTACATCTGATAGACCATTGACAGGGGGAAACCACAATAACAAGAAGGAAAACACCAAAAAAGGCAGACCAAACCTCATGAAAGGCTGCCTGCGCCCGCTTTTTCCCTTGTGATGGTCTGACCAGTAACCAACCAGAAGATCGGTAAAGCCACCGACGATCATGACGACCAAGGAAGCAAGACCAAACACCTGGGGATCGACCAATTGCACACGTCCAACCTCGTCGGCCGAGGGGCAATAAAGACGCATCGCCCAAGTGGAAACTACAAGTAACAGCATTCCAACAGGCAGATTCCCAGCAGAATAGGCAATCATTGTCCCTAGGCCGGGATCTTTGTAGCCGCTATCGGTATCGTTATGTTTGATCTTAGACATGCACAACTCCGCCGTCCATACATGACCAGAGGTGATAATGGACTAACCTAAGCAGGTGTCAAGAAAAAAAGCCCGTGGTGGTTGAACAATCATCTTCTGGTTGGGAACAAAAACACACCACCAGAAAAACGTGGTCAATTGGTTAGTCCAGGATTTTAGCAACCCAGAAATGACTTGAGGGGCGAGCTTACGCCTTTACAATAGCTTCAACGGCGCAGTTTGGAACGCATTTTGGATCGCCGCCGCTTTCTTCACATTCGGTGCACAGGGCAGGATCAATCACGTAGATGGGATCCGCTTCGCTGATAGCAAAGTTGATGTCACATGCATCAATACAAGCGCCACAAGCAACGCAATCATCAGTAATTTTCATCGCCATGGTAACAACCCCCATGAATTTAAAAAACACCAACAGCGAGCCTTCGCTGCAGCCGTGCCGAATACTGCGTAAAGTTGGCAAAAGTGTCAAGGGTGAAAGTCATCCAAAATCATCACCCCCCTGCCCTGTCCCTGCTCCTGTCCCTGCTCCTGTCCCTGAGCCTGTCCCTGCTACAGATCCTGCTAATTGGCATGTTCAGGTTCCTAATTGTTCGTTCTTTTTGGCGTTTGATCTCTTCGTTACAGTTTTAAAACATGTCCGGGGGCATCCTTCCGGGCCCAAAATCTCCCGTAGCCACCCCGACTGTCTCTTAGTGACATCGTCCGGACGAGATATACGATTGCTAACGTGTACGTTCATCCTTTTGGCCCGGACGGGCCGCTTCGCGTCCTTCATGTCAGCTAAGAGACGTCGGGTCCCGGCAACTCCCGATAGCGCCCTCCAGGATTGCCCCCGGACCATGTTGCAGGGTGCCCTCTCGACCT
>DUVQ01000093.1 GCA_012840965.1 Oligoflexales bacterium | reverse complement strand
TTCCAAGCTCATGCTTACAGCATTTCACGAAAACTCGCCAAATTTATGTCCATTTTTCCTGAATCAAAGTAGTCGTATGCGCTCGATCACAACCAAATCGAACATTATTGCAGTGGGGAAGGTCTAACGATTTTGCCCTTGTTTTACGCCCCAAAAAGTTATATAGTTTTCGCCGTGTTTGCTGACGCGGAACCTGACATATCCGGTAGCTCCCCAACATTCGATGCCCTAGGTTTGTCCGAGCACGTGCTGCGTGCAATCATGGAAATTGGGTACAAAAAGCCTTTGCAGGTGCAGGTGGAATGTTTCGCCCCTGCCAAGGCTGGGCGTAATCTGGTGGTCCAATCCAGGACTGGTAGTGGTAAGACTGCCGCTTTCGTGCTGCCTATCTTGCATCGGATTGATTATTCAAATTCAAGTCCCCAAGTAGTGGTGGTCGTGCCTACCAGGGAGCTGGCCTTACAGGTCCATGGAGAGTTTGAGCGGCTTGGGCGTTACACCGGGCTTAAGTCTGTTTGCATCTATGGTGGGACAGGCTTTGGGGAACAGTTTAATCGTTTAATGGCTGGAGTTCACGTAATCGTTGGTACTCCAGGCCGCCTTCTTGACCATTATCGAAGGGGGAACTTCAGGACTGATCAGGTTCACGCAATCGTCTTGGATGAGGCCGATGAGATGCTATCGGCTGGTTTCTATGACGATATCCAAAAAATCTTTGAACTTTTAAGCAATTTGAAACAAGTCCTTTTGTTTTCGGCCACAATGCCATTCAACATGGAAAACCTGATCAAAAGGTACATGAAAGATCCTGTAAGGATTGACCTTTCCAAGGATCAGGTGTGCGTAGACCGGATTACCAACGTTGCCTACTCTGTAGATACATCAGGGCCCAGAATTCGTACTTTAATAGCGATAATCGAAGCTGAAGACCCAACCGCCGCCATTATTTTTTGTAATACCAGACAGGAAACTGAGGTGGTCGCGAAATACCTTGGTCGTCGTGGTTATGATGCCCAATATCTGAACAGCGATCTATCTCAGACGGCTAGGGAAGCTGTTATGGCCAAGATTAAGGCTGGTGAGCTGCGGCTTTTGGTGGCTACGGATATTGCTGCTAGGGGCATTGATATCAGCTTTTTGCCTTGCGTGATTCACTTTGATTTGCCCACCGATCCTCAACAGTACATTCATCGTACTGGTCGTACCGGTAGAGTGGGGCGCCCTGGCCGGGCCATAGCCATGGTGTCTGTCAAAGACCTGCACTCGCTTAGACGTATTGAATCTGCGCTTGGGATTAAGCTTAAGCAGGCTGAAACGCCAACCAGGGAGGAGAGCTTGAAGATGCTGGCTGACAGAAAGATCCGAGAGTTCAAGGAGCGCTTGGATGCCAAGCCTGCCATTCCTGAGGAGTTTACAACCCTCGCCAAGGAGATTTTGGCTGATCCAGACGCTGAGGGCTTGGTTTCTTTGCTGGTGGATGCATATATGTCTCCACCACCTGCAGCAGTTGATGATCGTGCGCCTGATCGCCGAGAGTCGGAACTGGCCAGGTCTGATGGTCGTGGTACACGTGGCTTTCGGCCACCACGCAGGCGTTAGGCACATGGGTTTTGAGATAGATTTGACTTCGCTGATTAATACCCAAATAAAAGGAGCGTCATGAGGATTTTAAGCGGCGTACAGCCTTCTGGTCGACTTCATATTGGTAACTGGTTTGGAGCTATTCGCCAGTTTGTGAAGCTGCAAAATGATGGGCACGATTGTTTTTACTTTCTGGCAAATTACCATGCTTTGACTTCAAGTCAGGACAAGGCTTTCCTTGCTGAATCAACAATGCACCTCGCTACTGGGATGATTTCACTTGGGATTGACCCTGAAAAGAGTACGTTGTTTGTGCAGTCTGATGTTCCGCAAGTTGCGGAATTAACATGGTTTTTAAACTGTGTTTGCCCTATGGGACTTTTGGAAAGGGCGACTAGTTTCAAGGATAAAGTCCAGCGTGGCATTCAGGCGAACGTGGGCCTTTTTGATTATCCGGTCCTGCAAGCGGCAGACATCCTAATTTATGATTCCAACGTTGTTCCAGTGGGTGCAGACCAAAAGCAACATCTGGAAATCACACGTGATTTGGCGGGTAAGCTAAATCTGGCTTGGGGTGATAATCTGTTGGTGGTTCCAGAGCCTTACATTGTTGAAAGCACTGCTGTTGTTCCAGGTATTGATGGCCAAAAAATGTCTAAATCCTATGACAATACCATCGAAATCTTTGCGACTGACAAGGCAACCACCAAACGATGTAGGCAGATTGTCACTGATTCCACACCTTTGGAAGATCCAAAAGATCCGGCAACTTGCAATGTTTTCAGTTTGATAAAGTTGTTTGCCAGCCCTGAAGAACTGGCTGAAATCGAAGCAGCGTATCGAGCAGGTGGCTACGGCTATGGTCACGCGAAAAATCGCCTAGGCGAGCTAATCAACGCAGAATTCGCCCAAGCCAGAGAGCGCTACGAACAACTGCGAAGTCGCCCTGACGACGTCAAAGACATGCTGGCAGAAGGAGGGCGAAAGGCCCGAAAGGTAGCAGACGCTACAATGGCAAGAATCCGAGAAGCCAGCGGAATCCTAACCAGCTATTAAACCAAGTCTCTTGCCCCTGGACCATGTTGCAGGGTGCCCTCTCGACCTTTTTTAGCTCCAAAACCTGCTAAACAGCACAATCATCTCCCTGCCCCTGTCCCTGTCCCTGCCCCTGTCCCCGCCCCCGCCCCTGTCCCTGCCCCCTGTCCCCGCC
>DUVQ01000015.1 GCA_012840965.1 Oligoflexales bacterium | reverse complement strand
GGGCAGGGGGCGGGGACAGGGGCAGGGACGGGGACAGGGACAGGGACGGGAGATTGGGGGTGATGGGGCTGTCTAGGGCTGAATGTCAGTGATGGCAGTCGCGGCTAGTTCGAATGCGTCAAAACACCACTCAATGAACGAATTGTTATCGGAGGCATCAATGTAGATATTGCCAGTCGTGCTCGTGAACGAGAATTCGCTCTGCTCATGACAGTTGCTACCAATAACTGTTTGATATTTCTGTACGTAATTTTCGTAAAAAGCTACGGCAAATGTAATCGGGGCACTTGCATCAACAACCTCCAACTGACCTTTCCACCACGAAATCGCATTGTCCCAAACCAAATTAATGGTGCCTGAAGTATGCCAAATAACAGGGTCAAAAGGAACGTTATCCATCCACACCGGGCCTCGGAAATAGAAGTTGATGTAGTCAGCACCATCTTCAACACAAACACCATTTTCACAGTGGTGGCCAGCATCGCAGGAAACTTCATCATAGCCATAGTCACAGGTGTATGAATCGCCAACTATGGTGCAAGTACCCTCAGGATAGTACTTGTGGTAACCAGTATTGTCCGCGTTACAGGTGGAAGGTTTCTGCTCGTTGCATGGATTTGGATGGCAAGCATCTGCAGGAATCTCTGTGCAGCTATTATTACCATGCAGACATTCATGACCCGCTGGGCAGCTCTCAGCGCTATAGTCCACGCCACAAGCATCACCACCATTGGGGCAGACACTAAAATATGTCCTTAGCAGGCCATCAACACACTGGGTAGCTTGTTCTGGTTCAGGACAAGTTTTCGAGTGGGCCAAGTAGTTGCATTTTGGCACACCAGCATCAACAACACACGCCCCGGTGCTTTCAAATTCGACCAACCTGCCACCCTCACAGTAGTTGGCCGGAGGAGTGTTGCATTCATGACCATCGCATGGACTGGCGACACTGGGAGTACCGGAAATATAGACTTCGTCGATGCGACTGGTGCCGTTTGGCTGAATTAGGCCAGGATTGACGGAAGCGTTGTCAGTAACAATCCAGCGCAGGTAGGCAGTAGGCTGATTGTTTAAGGCCGCTGGAAGGTCAAGATTAAGCAAGCGCCCGGTGGTAAATTCATTTTTGACAGTTATGCTGCCGTCAGCCACGTCAGTCCAGTTAACATTGTCGGTGCTGTACTGCAGTTGAAAGTACGTTGGTCCTGTGTTAGAAGATTTCTGATATGACGAAACCAACTTAAGGTTGCTGTAGCCAGTCGTATCAAATGGGGCCAGCCAGTACTTGTCCGTCACATCAGCGCCATCCCAGCCGGTGACCGAGTAGCAAGAAGTACCAGATGTTCGCCCAGTCTGAGAAGTTATTGTACCTGTGACACCCTCAGCTGAAATACTCTTCAGACCAACATTTGCATCATTGCCAGCATTGGCGGGTGCTGGCAAGGTTTCAAGGTCCCATCCCACTACAACTTCCGGGTCAGGTTGCGGGGGGGCAGTAGGCTCCGACTCAGTGATCTTCGTGATGTCAAATCTATAAAGGTCGGCAGTGTAAAGTCCATATGGTTCAGACCTGCAAAATACCATGAAGCTATCATCACTGGCGTCAATCCAAATCTCACCTGTAGTAGTCGCGAATTGCAGACGTGTGGAGCAATCATCACTGTACACAAGGGCCTTTGCTACACCCTGCCTAAAGAATCCCACACTAAATTTAATTGAGGCGTCTGGGTCAACTACTGCCAGTTCAAGCTGCCACCAGTTTAGGTCCGAATCCCAAGTGAAAGCATGCATAGTCTCATTGATGACAAGCTGTGGACCAAGAGGGGTAAGCTCCATCCAATCCGGTCCTCTAAAGAAGAATTTGACCGGTTGGGTCTCCACGCAGGCGCCACCAGCACAGACTTGACCAGAATCGCAAAGATGCTCTGTGAAGGTATGAACGCACTTGTAAGTCCCCTCTCCCTCGACGTGGCAGGTGCCTGGGGCCTGATACACTAGATAACCGGTGTTCGTGTTATTACACACATTTGCGGGAGCCTCTGTGCATGGATTGGGCTCACATGGGTCAACAATAGGAATCGGGGTACATTCTGAATTGCCTAATATGCATTCATAACCGTCGGCGCAGTCTTCATCTTGACGCTCTACATCGCACGCATTTTCGCCATCACGGCAGACACCATGATAAACGCTCAGTTTTATATCCCCTAGGCATTCCCTTGTGGTAGGACATTCTTCAGTAGTGACCGAATCTGGCACACACACGCCAGCATTACCCTGAACAACGCACTTGTTGGTTTGAGTTACTAACTCATTGTTCTGACAATGTTTTTCTGTGGGACAAGTGACACCTTCACATGGGTCGCCTTCAGCTTCCATAGGGACCCCATCGATCACGATTTCATCAATGCGGCTTCTGCCAGTAGACACAACGCCTGTACCACCGGGGCTGTCAGTGGTTGTGACAATCCACCGCAGATGTACCAAGTCTTTGTCGTTCATAACTGCAGGCAAAGGCTTGTCCAGTAGCACACCTAAGGTCCAATTGTCCGCGACTTCGATCACTCCATCATCTAGGTCGTTCCAAACAGCACCATCTGTACTGTATTGAACTTTAAAGTCTTTTGGCCCAGTGTTGGAGGAATACTGGTAAGAAGAAACCAGCTTCAATGAGCTAAAGCCACGGGTGTTGAAGCTTGCAAGCCAGTATTTTTCAATTTGGTCGCCAGCATCCCAGCCAGTCACAGAGTAGCTTTCGCCAACTTTTTCGGCCACGCCAGTATTGAACTGATAGTCGTCACCAGTTCCAACAGAGGTGACTGCATATAGGCCTAAGTTACCAGCAGTCCCTAAAGTCGACAAGGCGTTGCCATCAGGAAATTCCCAACCAACCAAGACTTCACGTTGGGGCACAGGCTCAGAGTCGGTGATTTTTGAGGAGTCCAACACGAAATCATCACCGCACCAGTTGAAATAGTTGTCATCACTGGCGTCAATCCATATTTCACCTGTGGTCGTGTTGATTACTGGATTGTTGGCACAGTTCTCGCCTGCCTTTTGATACTTGAAGTTTCCACTTTCCTTGAATCTGATTTGGTACTCAACGACATCGGCTTCATAGGTAATGTCAATCTGATAATGCCACCAGTCCGAAGACTCATCCTTCACCATCACCTTGCATATCCAGTCCAATGGCGCGGCTGGATAGCAAACAAAGACACTACCTGGGTCATCATCCATCCAATCCGGGCCGCGGAAGTAGAAATCATAGTATCGAGTTGGGTCATCCTTGCAGGCGGCATTTTCACAACCAAAGTCACAAATCTCATCCTGGTAGCTTTCAGTGCAAGCATTGCCACCATCCTCACAGGTGGAGCTGTAAGTCCTCAAGTTACCTTCCACACAGGCTTTTGGCACCACAGGCTCGCAGTCAGATAGGGTCTTATCATACTCACAGACGCCCTGGTCGTTAACCACGACGCACTGGCCATTAGCATTGTAAGTCGCCAGTTGCCCATTCTCACAAGCTGGGGCTGGTGGGGTATTACACACTACGTCCTTGCACGGGCCCTCCTCTCCACCACCAATGGCCACACCAGCGATGTAGACCTCATCGATTCGACTTGTTCCACCTGGTAGAATCGTTTCATCTTTCACACTTTCATTTGAGGTCACCTTCCATCGCAGATAAGCAGTCGCCTGATTATTTAGGGCTGCCGGCAAGGGAAGATTCAACAAAGAACCGGCGGTCATAAATTGATCATTGGCAACTGTTACATCGCCGCCGTCAACTGCGGTCCAGTCAGTGCCATTTACGCTGTATTGCAACTGGAAATACTTGGGGCCGGTATTAGATGACTTTTGATAGGATGATTGTAGAACTAGGTTTTCGTAGCCTGTACTATCAAAAGTTGCCAACCAATACTTGTCGATGGTTTCGGCGTTATCCCAGCCCTTATCGGCATAGCATAGATCCTTAAAGCAGCTCACCGAGCTGTAGGTACCACTTGTGCCAACAGAGGTAAACTCCTGGATACCCAGATTTGCAGCTGTTCCAGCGGTTGCCATAAGGGGCCAAGTCTCAAAATTCCAGCCAACGATCACGTCAAGGGCGACTTGCGGTTCCGCATCGGTGATTTTTGAGGGATCCAAAGTAAATTCATCAGCATTGGGGCACCAAGTAAACGAATCATCCT
>DUVQ01000092.1 GCA_012840965.1 Oligoflexales bacterium | reverse complement strand
TCGTCGATTACTACCGTAGAAGATGTAATCGAGGTGACCTTGCCGTTTCTGTTACCAATCAAGGTCCCAACCTGAATGACGTAGGACTTGTCACGCGGGTCGATTACCAATGCTTTGGCCTGGGCCGTTCCACTCATAATTAAGACCAGTTTGTAAGAATCCGCATCGTAATACTCAAGTGGGGTCTTGGCCTCAGTTGTTGTCACTTCAGGTTCAGCCTCAATCTCAACAGTTGGGGTGAACTTATCAAGGTTAGTCCTAAAAAGATTAACCTTTCCATCAAGTGAACGCTTCAGAGCTTCCTTGTAAAATGGCGCGATAATCTCGTATTTTTCGTTCACAGGCCCTTGAGGGACTGCAGCCGCGGCCGCAGGTGCTGGCGCAGATGCTGGGGGTGTAGGCCTACCATCTCCACCCCCAGGTGGCATGTTGGATTCAGGCCCACCACAACCAAGAGCTACCACCGAGAGTGCCAGTAATGCGATTGTAGTTCTCACATGCCACCCCCGGTATAGACATAGGCCATCGCCGTGAACTTGGCAGAAAGGACCGAACGGTCAGCAACATCAGCAAATAAAAGGACTGCCTTGGCAAAACGTTCAGTTGGCGTAAGCCCTCTTGCCTTTTCTCTTTCTAACAGGATTCGCAAAGCCCCAACATCTCGTGCAGCACGCTGAGCCTGTGCTGGGGGAACAACGCGAAGATCGATATCTTTAACGTTAACAATTCGCTTGCTTGGAGCAGCCAAAAGCTGGAAAAACGCAATCAGCTGGTGGGTGTTCCCCATAACCTCAATAGAGTAGGGCAGTCCTCGATACCCCTGACCACCTTCTTCGTTACGCTTGTTTCCGCCGGGCGCAAAACGAATCATTGTCAATCCAGTTGCGTCAACGTCTTGCTTAATTGAGGTAATCAAATCAGGCAGCTCCCTTTCAGGGGGAAGCATTTTTACATATTCAGCTCGCTTGACCTCGGCCTCAGCACGTTCACGATCCATGTTTTCTTTGAATTCTGGCGAGTCATACTCTTTGAGCTGAGCATATTCAGCCATCAATGCGCGATAGTTCCTAGCTTCTCTGGCAATGCTTTCCCTGACTGGTTCAAGTAACGCAAAGTAGGCGCCAATCCCAATACCAGCAACAAGAATGCCAACAACCAATAAACGCTGAATCAGAGGCAATTTCATGAAACTGTCCATGCGTCACCTCCTTTACAGCCTGAAAATACAACTGAGGCGCTGGGCGTAGCCATGGACACTGGGCTCCCTGGACCATCCACCGGGGTTCCTGGACCGCCACTAGGCGCACTCGGAGTCGCGGGCGGTGGTGCCTCTGGCGCTGCTGCTGGCTTTTCAACCTCACCTTCAGTGGCTGCAACTGCCTCGGCAGGTTTGCTGTCAACAGTCGCCAAAGCCGGCAGATAAGTCAGGCCCATTGTTACTTGAAAATCAACGAACTTGATCTCTAACTCCGGGTGAACCTTTCGGTTTTGAACTCCAGGCTCAACATCGAAGAAGAAGCCGGAAGATTCCAACCTGCGATAAAATTCCGCAACGTCTTCGTGGTCAACGGCTTCTCCCTGCAAGGTCAGTTTTCCAGCGTCTTCCCTTAAGGTCTTCAGCCATACACGCCTGGTATCCCATTTTGGATTCCAGCCAGCCAGCTCCTGAGCCCTAATTTCATCACTACTACCAGGGCCATCACGCAGCGGCGTCAAGGCGTACATCAGGTATTCAAGCATAGCAGGCGGCCCAACTTGGTCAGCCCTGAGCCGCTCAAAGACCTGCTCTTGCGCAATAATATCGGCCTTTTCCCGCTGCCAGTTCTCCCACGCGATTTTGACCCTCTTTAGGTCTTCAATCTTTGTGGTGGCATCGCGAGTCCGTTTCTTGGCCTCAACTAGCTCGTTATCCAAACGCTGCTGCCAGAGAAACAAAAATACGATCTCAGCAACTATAACGGCCAAAAAGATCAGTAATTCCCATTTTTTGGCACCTGCAGCCGCACCTTTGGCTCTTTTCGTTTTTGTTCCGATCAGGTTTATTCTGATCATATCGCATCCCCCGCCCGGCGAAGGGCCAGGCCAACTGCAACACCTGCAACAGAGGCAGCCCGCTGTAAAAGGTCAATGTCAAACCTACGGGGATCCACAGAAATATTTCTGAAAGGATTGACCAACTCTACCTGGATTTCCATTCGTCGCTCAAGAGCACGAATCAAGGCAGGCAACTGAGCCGTTCCTCCAGTTAGATAAATGCGTTGAATGTCAGATTGCACCGAAGTAGCCAAATAGAAATCCAGAGATCGCTGAACCTCTAGGACCATGCTTTCGCAAACTCTATCGGCAATCCTGTTCACTTCTCTAGCAATGGTTGAAGATGACAGGCTGGATTCAGCACCAGTCTTGAAAGCTTCGGCTTCTTCGTAGCTTACGTTGAAATCGCGCTGAATTTCGGCGGTCAGCTTGGCTCCACCAACGCTTAAATCGCGGGTGAACGCGACATTCCCACCAGAGATGACACCAACGTTAATGGAGTTCGCCCCAACATTTAATAGAGCCACCGTCTGGTCGGGCGGAAGCGAGTAGTTTGCCTCAAACATGTTGAGGGCGGCAAAGATGCTTACATCAACTACTACAGGCTTCAATCCGGCTTCAGCCGCAACGGACATGTACTCATTTACAACGTCCTTTTTGGCTGCGACCATCAAGACATCCATTTGACCTTGACCAGCCCTTGGATTAAGGATCTGGCTATCCACGTTGACATCATTAATATCAAATGGGATGTACTGTTCCGCTTCCCACATAATCGATTCATCAAGTTCGGCCTTTGTCATTTCAGGCAAAGCCAAACGTTTGATGATCAGGGAAGAACCAGATATGGCAATGGCACACTGAGACTGCTTCAGACCTGATTCCCGCATCACGTCTCTAAGTCGTTCAATGACAACTGCAAAGTTCATGATGCGGCCCTCGACGATTGCATCGGGAGGTAGATGCCCCAAACTAAAAGCCACCAACTCCCATGCATCACCAACAGGGCGAAGCCTGACCAGCTTGATTGCGCTAGAGCCGATATCAATACCAACTAGATTATTTCGACCACGAAACAGGCCCATTAATCACGTCCTCTGATGGCCTCGCTCATGTTCGCATTGGCTGATAACGCTGTCAAGAAAATGGCACCTATTTTTAATGTTACCCCGTGCCACTCCGGTTTTAAGCAGACTTTTCACCAAAATTACGTTTTTTGCATTTTGCTTTAGCTAATTAGTCGAAGGTTGTGGTAAATTTATAGCCGCGTAACTTTAAGCTTCGCTTGGGGGTGTTCAATGAACTCTAAATTCCGGCTTCTTTTGGTTGGGCTCTTTGTAGCGTCAATAGCTACCGCCTGTGGTGGCGATGGTCCTGGTGCTCCTGATTTTGGTCCCGGCGAGGATGGCACCGAGGAAGTTGATGGTGACTTGGATTCAGATCCAGGTGACGACGTTGATGCTCCAGATATTTTAGACGTGAATCCCCAGGATGATGGCCAGGGGGCTACAGACGAGATTGGTGGCGAGGTAAAGTGTCAAACTAACGCCGATTGTACCAACGCCCCTATCGAGCTGGACCCATGTAAACGAAAAGTCTGCCTGAAGCCTGCAAACGTCTGCGGCCAGGATTGGGACCCCAACTGCTGTCATCCGTTCGAGCTGTTTACCGAGGGCTTCGAGGATGGCATCGGCAAGTGGACTGTCGATGACCCAAACCCCTTGGATTCCGTTAAATGGTCTGTGGTCGAAAATCGTAGGTCGCACGGCAAGAAGTCGATTTATTTCGGCAATCCAAAATGTAGAACCTACTACAACGGTGTTCTTGATAGTAACTGTCAGCCTGTTGGTGGCGACTACGTCTCGGGCACAGAGGTTAGAGGGTCTGTAACCTCTCCATATTTCTCGATCCCTCCTCTGTCAGTGCTTACAACTAATTTCGTTTTGTCATTATACGTGTGGCTTGATACTGAGCCTTTCGAAGGCAGTGGTGAGGTGCAGCCAGACCTGTTAAAGGTCCTTATCCTACCCAAGGGTGGTGATTCTCGTAGTGAAGTGGAGATTTTTACCAGTGCCAGCTTCAACAGGACCAGCCAAGGTAATTTCATTCATCTGATCGCGAATATTGGTGAATTTGCTGGACAAGACGTTGCCTTAAAATTCCTTTTTGATTCGCTTGATGGTGAAGATAACAATTTCGAAGGCGTTTATATCGATAACATTCAAGTTTATTCAAACTGTGACCCGACTTGCGTGCCTGGGTCCGCTTGTGAAGATGATGGTGATGAATGCACCAGTGACACCTGCAAGGGATTTCTGAATCAGGATACCGTTGGTGTTTGCGCACGCTCGACCGTACGAAACTGCCTGGAGCCGGTGTGCTCGCCAGCAACTGTTGAAAAAGACTGCCCGAATACTGACCGGTGTGCCACGGTAAAATGTGTTCAAGGTGGTTGTGACTACGATGTGCTGCCCCCTGACCAATGCTGTCTGGTTGACGAGGTTTTTGTCGAAGACTTCGAAGAAGGCTCTCTTGGCGAATGGCATGCCTTGTCTTATCTGAACAATCAAAATGTTAAGTGGCAGGTGACCTCGAACAGGGCAGCAACCGGAACATACGCTCTTTATTATGGAAACGTAGCTGCCAGAAACTATGCGTCTGGCCACATCATGAATTTTGGCGAAATTACGACTCCCGATTTTAAGTTAGACTCAAGGGGTAATTACTTCTTGTCGTTTAAACTGTTCCTTTCTACCGAGTTTGACGATGTAGATACAACCGACTACCAAAACCCCTTTGGTACGGACTTCCTCGAAATTCACGTTGTTGAGGACGCTGGAAAGGAGACTGAAGTTGAACATCCGATTATCTGGTCTTCCCACTACGTGCATGGTACCACTGGCGGTGCTTTTGCAGACATCGGGGTAGACCTGACAGAATTCAAAGGCAAAACCATAGCCATCAGAATTATGTTCAACACAGGTGACGATCAAGATAACGATTTTGAAGGTGTCTATATTGATGACTTCAAAGTCACCAGAGACACGTGTGTCAGGCGCAATTGTGGGGGAGACCACGATTGTCTGATTGATGGCGTTTGTCGAAAAGGTAGGTGCGCAGACAACATCTGCTCTGTTACCGTAGTTGGAACTCCGCCAGACTGCTGCGCTAACGTTGCCCAATGTGATGATAATGATAAGTGTACCGCTGACTACTGTAGGAACCACCAGTGCTTTCATGAATTTATTGAGCAACCTGGCTGCTGTGTACCCACGGCTTTGAAAGAAATCAACTTTGATGGGGATAACCCCTTGGCTGGTGGCGAGGTCGTCGAGTTGGGTACTCCTGGCGCAGGAGGCGTCTCGACCAAGTGGCAGGTTTCTGGTCAGCGCTATCACTCTGGGACCAAATCGCTGTATTTCGGGAATGTCGATGGAACATACAATAACGGCGGGATCTCCAAGGGTGTGTACAAGACTGCGACTGTGGCAATTCCTGCTTATGGTGATTTCGCGGCAAGTTTTTCATATTGGCTTGATGTAGAAGCAGTTGCCGGGCGTGACCTATTTAATGTTGAAGTGGTTGTTGATGGAACTCCAACAAAAATCTTCAGTAAAAACGATGTTATTGCAACGGAATACAAACAATGGCGGCAGGCTGGTCCATTCAGTTTGAATGCCTACAAAGGTAAAACTATTTCTATTCACTTTACCTTTGATTCAGTCGATGATAATGACAACGATGGTGAAGGTGTTTATATTGATGATGTTTTAGTTAAAAAGCTTTGTCCCTAAGCGGGATGCTATCTTGACGAAAGGGCGTCGCGTAGCCTATCCTCGCGACATCTGAGGTGCTTTCACAATTTGAAAGCTAGGCCATGTTGGCCGGGAGACTAGGTCGCATGAAAAAGAGTTTTTTTGCATTCGGCGTAGTGGCGCTGCTTCTAGTCGGTTGCGCTGACGAAGGTCAGGGTGATATCGGCGTGGTAGCAACCGCACTGACGGGAAACTGTTCTGGTTTACCAGGGGGTTCTCCTCTTGGGTCGATTGACCGAATTGAGGTTACCGTCAATGAGCGCTCTGGTAAGGAGTTGGCTTCATCCACGGTTTCGCTGGCTGCTGGAGAGGCTGAACTTGCTTTGAAGTCGGTTCCGGTAGGTTCGGATAACATCATTACCTTGCTTGGATATGCAAAGGATGCCAATAATCCAAGCTGGTTTGGTCGCCGACGTGACGTTTCGGTGCTGCAAGATCGCACCACCGAAATATCCCTTGTTCTGACGAGGCTTGGTGGTTTTACATGCCTGACTCCTCCAGACGGCTTTAAACAGCGGATTTTCCCTTCAACCGTGGCAATGGGTGGTGGAAAGATCCTGATAACTGGTGGGTTTACTGGGGCCAGCTCATCTGGCGATAAGGTTTGGAAGCTGACTACTGGTGAGGCCTCGAAAGACGCTTTCATCTATGATCCAGCCACCGGTAAAATTACCAAGGTTGGGTCGATGCAACATGCTCGTGGCGGCCACACTGGTGTACACCTGGCACTTCCTGAAGGTGACAAGGTGGTTCTGTTTGGTGGAGCCACTGAATTGGAGATGAGCGATAATGGCTCGTATCCATTCAAATTCGATGCCTCAAAAGGCATAGATACCTATGAAGTTTTTGATGTCGCCACCGAAAAATTCGAGACTATCTCAGACCCAAACAAACCTGGGAAAAAGATGAGCCTCCCCAGAATTTTCCCAATAGCGGCCAAGCTGCTTGATAACACCGTTTTAGTGAGTGGTGGTGGACCTTGGGAAACTACAGCAACACAAACGCAAAATCAGGCCTATATTGCCGCTGAGATTTGGACTCCCAACGCGGATGATGGAGAAGGCGGGTTTTTGGCATTTGCAGGAAACCTAAGGATGAACACAGCCCACGCCGGAGCTGGAGTGGCTAAACTTGAAGATACCTTCCAAGGGCTTTCAAGATACATCGTGATTGGCGGAACGACAATTAGCAAAAATGCGGTCGAAATCTTCACCCAATCGTCAGATCCAGAAGCGGTGCCTGGTGTCTTTGAGCCTCGTGAGGTCAAAGGCTTGGCAAATCTATACTTCCCAAGCGTCTCTAAACTGCGTGACGCCAAAGACGGTAGCCGCCGTTTCTTGGTTGCAGGTGGTTCAATAATTGATGGAAAGAAGATTTTGCCACCTAGTGACAAGGCTTGGATACTGACAGTCTCGATAGACGACAAGATCAAAAGAGTCAGCGCAGAGGTGATCGAGCACCCCTGCTTTAACAGGTTTATGCATACTGCCTCCGTGTCGTTGGATGGCGATACAGTCACCTTCCTCGGAGGATTCCGCGGTTTTGGCCTGACCTCGGAGGCGCCGACTTGTTTCTTTGACGTGGACAAGTTTGATGACCCGGACCAAGCGTCGCAAGCCGTTTTCGCCCTTGCTGATGGCCAGGAGCAATTCCTGTCCAGAGGTGGACACGCTGCTGAAAGACTGTTTGACGATACCTTATTGCTGGTTGGTGGGATTTTTGATTCCCAGACTATTTCTGATCCATCGAACGGATTACTTGAGATTTACGCATCGCCAGTCATCAAGACTAACCTGGCGCAATGAAGGAGGGTATCCGATGAATGATAGGCAAAATAACGGTCGCCCCTTCCTGTCACTTATCCCAAGTACAGCTGGGCGTAGATGGATTGCGGCTGTCTCGGTTTTCGTGGTTGCAAGCTTTTTACACGTTGAGCTATTGACTCCAGTGGCATCACTTGGACTGTTCAATTCAGCTAAGGCTCAAACGAGCATAGAACGAAGTCTGGGTATCATTATCGTCCCCAGAAGAACTGCGGATGCCGCGGCAGCGATGGTTGCTCGTGGCTTACTTCGTGGTATTTCTGACCGGATGGCTGGCCAAGGCATGACTAGAGCGCCTGTGTCTTCAGTTGACAACCCATTTCCAGTTGCCGACCTTGAAGCCATGGTGGCCCAGGGTGCCAAGCTAATGAACGACGGTAAGTGGACAGAATCCTTGGAGCTTTATCGTGACGCCGAGACAAAGCTGGCTACCTTGCTACCCATTGCACCAAGGGCCTTGGTGGCCAGGGTTTACAAGGGGCTGGGCTTGTCGCTTCAACAAAACCGTCGCCAGATGCAGGCCAAGGAAATGGTTCGTAGAGCCATATTATTGTGGCCTGGCCAAAAACAGGCTGAATATGCCTACAACCTTGAGACCAAAAACCTTTTTCAACAGATTCAGCGTGAGATAGTTGACTCTCCAAAGGGTTCGCTTTTTGTAGAAACCAGTGAGCCTGGTGCTGAGGTCTATATTGACTATGAATTCAAGGGGTTTTCTCCGTTACAAATCCCTGAGTTGACTACAGGAGACCACCTTATAACAGTTCTATTGGACGGCTTTAACGCTGAAGCTCGCTTTGCTACCGTCCGAGGAATGACTGAAGAACGAGTGGACTTCTTCCTTGCAGAGGCATTTAACGCCCCAGACATTGAAGCTCTTACCAACACTATCATCAGTCAATCCAATAAGGGTGTTGTTCCTGGTAAGGAGATCGAAACGCTTTCTGGCTTGGTCAAGGCAACTGACCTCGTGGTTGCTCAGGTCTACATGGAAGGCAATGATTTTGTTGTTGAAGGTGCTTATGGACAGCTTGGCACTAACAAGCTTTTTAAGGACAGGCTACCCCAATCTGATGAGCTCATTGTAAAGGCCGAGGCCCTTTTGGCTGGTTTAACAGGCGTCAGACCTGGTGCTGATATTGCTCAGGCATCGCTTGATGCCCCAAGTGTTGTCATGCCTACGGCTGGAAGTTCGGCGTTGATCGACATTAGCCAAGTTGGTGATGACGTCATGATCGACCCGGATGCACCTATTTTTAAAGACACCGGAAAAAAGGATAAGCAGTTCAACGTAGTAAAGAAATGGTGGTTCTGGACTGCTTTGGCTGTTGGTGTGGGGGCAATAGCAGGTGTGACCTATTGGGGCGTCGATTCCGCCAGAAAGGCCGAAGGTGGTGGCGTAACTGGTCGTGTTAACATCTCTATTAATGCCGTAGAATAGTGGGCATTTTGCCTAAGTATTTGATATTTAAGGATGGACTAGATTGAGCGAGAATCGAGATACAGGTCAAGGTGGCCCTTCGAGTTATCGTCAATTTGGCAAGTATCTTCTTTTAGAAAAGATCGGTGCTGGCGGCATGGCCGAGATTTTTAAGGCCATTGTTCGCGGAGCCGGCGATTTCCAAAAAGTCGTTGTTATCAAACGGATTTTGCTCAATTATTCTAGGGATCCATCCTTTGTATCGATGTTTAGGGACGAGGCCAATATAACCTCGCCCTTACAGCACGCAAACATCGTCTCAATCTTTGAATTTGACCACGTTGATGGGCAGTATTACCTGGTTATGGAGCTGGTCAACGGCCGAGACCTGCGCAAGGTAATGGCTAGGGCCAATAAACTTGAGCGTTCAATCCCAGAAGATATTGCCCTTTATATCGTTGGTGAGGTGTGCAAGGCACTTTGGTACGCCTACAATGCCAGAGACGCCTATGGGAATCCACTAAAAATCATCCACAGGGACGTCTCTCCTTCCAACATCTTGATTTCATTTAATGGTGAAGTCAAAGTGACCGATTTCGGCGTGGCAAAGGCTGCTACTTCATCTGTGAAAGAGCAGGGTGGGGTTTTAAAGGGGAAGCTTGGCTACATGTCTCCAGAGCAGGTGATTCACGGTCAAGTCGATCACCGCTCAGATATTTTCTCCCTTGGGATCATTTTGTTTGAAGCTTTAACGCTGAAGCGTCTCTTTCTTGGTAAGTCTGACCTTCAGACGCTAATGAACATCAGGTCTGCCGACTTAGAATCGAGGCTTGCCAGACATCCAGAACTTTCAGAAACTGTAAAAAAGCTTTTGCGTTCGGCGCTTGCTAAGGATCCTGATAAACGTTATCACAGTGCTGAAGATTTTCTAAACGATATTCAGGATTGGTTTTTCGCGAATAACGTGCGAGTGGGGCAAAGTAAGCTTGCCTCTTTCATGAAGGACCTTTTCCCGCAGGAATCTGACCAGGATATTTTGCCGCTTGACAGTGAAGAAACAAACTCACCTCCAGTTGTTCCTCCACCAGTTTTGCCTGTCCAGCAGCCTGTGGGGACCAAGCCACCGGCCTTCGAACGACAAGATACTCTCGATAGTTCGCTCAGAAGCGCCATGTATCATGTCAAGGACCTCAAAGGACGAGTTATAGGACCTGTAAGCTTCGATAATCTTGTTGGACTTGTGCGTAGCCGTTCTGTACTTGAGGATGAAAGTTGTTCGGTTAACAAGGGTTCCTGGGTGCGGATTGGGGAAGTGTCTGCTATTCGTAGCCAGATTGATGTGCTGACCGTTACTGATAGTGGTCGTCGAAGCCTTTTGACGGAAGGAAACATAGTTCAGCAAGACACTTTGCCGCTGATGTTTGATATCTGCGTTGCTAAGCGTCTGACAGGGCTCCTATCGCTGAAACAAGGAGTCACTTTAAAGGAAATATACTTTCGCGAAGGTAGGCCAAAGTTTATTTTCTCGAACCTTCAGTCCGAGTTGCTTGGAGAGTACTTGGCTAGTAAACGCCCAGGTTCTTCAGACAGCGTGTTACCTGTGGCGGTTCATGAATTGGCAGAAACACTTTCAGGCCTATTTTACGAACGATTTGAACAGGTTTTTGAATGGGAAAGTGGTTGGCACGGCTTTTATGAGAATGTAGAAATTCCAAGGGCTGCCGTTTTACACGACTTAGACCCGATGGTCGCTATAACAAGTGGAGTGCGCAAATACTACAAATTGGATTTTTTGAAAACTTGGGCCGCTGGCTCACTTGATAGAGGTCTTGTTCGCGCCTCCAATCCCAAGATTCGGTTAGATGATCTTAGGCTGTTACCTAGAGAATTGAGAATAGTTAATCTGATCGAGACCAACCCAAGCATTAGCTCATTGCTACGGGTCACCACAAACCACGAGGACGTTTACAGAATCATCCACCTGCTTATTGGAACAGGGGTCTACCACTTTGGAGGGGTGTTTCGTAACGCCTAGGCCAAATCCAGGTAACCAGACCTAGCCAAGTGTGAAATTGTCATCAAAGTAGCCAGCTCATCCAACGGTGATTTCTGGATCAGCCCTTTAATATTTATATAACCATCACACAGACGCAAAATGTCCATCAAAACAGATGGACGATGAGCTGGAATTTGAATAGCTGAGCGGTCCTTCTTTGGAATTGGGACTCTGTCAATGGAACCAAGATGTTCGCGGTACATTTTGATAAGGTTTTCGTTGTTCTGGCTTAAAAACAGCTTCAACTCATTTGTGTCAGGTGACAGCATCCAAAGCCTTTCCAGCGAATTTAAGGCTCCGCCAGGGTCGCCAAGTCCCACCAATGTCAAGATGTCTGCATAAAGCGCTTGTTCAAGGGCTGACCACGAGACTGTTGGCTCGGGCTTAGGTTGAGGCTCAGGAGTGGCGGGAAATCCCGATGTCTGTCTTCTGTGAAGCCTCAAAACCATTTCCGATAGGCCGGCCTCAAACTTCGAAGAGTAGCCTTCCTTTGGAATTGCAGCCTGTCTGGCCGCCTCCAGATCGATTTGATCCGGAATTAACATAACCAAATCAGAAAGTTCGATGGCCTGGAAAACTGTGTTTCCTTTCATTAAGTCACTCATTCCTCACCTGTGGTTTGTTGCATTATTGCCACAAATTGGTCAAACCTATTTATAAGGGCCTGCCGTACTGTAGGGTCAAATCGTTCGCCCAGCTCAACACATGTAATCTGTAAAGCATCCTTAGGAGGCAAAGCTTCCTTGTAGCGTCTTTTGGTAGTCAACGCATCAAAAACGTCAGCTACAGCAACGATTCGAGCTTCCAGTGGGATCTCGTCTTTCTTGAGGTTGTAAGGATAACCGCTACCATCGTATCTTTCGTGGTGGTAAAGGGCAATATTTCTGGCTACATCATCCGCCTTGGCGGCTGTAAGCAGGTCATAGCCAAAAACCGTGTGTTGTTTCATCTCATCAAATTCTTCGTTCGTTAATACTCCCGCTTTTTTTAAGACTTCATGACGTACCCCAACTTTGCCAACATCATGTAAAGGGGCGTAAAGTCGAATCTTTTCAACCATCGCTCGATCAAGCCCCATCTCCTCGGCCAAGCAAGCAGAGTAGGCTGCGACCCTCATCATGTGATCGCCAGTCTCTTCATCCGAAAGTTCACTGGCCTTTTCCAGCGCGGCTACCGTCGCCACAGTGATTTCAAGCAGCTCTTTTGTGCGTTGTTCAACCGTTATTTCGAGCCGGCGCTTCTCATTACTGATTCTTCTGCGATATCCAGCTATTCGTAGCAAAACACGTAAACGGGCCCTGACTGCAACCTCGGATGTGGTGAGACTACAGACATCTTCCGCACCAATCTGAAAAGCCCTTAACTCCTGTTCTTCGGAGCCATCAGAAAAAAACATGACTGGAAGCTCGTCATAGTCTCGATGAGTCTTCAAATATTGAAGAAGGGCAAGTCCCTCGTCATCCTGCATTTGTCCAGATATTATCAACACCGACGGCTGCTCCGTCATTATGTGCTGGATAGACTCCTGGAAGTCTTTTGTTATATGCAGATGATAACCGAAGGGGCTTAAAATACTGGACAAATAACGGGCGGTGGCTTCTTCCGCCAGCGTCAAAATGTGAAAAGTCGAAACAATATGCGGAATTTCTTTCATTCTTACGTATTAGCACACCTTTAAAGTACATCTAATGTACATCATTCTAGTGATCTCAAAACACTAGGCTGTTATTTTATCAAATGGCCCGGTGCATTACCCATTATCAGCAGGTAATTTCATGTTTTACCGGTGATTTTGGGTTCAGCCCCACAGGTCGACATTCAAGATTGTGTCGTCACGGTCTGGACTTGTGGATACTATATCAATTGGGACACCAAGAGCGCTGGACATCAATTCCAGGAATTTCCTGGCGTTAGCAGGAAGTTCGGCCAATGACCTTACGCCAACAGTTTCTTCATCCCAGCCTTTCCAGGTTTCATAAATAGGTTCCAAATCGCCAGATTCTAAATATTCCGGCAAAAGTGTTGAAACCACCTGACCATTACCCAGTTTGTAGGACTGACACACCTTAAGGTCTCCCAGCCCAGAAAGCACGTCAATCTTTGTAACTGCAAGCCCTGTAACCCCATTTACTCTGATTGCATAACGTAAAGCTGGCAGGTCAAGGTATCCACATCGCCTCGGACGTCCGGTTGTAGCTCCATACTCACCACCGGCGTCTCTAAGCCTTTTGCCAAAATCCCCAACATCCTCAGTTGGGAAGGGGCCAGCGCCAACACGGGTGGTATAAGCCTTAACAACGCCCAAGACCCTGCGATTATCAGGAATACCTATGCCCAACATCGGAAAGGCCGCTGGCGCTGTAGTAAGCGATGAAGTAACAAATGGGTAGGTGCCATGTAGGATGTCCAGCAGCGTCCCCTGGGCTGATTCAAAAAGCACCTTTTGGCCAGATGCAAGCTTTTCATGCACCAGCGTCCCAACGTCCCGGATGTATGGTGCAAGCTTTTTACCCAAATCCACCATATTAGCGGCCAGTTCATTTGGATCGCAAGGTTCGCCACCAAGCAGCTGAATCAGATGGTTTCGCTCAACAAGCACCTTCTGAAGAGTCGCAAGCAGTCTTTCCGGGTTGCAAAAATCCGACATGCGCACCCCGGTCCTGCCAAACAAATCCTCGTAGGTTGGGCCAATTCCACGCCCAGTGGTCCCAATCTTTTCTTTGCCTCTGGACTGTTCCCTTAAGGCGTCAAGGCGTTTGTGATATGGCATCACAACATGGGTTGAGCTGCTGATTGCCAAGCGATCAGGTGTCACTTCGATACCATAATCCCTAAGCGATTCAAGCTCTTCGACCAATGTTTGAGGGTCAACCACAACGGCAGGCCCAATAACGCACAGCGAGTGGTCGTTCAGCATTCCAGATGGAATCTGATGCAAAACGATCTTCTTGCCTCGCACAACAACAGTGTGGCCAGCATTAGCGCCACCTTGATAGCGCACTACAGCTGCAGCATCTTTGGCCAGAAGGTCGGTTATTTTCCCCTTACCTTCATCGCCCCATTGGATTCCCACAATTACGATGTTACTGGTCATTTGCTCCTACCTGTAGCCAAAGTGAGCGAGGCGGGATTTGAACCCACGGCCTTTGGTTCCGGAGACCAACGCTCTATCCAACTGAGCTACTCGCTCGCGCCAAAAACAGCCGGTGAAAGCTATCACAGGCCTAGCTTGGCTGCAAGCATAAATGGGGCGTTTTAGGGTCTTGATTGTGATCTTGAGGTCTTGGCTTTGAGTTCAGGCGGCGACTATGCTTTTGGAGCTACAAAGCGGTGATTACCGTCATTCCACCCATATAGGGCTGTAGCGCCTTTGGAATCAGCACGGATCCGTCCTCTTGTTGCCCATTTTCCAAGATGGCAATGATCGTACGACCGACCGCAAGCCCTGAGCCGTTTAAGGTATGAACAAACCGGGGCTTTTCACCTGGTGCAGGACGATAGCGAATGTTTGCGCGCCTAGCTTGGAAGTCTTCGAAATTACTGCATGAAGAAATCTCTCTAAACGCCTTTTGTCCAGGTAAATACACCTCCAAGTCATAACACTTGGCGGCAGAAAAACCCATGTCTCCAGAGCTTAGTAGTACCACTCGGTATGGAAGCTCCAGTAACTGCAATACTTTTTCGGCATTGGCAACCAGCTTTTCATGCTCTTCGTAAGAGGTTTCAGGTGTGGTAAATTTTACCAACTCGACCTTCTGAAACTGATGAACTCTGGTAATCCCTTTAACATCACGGCCATAGGAACCTGCCTCACGGCGAAAACAGGCAGAGTAGGCCACGTAATTAATGGGCAGTTGCGATGCCTCCAAAATCTCGTCGCGATGCAGGTTTGTTACGGGAACTTCAGCAGTTGGAATCAAAAACATGTCATCAGTCGCAATGTAAAGTTCCTCCCTGAATTTTGGCAGCTGGCCAGTACCTGTCATACTTGCCTCGTTTACCATAAATGGGGGTAAAATCTCGGTATATCCATGTTCCGCGACGTGTAAATCAAGCATGAAGGCTGCAACGGCCCTTTCAAGACGAGCTCCTGCACCTCTGTAGACCACCTGCCTTGAGCCGGCTATCTTTCGGGCGGCCTCAAAATCCAGGATGCCAAGCTTTTCACCAAGCTCCCAGTGTTCCAAGCCAGCAAAGGGCAATTCCCGAGGCTCACCAAAGCTTCTTACAACAACATTGTCATCTGCTGACGCACCCACAGGAACGCTTTCATGAGGGACGTTTGGAGTGTTTAGCAAAATCTCTTCAATTGAGGCCTCAACTTCGGCTAGTTGAGCCTCCAGTTCGGAAATTCTTGCACCAATCTCCTTGCTTTCATTTCGCAGTTTCTCGCGGTCTTCATGAGTAATGCCAGGCTGTTTAAAGCCATCACTAAGCCGCTTCTGGTCGGCCCTGGAAGTGTCTCGTGTGGTAACCAAATCACGCCGTTTTGCAGCAAGATCCTTCAGTGGCGATAAATCTATATTACCTCCACGAGTTGCAAGCCTATTTGCAAATTCTTCGAGATTCTCTAACACCAATCTGATATCAAGCATCGACATCTCCTTTACTGGTCTTGTCTTGTTTATTTGGGTCAACAACCTTGTCGTCTGGCTTTTCACTAGGTTGTTTCTTGGCTGAGCTGCGAGTGGCAGTTTTACGCGCAGGTTTGCGCAAAGCCTTATCTTCAGCGGCTTCTTTAGTCCTAGCGGACCCCCGCTGTTTTGCTGCAACATCGCTAGCAGCTTTCTTAGTCACCTTTTTGGCGGCGGCTTTGACCTTTTCCTGTTCAGTCTTGGGCTTATTGGCGTCCCCCACAACCAATTCCCCACCAGGCACATCCTCCTGCCCCCGCTCCTGTCCCTGGGCCTGCTTCCGCACCTGCTCCTGAGCCTGCTCCTGAGCCTGTCCCTGCACCTGCTCCTGAGCCTGCTCCTGAGCCTGTCCCTGCTCCTGTTCCTGTCCCTGCTTCTGCCCCTGTCCCTGTCCCTGCCCCTGTCCCTGCCCCCGCTCCTCATTAGCCCGGGCAATTGCCCGTCGCCGCCTGTCTCTG
>DUVQ01000014.1 GCA_012840965.1 Oligoflexales bacterium | reverse complement strand
TTCAAAAACCTCGGGAATACCTGGTTGTGCCTGTAAAATAGTTATGTTGTCACCGTCATAACTAGCATCCATAAAATCCGCATCATACAGTTGTGCAGTCGCCTCCTGATAAACGGGGCTTTTATTGGTGACTGAACCGGTAAGCGTGACGGTGAAAAAGTCAAAAAACATCGCAGCATCGAACTGGTGGACAAGCAGAATGCTTTGAATCATGCCGTCATAGAAGTACTTTATGCCCTTGTAAAAATCGAGTGATAAGTCCACAGTAAACAAATTTTTTGGTTCTGGAATGTGATTGAAGTCATTGAATTTCAACAGTTTTATGAAGTCATCAGTGTCTTGATACAGTATTATAAAGCTATCAGCCAACACGCCTTCCATATGAAAACGACCGTGACCTAGCACGGCGTTTGAGGCAACGACCGTTAAATCATCTTGCATCTCAACCGCATTCAACTTGGTGTGCACAAGAGTGCTGTCATTTAAAAGCAGCCCATGAAGTTCGTCGCGGATGACGTAAAACTTGGAAGCGAGCACTCCATCCAGTCCGTTAGGGTTTTGGTGCTGTACAAACGGCTCGACGATCTGACCGTTAGACACTCGCAGTTGTCCAACCATGTAGGTCTCATAACTATCTGCCCAAATAATAAGCAAGCGATTTTCAATGGGAATCAGGGAGGTTTCATACTCAAACTGTTGGAACGGAAACTCAAGCAGCACCGGTTCAGATACCATTTTGGTGCTGACGTTAAAGGCCGCATAGTAGTGCGACGCCCATATGCCCAGGTCTGACCAATAAAACATCCCAAAGTGACCGTCAGCCGCAAAAATGGTGACTCTTTCAAATGGATAGCCCCGCCCTATCACAAACGCCCGACCAAGTGGCGTGCCATCGCTGTCCAAGTGGGTAAAAACCACCTCATAGAAACCCTCATTTGTTTCTTCAAACCAGGTAACTCCAAAGGTTTTACTTTCACTATCCCAGGCTATGGACGGGGCAAAAACCGATTTTCCAGGCGCTGAAATCATTATTGGTTCAGATGCGGCGCCTGTATTCATGTTTATTCTGGCAAACTTGATGACTGCAGTTTCTGCCAATTCCTCCTGCCACACCGCGGCATAACGGAAGGAACCGGAAGTGTAATCAGGGGCAATGGTCATAGCTGGATAGGCCGTCATGGGATCGGCCCGGCGGATAAGTTGTGGTGCTGCAAAATTCATCTTTGGGATTTGTCCATCACAGTTGGTATCAACCGAGCCACAAACCTCGGTGGCGCCTGGGTTGATATCCGGGTTTGTGTCATCACAGTCACCTGGCCCACGTGGACACACCGCAGGCCAGTTGCCATTTGGAAGCTTGACGACCTGTTTTAAACTGTCGCAGTAGCCGTCGTTGTCTTGGTCACAGCCCTCGTCAACGACGCCATCGCAGTTGTTATCAAGGCCGTCACAAATCTCAAGGCTATCGTTAGGCTCACACGGCTGGCATGCACCACCGTCACCACAGACTTCGCCAGGCTTGCAGTCATAGTCTGTGGTGCACTGCGGCTGTGGGTCCTCAAGCTCTGCCTCAAACGGATCGGCCGGTTGCAAGTCCGTATGATCCCGCTCCTCTAGGCCAGGATCGTCCGTGTCTGCAACGTCAGTTATGTCCGTTGTGGGGTGATTGGATGAATCCCAAGCGTCTTTAACGTCCGCAAGGTCTCCATCCGAATCTGAATTACCGCAGGCAACTAAAACCAACACCAGCACAGCGAAAATGCGATTGGGGTTCATAAACACCTCCGGTATGTGAGTTTTTAAAAGGGGCACCCCCCTGGAAAACACATGCGCATGCCAAACAGGTCACAGCATGCCGAGCCTTCATCACAATCTGCATCAGTTTGGCAGCTACTGCCAATGCACTGGTCTCCAGGCATACAGGTCTTGGACCCGCCAAGTTCACAACACTTGTTGCCTTCACCGCAGTCGGCATCACTGTCGCATGAATCGCCAACCTTACACTCGGCCTCGGTCATACACCCTGCGGCAGCCCCAGGTTTTTTACAGCAGATGCCCTGTGAGCAGTCTGAATCATCAAGGCAGTTGCTTGGACAGTCGCTTTTCTTGGCACAGTACGTTCCCTGTTCAGGAACCAAGCAGCAAATCTCGTCGGTGCCAGTGCAATCGCTGTGGACAGAGCATTCCGGAAGATCCAAGCTTTGATCTGGACAAGCGCCAGTTGGAACGCAGATCATGCCAGAATCAAGCTCGCAGCATTCACGGCCTATTGGACAGTCGGTGTCAACCGTGCAAGCGCCCCAATCACCGCAGCCACCGCTTCCAACGCACCTAAATCCAAGTTCAGGCACCTCGCAGCATTCCTTGCCGTCTGGTTTGCCCTCACTGTTGGTGCAAATGTGCTCAGCATCAGGGCAGGATACTGAACCTGGGCATTCGGACGGGCTGACACAAAGCAGCAAATCATCGCCAGCGTCACAGCAGACTTGACCAAGGGAGCACTCCTTAGAGGAGTGGTTGCATCTTTGTGGGCACTGACCAATGTCCAGGCAAACCATATTGTCTTTCAAATCACAACATTCCTGGTTGGGCAGGCAATCTTCGTCGGATGTGCAGTTTTTTGGGCACATGGCTTCTGCCATACACGTCGGCGTCTCAGCCATTTCTCCAAACTTGCAGCAGACCTGTCCTGGTGCAGTGCAATCTTCGTCGGTTTCGCATCCACCAGCTTCCCCGGGGCACAGCTCTGCCGGCATACAGGTCTTCATCTCGCCAAAGAGATCGCAGCAAATGTCGGTTCCACCACAGTCGTCATTGGTAGTGCAAGGATTGAAGAAACCGCCTTGGCCGCACTCTTCGTCTTTGGGTTTACAAGTCCCACCACCCATGAAGCTGGTGCAGCAGTGCCAGTCATCTGGACAATCTTTGTCGGTACTGCACGAAGCCGGTACGCCTGGTTCGTTGTCCTTGCCGCCAACGATGATATCGCCATCACCGTCAGGCAGTTCGTTGCCTTTATCGTTATCTGCTGGTATTTCTTCACGATTTCCAGTGTCATCGTCTGCTGGATTCTCATTCCCTGAAATAGTGTCCTCATCGGCCACTGTGCTATCGTCGTTTAAATTCCCTGGCGCAGTACCACCAGAACAAGCGCCAAAACTACCTAATCCAATGATTAATACCGCAAAAATAGGCAAGACCTTGATATTCATGATACCCCCAACTATCAGTCACCCGCCCCCTGATGGAATGTAAAGTCGAGGCGTGCGTTTGTTGATTATTGACCATAAGGTACTTAGATACAAGATAAAACTCAAAACAGTTTCACAACTTTTTTGTGAAGCGAGTTTCCAATTCGAGCAGCCGCTGTTTGGTAAGTGTCCCACCAGCAGCTGAAAACCCATGCAGGCTTTTGTCGCTCCCAAGCACTCTGTGACAAGGAACCAGCAACGGGACTGGGTTCCTGGCCATAGCTTGACCTACCGCACGTGCGGCATTAGGGCTGCCTGCTAAAGTTGCAAGCCCTTTATAGCTGACCGTTTCTCCAGGCCTTATGTCTCTGGCCAATAGCAGCACCTTTTTCAAAAACGGCGGCAGACCTGCAAGATCCACCGGAATGCTCGCCAAATCCTCTTGCCCATTTGCAAAGTATCCAGCCACGGCTTTTACAGCCTGTGCCACAAAAGCTGGACACGCGTCCCCTAGTTGAGGCCATTTAGAGATTTTCGGGTCGCCAGGCAAGCGAAGCTCGGTAATACCGACTGATGACCAAGCTATACCACAGGTGCCAGAGGATGTTTCAAACTGTCCACGCTGATTGTTTCGCATTTTTTGACCTCAAGGCTAACAAACAGTGCACCCCAGGGACAAGTTTACTCAAAAATTGGACATGATTGGGGTTAACATTAGGTGGCATTCGGGTTAGGCTTGCTCGTTGATGTTGACAAGGATTTGTCAGTTTGGAGGTAGACTGAGGTGGCGTGTGATTTCCGTTTTCAAACCGTGCTCCTTTTGGCCACACTTTGCGCTGTCGGTTGTGTTGGCTGTTTTCGCAGCGATGTAAAAAATATTGCAGCCCTTGAAGGTCGGGATTTGTCATTTTTAAGCCGACGTGGGGCCCACACATATGTCGAGGCCACATCAGGTGGAAAATCTCCGGATAACGCCCTGTATGCCAGGCAATACTCGGACTTGTTGTCTCATTTTGGGATGTACAAGCCAGTTCTGGCTCCATTGCTTGAGCCTGCCGACGAGCTTGAATGCGAAGTCAAATCGCGAGTCTGGAACCCTGATGCCATCGTTCAGGTCTACCAGTGTGCTGCAGGCGAGATTACACTGGAAATAGCTTACATGTCTTACTCCGATATTGCGGTACGCGTCACTGTTTCAAACGACTGGGCGTTACCAGACGTACCCATCCGTGGATGCGCAATTAATGAACAGGGCTTCGTCGATTCGACCGTTTCAAAAGACTCAGGCTTGGTATTCATTGAGCAGGAAATACAGCTGTTTTCGTTTTGGGGCGGCGAGCAAAAGGAGACCAGGGATACATTTGTCGAGATCGTGCCCAAGGTTAGTCCGGCCATTGACGGACGTTGCTGGTCGGTGGTTTTAGACGCCCAAGTCAGCTCTGTCGTGTCGTTCAGGATGCACGAAAACTGGTTCATAGAGATAAATAATGCTGTCGCGTCATGTATCGATGATGACGACTCTTCTGGAGGAAGGTCTCCCTATGACATTGAATGGCCTCCGGACACAGAAGTTTTTGATGCTGCCCTTAAACTGACTCGATTGGAGCTTATCGATTGGTTTACGAACGCACCCGTTTCAGATTTTAACGACCAGATGGCCGTAATGTCGTGGTTTATCGCTTGGGAAAACACTGCCAGACCCTGGGGGTCCGCTTGGACCAGACCAGCAGTTGTGCCAAGCAAAAGGCACTATTTTCGAGGTGTCTGGCTGTGGGATAGCGCTTTTACGGCGGTAATGCTTGCTCATGGTAACGCAGATGCCCGAGAGTTGGGCCGCCAGCAGGTACGCTTGATGATTGATAATCAAGCTGAAGATGGACGGCTTGCGCGTGAGATATGGGCACATGAAGTTGGCCCAGGATTTCAGCCTCCAGGGCCGCTGACTTGGGCCGCGCTGGTCCTGTCAGTCAAGGAAGGCAACCACGATTTCATTGATGAAGTCTACGATTCACTGGTTGCTTATCACAAGTGGATTGCAACAGATAACGACAGTGATGGCGATGGTCGCAGCGAGTGGGACGGATTGAACTCTGGGATGGACACCTCTCCACGCTTTGACGATGGCGCGGTGGAAGGTGTTGACCTTCAGTCGTGGATGGCGTTTGACGCTTTGTTACTGGCAAAAATGGCGCAATACCTCGGCTTTAAGGCGGATGAGAGGCTCTTTAAGGCTGAAGCCGAACGGCGGGTTAATGATTTGGCCAACAATTTCTGGGACGATACTGACCAGATGTTTTACGACCGCCGAATTGATGATTCTTTAGAGGATCCATTTGTACGCGTAATTACACCTGTTTCGTTTTTGCCCTTGCTGGTTGGCGCTGCTGACGAATCCAAGGCCGCGGCGATGGCTGCACATTTATCAGACCCGTCTTACCTTAAGGTCCCCTATGGGGTTCCAACTGTGTCGTCTACCTCGAAGGAGTACAACCCTGAAGACTACTGGCGTGGACCGGTTTGGATTGTCACCAATGCGTTCGTTATCTGGGCGCTTGAGCAGTACGGACTGGAGCAGGAGGCTTTAGCCCTTAGGTCATCTACGCTGGCGATGATTGCCGTGGAGCAAACTCCACGCGAGTACTACAATTCGCAAACAGGCGCTGGCCTTGGGGCGACAGACTTCATGTGGTCCGGAGTCTTTTACTTGTTACTGTCAGGGGATATCTCTCCTGCTGATGTTTTATAGTGTAGCCGCTGTAACTAAGGAGGACTAGAACATGCCGTTTTCTTTGCCTGATTTGCCATTTGAAAAGACTGCTTTGGAACCATTCATTAGCGCTGAAACGCTTGACTTTCATCATGGAAAGCACCATGCCACTTACGTGAACAACCTAAATGGGCTGGTTGCTGGAAAGCCTGAGGCCTCAATGACCCTGGAGCAAATCATTCTGGCGTCTGACGGCGCGGTATTCAACAATGCCGCACAGGTTTGGAACCACACGTTTTACTGGCACTGCGTCAAAAAGGACGGAGGCGGCTTGCCAACAGGTGCGCTTGCAGAGGCCATTGATCGCGACTTTGGTTCATTTGATGCCTTCGTCAAGGAATTCACCGCCGCAGCGTTAGGCCAGTTTGGTTCAGGTTGGGCCTGGCTTGTGTTCGATAATGGCAAGCTCAAGGTCACCAAAACCGCAAACGCCGACCTCCCAATGAAACACGGTCAAGTCGCACTGCTGACAATCGACGTCTGGGAACACGCGTACTACGTTGATTACCGAAATGCTCGCGGAAAGTACATAGAAACCTTCTTGGCAAAACTAGTAAATTGGGACTTTGTCGCCGCAAACCTGGCAAAAGCGGTTTAATTCACAAACGCACTGTTTCGAGTTTTGGTGTCAAAAAACAGTTTGCTTCAGTTTTAAAGCGCCTATAATCGTTGGCGGGTCTTGTTGAGGGGAAGTGATGAGAGCTTCGATGCACGTGATGGCCTGTTTGGTGGTGTTGGGCCTGTTTACAGCCTGTGGAATTGACGAGTACTACACAAACATTGGGACCGGTGCCGTGCCTGGACAGCCTTTGTTTAAGGGGAACCAGGAGGACAAGGAGCCCGTTGAGTGCACCTGCAATTGCGTAGGGGGTGGGGGTGGTTCCGCAAGTTTTACAGGCAAATCCTGGGTGATGGACACACTGGTGCTTGGTGATCCGCTGGTTAACTTCAGGGATCTGGTGAACGATACGATCAAGACCGAGATGAACAAGGGCACAATAAACGTGCTGCTGTCCGTTGAGGATGACGACCGGGAGACCGGCATCCTGACGCTTTTATTTGGTGCTGGGGAAAAGTCAGAGTCAGGCTACAGCTTTGGTGATGGGGCCTCTACTGTTGATGCAACCCTTGTTGCTGCATCGGGCGCATTTGCCTTCAACAGTCCAGTGGCGAAATTCACTGTGACAATTCCAATGGAAGGTGGTGACCCTATATCCATTCCGATCAGCAATGTCATTCTTACTGGCAAGATATCGCCAGATGGATCAAAGATAGCTGACGGCATGCTGGCAGGACTCCTGACCGTTGAGGATGCCAAAAACACCCATGTCCTAGTTGGCTCACTCTACGAGATCCTTACGACCATGGAGAATGTAGATCCTGATAATGACATGGACGGCGATTCAGAGATGGATTCGTGGGTGTTTAGTGGCACTTTCACGGCTAAGGGGTGCACGGTGACAGCAAAGTAGGAGCTCAATCTGTAGAATTCCCTGGCCTTTTATCAAAGGAGAAAAAATGAAACGTTTGCTGACAGCTATCGTTCTAATTGCCGCGCTTATCCCGATTAACGCCGCTGCGAAGGTGATCGTCAACTCGGAAGGCGAGGCAATGCGTGCTACTACCACCAAGGATTTCATGCGGCACAAGCACAAGGCCAAGTACTACACCGAGAGCTGGACCGCGATTTTGCAGTCAACTGAAGGTCATCTCATCTACATCAACTTTTTGTTGACCAATATTGGCGTGGTTGAGGGAAGCTCTGGCCTGAGCATGTCGATCACATTTCCTGGCGAGCAGGCCAAAAGCTGGTCCGCCGAGCACAAGGTGGGTGACTTTAGCGACGATTCGTCGAAGGGCATGATCAAGATTGGCCCTAATGAAATGACCTTAAAGGGGCGCAACCTGACGATTAAGATCGATGACAACGACATGAAACTGGACCTGACGATGAGGGGTTGGTATCCGACCGGGTACAAGTTTTATGATGGGAAGACCTTCTTAAACGATAAGAAAAACAGATACTTCTATCACTTCATCCACATGCCTCGTGGTGACTTTGAGGCCGAGATGACCTGGGAGGGCAAGACCGTTCGCATGAAGGGCGCCGGCTACCTGGACCACATGGTGAACAACCGCCTAACTTCCGAGTGGTCAAGGCGTTGGTGGACAGTGCGTTACTTCGCGCCGAACTACACGTTGGCGTTTATCACCATGCAACTTGATAAGAAGTTTGGTGGCGAAACGGTTACCCGTGCATTTTTTGGCAGTCGTACAAAGCCTTTGGCCCTTACAGACCAGATTGAGCTGAAGCCTTCTGACTTGGCTACAGACAGCAAGGCCGGCCACAAGTACCACACCAAGTACGATGTTAGTATGTCAGGTGATGGTTTTAGCTTAAGTGCGGTTTTTAAGTCCAAGCGTCTGCATGATCGCGATGGCGTGATCGAAAAACTGCCGAAAATTCAACAGGGTATAGCCAAGATGTTTGCTGGAAATCCAGTCACCTACCGTTTGGA
>DUVQ01000091.1 GCA_012840965.1 Oligoflexales bacterium | reverse complement strand
TTCTTAGGAGCAGTTTTTGTTGTCCACAGATATAACCACCAGATTAAGCGCAATCAGGCAGCGCATCGCCCAAGCATGTCACCGCTGCGGACGCGACCCGGCAAGCATCCGTCTGATCGGAGTCTCCAAAACTCGTGATGCTGACGAGATAATTGCCGCCTACAGAGCTGGCCTGGTCGATTTTGGCGAAAACTACGCGCAAGAGCTTGTGGCAAAAGCCAAATTAGTGGCCGACGCAAATATTGCCCCGCGATGGCACTTTTTGGGCGGGCTGCAGACAAACAAAGTCCGCTCCTTAATTCCAGTCGTTTCAGGCATTCAAACGGTTGACCGTCCATCCCTGATTAAGGAACTGGCCAAACGCGCCACCCAACCCCTTGAAGTGTTTGTGGAAGTAAACGTTGGCGATGAACAGCAAAAGGCTGGCTGCCACCCCAAAGAAGCGGCCGACTTGTGTCGCCAGATTTTGGAAGTTCCAAATCTTAAACTTGCCGGATTAATGTGTGTCCCACCAATTGCAAACACGGCTGAGGCCACACGCCCGTACTTTCGATCCCTGCGTGAAAAACGTGATGAGCTCAGGGCCAAGCTATCCATCAGCGACAGCGACACCTTAAGCCAATTGTCCATGGGAATGTCAGCTGACTTTGAAGTCGCCATCGAGGAAGGAGCTACGACTGTCAGGGTTGGAACCGACCTTTTTGGCCCTCGTTAGTGGCCCTCGTTAGTGGGCCTGGTTAAACAGAGTTTTTGGAGAAACTGATGCCACGGTTGCAGCAACTTGGAAATGCAATCTTTGTGGTCTTTTTGATGGGATTTGTGTTCCTGTTGGCCCATCGTCCAAACTGGGATATAGACATCTTTTGGCACATCGCCGCAGGCAAATGGATAGTCGAAAATGGGCGACTGCCAAGTACCGACATCTTTGCTTATACCGACCCTTCAAGGGCTTGGTCTTCGTTTCAGTGGCTTTACGAAGTAATAACCTATGAACTGGATTCGCATATTGGTTTTTGGGCTGTTCGCGGCTTGCACACCGCTTTGTTCCTGGGCACTTTTGTGGCCTGGTTTTTATTTTTGAGGCGCTATCTGCCCCAAAAAAGCCTTGTAATCGCCTTTGTCATGTTACTGGTCGCCTTGTCGTTGGACCGCCTTAGAGTCCGCCCAGAGGCCTTTAACTTTTTCTTTCTGGCCATCCTGCTGCCCTTCATCTTTGGCGGTGCGTCAAGGGAACGAGGATTGCCAAAGTGGTGGGAATTCGTCGTCGTTGGCCTTGTCGCCGCCATCTGGGCCAATGTTCATGCTGGAGGCGCTGTCTTTTTACCAGTGGCATTCGTCGCGGTATTTGCCGGCCGTTTGCTCGGATGGTTTGTTGGCGGACGCACCCCCGAACTTTGGCACCGCATGACCTATTCATTTTGGCTTGGCCTGACCAGCGGTTTGGTAATGCTGCCAATGCCAAGCTTTCTTAGGGGGGTATGGACCGCGCACGCCATGATGGAGGTAAGCGCCCCATTGATCCCAGAATGGGCGCCACCAACTGCGTATCTGCTGTCTGAGCTTACAGGCCCCATCACTCCAAGCCATTTCATCTGTGGAACGGTCCCCTATGTAGTCCTTTTGCTGGCTGGCTTTGGCCTGATTCATTTGACATTACAATTGGTTAGAAGGCAAAAACCCACAGGTGACGTGGGGTTGATGGTGCTGGCCTTTGTAATGACCTTTATAGCGACTAGGAGCGCCAGATTTGGCTATTTGGATCTGGTCGCATTGACGGCTCTTTTTGGCTACTATCGCAATGAAATCACGCCATTTTTGAGCAAACGAAGCTTTATCGTGGTGTCCCTTTTGGTCGCGTTATTTTTGGGTTGGGCCGCCTACAATCAATCCGTTACCATCGAAAGACGCGGGCTGGCAGCTGCTATCAAGGACATGAAGCACGACAACCAGCCTGGGATTTACCCTGATGAAGCAGTCAAGGCAATGGTTCGGATGGGCCTTACTGGGCGGGTATTTCATCTTTCAGCCTGGGGTGGGCACTTGCTTTATCATCTGTTCCCGGACTGCAAGGTTTTTTCCGACGGACGCGGCAATTTCACGATGCGGGAACGAGACTTGATGGTTGCCGCCCATCGACCATGGGAAAGGGCCCAGCGCCTGGACGAACTTTACGCCGAATACCCCTTTGATATTGTTGTATTTCCACCTCCAATGTTTCCGTTAAAAGATTGGGATTACAGCAAGTGGATCTTGGTTTACACAGGACCAGACGCCGAAGTTTTCTTGCGAAACCACCCAGAAAACAAAGAAAACATCCAACGCCTCGCTGGCTACTGGCAAATGATGGGCCTGCAGTTTGCAGACACCCTTGAAATGCAAAGAGCCGTGCGTCATATGATGGCCGCAAAGATGATCCCTGACGACTTGGATGAGCAGGCAAGGTTGCTGATTGAATGCGAAAGTCCAGAACAACAGGCAAAAGGTTGGGCACAACTTGGAACAACCAGGTTTGAAGCCGGTTTGTGGGAAACTGCCAGCCGCCCCCTTGCCAAGGCATTGGCGCTTAATGTACGCAACGATACAACCGCCCTGTATCTGGTTTGGTCTTTAACGCTGCAAAACAAGCAAATCGAAGCAAGGCAGGCGATCTGGGATTTCTTCATAAAAAAAGAGGTCCAGGCAAAAACCAACCAAGGCCCGCTAAATGCCTCAGGCCATGGAGTTTTTGAAATGCTCGCCAGTCGATTGGGAATCACCCAGTGACTTGATTAAACAGGCTTTGACGTGCCAATATAGTGTCTAGCCTGAATTTTGGGCTCATTCTTTGAACAAGGAGTTAATTATGGCGAAACTGTTGGATACCGTTTTATTACTTGCACTACCAGCTTCTGGCAAATCCGAAGTGCGTACCTTCCTGGCAAGCCAAACGCCGGAAGTCTATAAAAACGATTTTCACATGGGCCCGACCGTTCAATTGGACGACTATCCTTATGTTCACACCATGAGACGAATCGACGAGGTTTTGACTGGAGCCGGGGAGAAAGGGATGTTTTTCCAGGCCAACGACCGCCCCTTTGCCCAACCAAAGGACTGGGGAACATTAATCAATCTGTTAAACGAAGATTACGAGCAGTTGGTTACCCAAAAACCCTTTAAAGGCGATTGTGCGGCGACTCATCTGTTCGACCGGATTGATAAGGCATCTGTGGCGGCAGGGCTTGAACCCAGGATCAGCCAGTTACCAGCTAACCTCCAGGAATTGTTAAAAAAGGCACTTAACGAAGAATGTGCGAAACTGATCAAGAAGCTGGAAGCCGAATGGACAGACCTTGATGGCAAAACTATCGTCATTGAGTTTGCCAGAGGTGGCCCTGATGGCTCTGACCTGCCCTTACCGGCACCGTTTGGGTATCAACATTCGTTGGCCCAGCTATCAAAGAACATCCTGTCTAGGGCCAAAGTCCTTTATATCTGGGTCACCCCTGAAGAATCCAGGCGTAAAAACATTGCACGTACCGATCCAAACGATCCAGGGTCCATCTTGCATCATGGCGTCCCAGAGGCGGTCATGTTTGGAGATTATGGTCTGGACGACATGGAATACTTGGTGAACAACTCGGGTCGCCCCAACACAATCTGCATCCAGTCGGGTGATGAGAAGTTCTATCTGCCAATTGCAAGATTGGACAACCGTCACGATTTAACCAGCTTCGTGCGAAAAGAACGCGAAGACTGGCAACCAGCTGAAATTAAAGCGCTTTATGACGGCCTAAAAGAGGCGCTTGACGGTTTGGCTGGCTGATCCTAAAACCACCCTCCCCTTTCAAAATCATCCAACTGACTGTCGCTTGAAACAAAGACTGGAATCACCCAAGAAAGTACTGGGAAACAAAAGGTGACAAGTGAATCAGCAGGTCTGACCAGTGTTCAAAAACCAATCCTGTAAGCCCCCACAAAGGTACCAAGGTCCACATGGTGTATCCGTTTTTAAAAACCTTGAATTTGGACTTCGCGTAATAATCCCAAGGATAAAATCCGATGACCTTTTTCAAAAACACGCCCCACAAGACTTCCATGAAGGTAATCATCACAGACCACCAAACAAAGCGGAGTAACCAAAACCATTCCCTGGTAACCCCCCTGCCCCACTCAAACAAAAAGAGCATTCCTAGACCGTGAAGTGGAATCATGTAGAGACTGACAAAGCCTTCCAAGTACTTTTTGGGCACTCTTCGTTCAATCTTTGTAGCTGCAACCCTTTCAATCCCATCAACCGCAAAAATGGTCTCCAAAGCCATGCCTGTCATGGCATAGATCACGAACCTAAATGTCCATTCAATTGCTGTTTCCATTTGCACCCACTCGTATCAGTTATTCCTAAAGCGCACTCACAGAAGCTTTGGCTTAATATCGTCCTTTTGACCTGAAATTCGAGGCATTAAGCGATCATACAGCCAGCAAGGCATGATTCGATTAAAGAAAGTCAAAACCTTCATTGGCCAAGGATACAAATAAACCCGTTTCTTTTTGGCGATAGCCTTGGAGATAAGGATCGACGACTTTCTGACTGGCACCATAAAAGGCATAGTAAAATCGTCGTGATCGGTCATTGGCGTCTCGATAAACCCAGGGTGGATGCACATGCTATGCACCCCATAACCACGAAGGTCCACCCTCAGGCTCTCCATCAAGCGCGCCTGCGCTGCCTTGGTCGACGAATAGGAACCGGCCTTTGGCAGCCCTCTAAAGGCGGCAAGGCTTGAAACGCCCACCAGCACACCCTGGCGCTTTTCGACCATTGATGGGATGAACGGCACAACTGTATTTGCCAATCCAATCAAATTGATCTCAACGGTCTTTTTATGGATATCCAAATCAAAGACATGCCCAGGATTGAGCCCACCAACCCCAGCATTACCAATCACCAGGTCCACAAAGCCCCAGCGCTCAATCAGCTGGTCCCTGATGGCCTCCATCGCCGCTCTGTTGCTGACATCCGCAGACAAAGCCACGGCATCAACACCCATGGCTCGACACTGCGCGGCCGCCTCTTCAAGCAATTCGCCCCGTCTGGCAGCCAAGGCGACATTACAGCCCCAAGAAGCCCACAACAAAGCCAAATCCTTACCAATACCCGAGGAAGCCCCAGTAATAAGGGCAGATTTCCCCTTATAAAAATCTTTCAAAGCCATAACCTACCCCCAGTAAAAGACCAATCGTGTCAAAGAATTGACACACAGCGTCAATCCTAGCGTCAAAAACAGGTCAATGCAAGATAAAAGCAAACGCCAAATATCACCCCCCAGCCCCCAAAACATGGCAATAGTCAGTCTTTATGATGAAATGGTGGGATTTTTGGGGTGTCACGCTGCAGATGCGAAAGTTGGGGCTTCCCCGTTGGCCAACGGCGACTTCGCTGCGCTGTCGCCAGGCCACAGGGGCACAGCATCAGGGGACTTAGGGCACCGTCCTAACTAGCCGGAAGCCTATGCAGCCGATACTGTAGTTAGGCAGACTGTAGTTGCGGTAAGCTGACCTTTGGAACTTGGCGTCGCCAATGTAACAGCCTCCACGGTAAACGCGCCTACCGGTACCTGGGTCTGGTCCTAATGGGTCATTGCAGCCCTCAGAACACTCGCCGTAATAGTTAGAGTCATAATAATCATTTACCCATTCGTAAACATTACCGTGAACATCGTACAGCCCCCACGGATTTGCTTGCAATTGTGCAACAGGATGGGGTCTATTTTCCGAGTTAAACCAATACCAACCTGCACCTGGCAGCAAAGTTCCCAATGGATCACCCCCACCACACACACCTTCCCCTCCATCGCCAATGTTGCTGCCTATCCAATATGCAGTCGTAGTACCAGCTCGGGCGGCATACTCCCATTCTGCCTCGGTCGGCAAACGATAACCTTCACAATCAAGGCCTTTAAAGGTTACCGTGCATTTACTTAACCCCTCACCCGCCTTACCTTCGCAGCCAGTCATCTCATAACAGGTGTCATAGCCCTTGGAAGTCGAAAGAGCATTCGCGTACGAAACGGCCTCAAACCAATTGACCTTTTCCACAGGGCAGTCATCACAGCCAGTGAATGTCGATGGGTCGTTGTCCATCTTTGCCCTCCACTCTGCCTGGGTCACATGGGTCTGCTTCATGTAAAACGAACTCGTAATCGTAACCGAATGAACTGGCCCTTCATGAGCCTCGCGGCATGGCTCGGTATCTGGAGACCCCATTTCAAAGCTGCCAGCCGGGATCAAACACCAGCCGCCTGCGCAATTGTTAAAGAGAGGATCGATCATCACACACTCGGAGCCCTCAAAGTGATACCCATCGTCGCACTCGCACGAGGCCTCATTGGAGTCGCTTACTACACAGGTACCATGCTCACCACAATCTACGCCCGAGCACGGATCAACAGTGGCAACGCAGCTGCTGCCATCCCAACTATACCCATCGTCACACTTACACGAAGCCTCATTGGAGTCGCCTACTACACAGGCACCATGCTCACCACAATCAACGCCCGAGCACGGATCAACAGTGGCAACGCAGCTGCTGTCATCCCAACGATACCCATCGTCGCACTTACACGAAGCCTCGTTGGAGTCGCCTACTACACAGGTACCATGCTCACCACAGTCAACGCCAGAGCAAGGATCAAAATAATCGATACAACTGCTGCCATCCCAATAATACCCATCGTCGCACTTACACGAGGCCTCATTAGAATCGCTTACTACACAGGTACCAAAGTCACCACAATCAACGCCAGAGCACGGATCGACAGCGTCATGTTCACCACAGTCACCCCCAAGACAGCTATCATTGGGCTGGCTACCACCACCACATGCAACGAAAACCACTGCAAACAAAGCCAAGGATCTTTTAAACATGAAAATCCTCCACGAAATCAGGCCCAAGCCAACGCACCGCCACGACAAAACCAGCGCTTGAACGCTCCGATTTCAAAAGCTACCCCCGACACAAAATCATGTCAATCAAAAATGACCTAAAAACATGGCGCTTCCGGCGGGGACGGGGGCAGGAACGGGGCTAGGGACAGGAACAGGGAGACGTTTGTGCTGGTCTGCAGGATTTGGAGCTAAAAAGAGGTCGAGAGGGCACCCTGCAACATGGTCCGGGGGCAATCCTGGAGGGCGCTATCGGGAGTTGCCGGGACCCGACGTCTTTTAGCTGACATGAAGGCCGCGCAGCGGCCCGTCCGGGCCAAAAGGATAAACGTACACGTTAGCAATCGTA
>DUVQ01000090.1 GCA_012840965.1 Oligoflexales bacterium | reverse complement strand
CAACATCCTTGGCCCTAAACGCCAACCAGGCAAGGTAAAGCAAGTACGCGGCACCACAATACTTCAGGGCCATAAAGGCAAGGTCAGAGGCTTGGAAAATGGCGGCCACTCCAAAGGTCACGGCCAACGTGTGCACCATCAATCCAGTACACAGCCCCAAAGTCACAATAAGCCCAGCCTTACGCCCATGAACAGTGGAAAGGGTCAAAACAAACAAGTTATCTGGGCCAGGACTTATAGCCAGCACCAATGAAGCGGCAAAAAATCCAAGCAATGTTTCTAACGATGGCATCAAACGACCGAGACAAGACTGCTACCCTTAAGCAGGGGTGCCCGCGCAAATGTATCCGCCTTCTACATTGACACAATCAGCGTCGTCGAAGCAGTCGTGCAGTCCTTCAGCGCATTCATCAATATCTTCGCACCCGCTTTCGCCCCCCTCCCTATAACCATGATCACACATGCAGCCGTCTAGGCCATCAGAGATGAATGGGTCGTTGCAAATACATAGGTAGCCGAAAATCCAATTGTTAACGCATGTGGCTCCCGGTTTGCACAAAGCTTCGCCACCTTCTGCGCCGCAGACATCAATAACCTCACAAGTGTCATCAACCTCAATGGTGCCAGGTATGCATCCACACTCGTATCTTCCGTTTTCCATGTTCAAGCAGGTCTGACCCGCCCTGCAATCGTTTAGCTCGCAGGCACTACATGCCTCTGCATAGTCCGCACAGCAGTCACCCCAAACCTCACAGCCTGGCTCGCAAAAACATCGCTGACTGCGGTTGAAACCTCCAACGCCAAATGGAGGGTCTTCTGCGACAACCTCAAGACAATGGCCTTGGCAACTTGCGGTTTCTTCTGGTACCTCGACCGACGTCGAGGTAAGCGGCACTTTTGCCAAGGCGGCGACCATGCCGTCGGCTGGAACGCGTTTTGCCTCGAATGTGTTCAGATCAACAGCGGTAACGTACCTGACCAAGGCAGGGTCGAGGGAGTATTCGTACCAATAGTTAGCATATCCAACCCAGGCCTTGTCATCACGAACAACCAGCGAGTCTAAACCGCTGTAAATATCAGACGATTTTCGATGAAGGTTTACCAAAACATCCGGATTAAAGTTAACAACTCCGGGAGACTCGATATCTGCGACCATAAACAGGTCCATTTCCGTATCTAAAACCGGTGCGGGTAAAGGCTTGTGCATCGAACTCACATAGCCGTTGTTACCAAGCATGTACACGTGTTTTCCAGTCCTATCAAAGGCCATAGCCTGAACTATCCGTGGAATATCATCCAGCATGCTTTTAATCTTGACATGACCTGGCTTGGTAATCTCAAGCACCAACAGCGGATAGGTTGGGTCTGGCTCTTCCTTTTGGCGCTCGGGCTTAAGGGCTTTGCCGTAAAACAAAGGTTCATGAGTCCCTGAAACTACGACAGTTTTACCATCAGGAGCAATCGCGATATTCCTTCCGTAGAACGGGTAATTGCGCAAATCATGTGTCGCGACTAGGCTCAGTTGTCCATCGTCTGCTAGCGTAAGGGAAGTGACTTGGGGCTCATCATTACAGGTCGTAATCACGGTTCCATCAGCGGCTATTTCAACCGAGCTGTGACATGAATCCGGGGAATAGAATT
>DUVQ01000089.1 GCA_012840965.1 Oligoflexales bacterium | reverse complement strand
GGCCTCTTCGCTGTGTGGGTCCTCTATCAATGTTTTTCTAAGCACATCAGCGGCCGCATCAGTACGATTCAGTTTTTCAGTTAGCACGTCGGAAAGGCGAATCATCAAATCGATTCTTCTTTCCCCTGTGGTCCTTTCAATCTGGACCTCATGTAACGAGGCCAACTCTGAAAAACGCTCTGATTCGGTGTACAGGCGGGCAAGTTCTGCCTCAATTTCAGGATCCGATTGAAACGCAATCAAATCCTTCAAGGTATCTATCGCGACTGCCACATCATCGATGGATTTGGCGTATTCAGCCTTATCCAGTTGCACCTTGCGCAGTTGATCATCATCATCTGCCGCGATATTTGCCAGCCGGTCGAACGCAAACAAGGCATCTTCTTTACGATTTGTCTTTTGGTTTAGCTCCAAGACTTTCAGCAACAGATCCTGGACTTCACCCCCGATCAGCAACGCCTTCTCAAAGGCTTGAATCGCAAGTTCTGGCGAGTCCAACTCCTGTGCGTACAGCTCTCCCAAGGAACGCGCCAAACTGGCTTCTAACTCTGGATTAATTTTGGGTTTTGTAGCACTTTCATCAACCCAAGGTGCCAAAATCTGGGCCGCCTCCTGATTTTTGTCAGCCTGCTTTGCCAGCTCCAGCAGTCTCGAAGCTGAATATGGGGTTGGATTTTCGCTTACCGCCTTTCCAACAAAATCGAATGCTGCCGCCAAGTCTTCATTAAGATTCAGCTTTATGTCAGCCATCTGCAAGAACAAAGCAGACCTTGCTTCGGGAACATCCAAATCTGAGGAACGTTCCTCCAACAACCAAAACAGCTCTTCAAAGTTTTCAGAGCCCCTGAAGTAGGGAGCTAAAATATTTGAAATTACATCCCTGCTGATTCCAGCTTCAAACAGCTCTTTTAGCTTTGAAACGGCCTTATCTTCATTTTGCTCATCCCCTAAAACCTCCTTCAAAGCATCTATGGCGCTTGCGTAATCATGCAGCTTGTCTAAATAAATATCCGCCAGTTCAAGGTTCAGACTGCCAGCCTCCCTGGAACTACGGCTAATCGCGATTTCCTTTTGGATGATCTCGGCCAAATCAGGAAAGCGCTCCGCTCGCTCCAAAGTGCGATGCAAACCTGTTAATGCCTCGCGATTTTCGGGGTCATCAGCCAACAAACTTGAGTAACACTCGATTGCTCCCAGGTCATCCTCAAGTAAATCTTCATAAAGGCGTCCCCTACGCAAGGTAAGATCAAATAATTCCTCGGTATTTTGAACAATAGCGGCTCGTTGTCTGAGCACAACCTCCATCGCCACATAGTCTTCTTGTTGGAAGGCAATTCGCTCAAGCATATCCAATGCTTGGATACAATTTGGGTCCAGTTCAATCACCCGATTAAGGGCGTCTCTGGCCTCATCGTGGTACAACAGCCGTTCTTCGTAAATGAGCCCTTGCTCCAAAAGCAATTCCCTTTGAAGATCAAGGTCATCTGTCGCCAAGATGGCCTCGTCCAAGGCCTTTGCGAAATCAAACCAAAGACCACCAACAGTCGCGCTTGCACGTATCCTATCCAAGGTGTCGTTGAACAGCTCCGCATCGATTGCGCCAGTATTTAGAATATCGAGCCCAGCAAGCATGGCCTCTCTTGGCATGGCCATGTTTTCCAGTAGATCTCTGCGCTTAATGGCCAGTTCCAGGCGCTCTTCATCAGATTCCGCAGTCCCAACCAAGCTTTTTAGCGTTTCTGCTGCTTTTGCCAGATTTCCGTTCGCCAGATAAGCGTCAAGAAGTTGATTACCAATGCTAGTTAAGGTGGGATCCAGCGTAAAAGCCTTGTCCAGGAAGGTCAACGCCCTAGCCTCATCACCCAAATCCTTGGCACACACGTTTGCTGCCGACAGGTTTAGCTGAACCTTGGCCTGTATATCAGGCTCCCTTGCCTCCCTGTGAGTAAGCACGGAAACATATGTACGCACGTCATTTTTAAGACGATACACATGAAGCAGTGATTCCAGATCACCAGTGTCAAGATAAAGCAGCTCCAAGCGACGTGCCGCCACATCATTATCTGGGTCATCTACAAGAATCTTTTCAAATATTTCGCGAGCGCCTTCTGGGTCATCAAGGCGATCCATCCTGATTTCGCCTATTATCTGCATCAGATCGGTGCGTCGGCGCTCAGGCATTGGCCTTTCAATCTCCTCGGACAAAAACTGAACGTACTGCGGCCATTTGCCCTGTCTTGCGTACAAAAGATGCAGGTTCTCCCTGATTTCTCTGAGATCCGGCTTTATGTGATAGGCAGCCTCATACAAGCGTAAGGCCTCGTCATGACGAAGTAACTGGTCCCTAGCCAACTTAGCGGCAGCCAAAATAACGGGCACTTTAGCCTCGCCCTCAAGCATCTCCATTTCCCGAAGATGCATGGCAAAAAGCCGCTCCTGATTATGCTTTCGCTCGTAGATTCCCTTTAGTCTTCTAACAACATCCAGATTATCAGGGTTCAATTCCAACACGCGCTCCAAAAATGGGATCGCCTGTGTCTCATTGGACATCCTGTCTATAGCTATGGATGCAATTTGTTTAAATAGTCCCAATAGTTCTGCTGGGTCTTGTGTCAAAATAACCTTCTTTTGCAAGACACGCAGCAATTCCGGCCATCTTTCCCTGTCATAATACCCCTTGGCCAACGTTTCCAGGGCCTCTACATGTGTCGGAGATAACTCAACAATTCGAGCATAGGTAGCCAAAACATTGTCTGGACTTGCCAGACGTTCTGGGTCTTGGTAAATGGATATCAGCTCAAACAGGATTGAAACCTTCTGATCAACCGCATCATCTGGAAGCCGCCTGATGCGATCATTATGAAACTCCACTAGTGCCAGCCATTTGCCGGTCATCTCGTACAAGACAATCAAATCCTCTTGTGCGTCAGGATCATCGGGGGCAACCGCCAAAACGCGGCGCAAGGCGTCAATAGCTCGGTCCAGATTGTGCAGATGGTCTCTGGCCAGCACCGCCATTTCACGGGCTATTCTCAAACGTTCCTCGTCAGATTCCACAACTGATATTGCGAACTGGAGGATCGTGTACAGCTTTTGGTAATCGCCACGTGAGCGCAGGTAATCTTCATAAAACGACAAAGCTTCCAGGTTTCTGGGGTCAATCGCCCTGACCCTGCGCCAAATGCGCTCAGCATCAACCTCAAGGTTTTTATCCATGTAAGCAGATGCTAGAACCGGAAGAACCAATATCTCTTCCTCTTTACCAGTGAAAGTGTTGCGAAGCTGTTCCAATTCCGCGATAGCTTCATCCGGTTGGGACAACTGCCTTCTGGCCTCAAGCAGCCCATCAAGTACCTGTCTTGAGACCCCATGCTCCAGATGCTGTTGGAAATAGGCCAAGCCACCTTCAGCATCCCCAGCATCCAGCAGGTCAAAGCCTTCCTGATAGGAGACAGTCACTTGGGGCTCGACTGCGGCTGGTTTCAGCTGGACAGTCTCTTGAGTTTCTGGCTCTTGCTGGACAGACTCTTCGGGAGCTGGCTCTTGCTGGGCGGATTCTTCGGGAGCTGGCTCTTGCTGGGCGGATTCTTGGGGGGTCAAGTCTTCGGAATCACTGGCAGGTTGTTCGATTTCAGGGGTTGCTGCCTCAACGAAAGCCTTTGCGCTTTGTTTTTGTCCAAGTAACGAAAGTACCTTTGCCTTTGCCTTGTCATCAAGTAAGCCACTTTCAGCCAAATCAGTCAGACCGGCGGGATCAAGCGTCAAAATGGAAATCACATGGTTAGCGACAGCTACCGCCTGAGGGTTATTCAGGCTTGTTTCAAACAGCTTTTTGGCAACAGATGCTGCAACAACAGCGTCTGGACCCGACTGATACGATGACCAATAAAGCAACAGGTTAGCTATACCATTTGTTAGATTCGTCAGTTTTTCTTGGGATTCACAACGTTCGATGGCATCTTGAAACAGCCGAAAGCCTTCTAGCATCTCAGAAGTCGACGTGGACTGCAGCACTTTAAAGACTTCAGAACTGTCAACCCTGTTGTCAATCACTCTCTCGACCAGTTTGATAAATCGAGAGCCGCCTTCTTTTTTGCCCATGAATTTCCTCGCAGCGATGTACTGGGACAACAAACCCCATCATGCTACTTTTAGTCTGAATCGTACCGCAAGGCAAGAATGCAGTTCACATTGTTGTGGTGTACTGATACATTCCTAGCTGATGACATCCAGGTGCTTTGCTAAGCTTAAGGGTGATGGAGTTCAAGATGTCCTTTGTTCATTTACATGTACACTCTCATTTCAGCTTGCTGAATTCAACAATTCAGATCGACAAGTACGTCGAGGCCATCAAGAAAATGGGGATGGAAACCGCGGCTTTAACCGATCATGGCAACCTTTTCGGGGCTGTGCAATTCCTTGAAACGGCTTTGTCCAAGCCCAAGCCAAAGGACAAATATCAATTTACCATTCGCCCCATCTTTGGCGCAGTAATCAATCTAGCGACCGCTGATGGATCGGACTATCACCACTTGGTGCTGTTGGCAAAAACAGAGCAAGGCTATAAAAACCTCAGGTCATTGATTTCTGACTCCTGTCTTGCCAGGTCTGCTGGTGCAGCTCCGATTGTCCCCATGCGCAGCTTGGAAAGCTTAGCCCAGGATTTAATAGCGCTTTCAGGGTGTTTGGGAGGCGAAGTGCCAAATGCTTTGCTGCGGCAGAATAAACAGCAGGCCAAAGAGGCGGCGACAAGGCTGGCCACCCTTTTTGGGCCAGACAATTTTTACTTGGAGCTGCAGCACAACAACTTAGTAGAACAAGCTTTGGTTAACCGCGAGCTGATTGAGCTTGCAAAATCGACTGGAATTCCACTGGTGGCCACTTCTAACGCCCACTATCTTGAGCCTAAGGACGCCGCAGGCCACGCAGTGCTTGTAACGATTGATTTGAGACGCAATCTTAAGCCTGAGCAACTTCGAAACATGCCAGATCCTGGTTTTCACTTGGCAACTCCACAGGAAATGAAGGCGGCCTTTGCACATGTTCCAGAGGCAATTTCCAACACGGTGAAAATCGCTGAATCAATAGATGGAATCACGCTTAAAACTAACAGAAATGTCCACCACTTCCCGATTTTTGAAACTCCGCCGAATACCAACACCAGCGACTACTTAAGAACGCTTGCCAAAGAGGGGCTGGCCAAAAGGTTGGAAAAAGGTGGAAATCCTGATGTTTACAACACCCGACTGGAAAGCGAACTGGACATCATTATTAATTTGGGGTTCGACGCCTACTATCTAATCGTGTGGGATTTCATCAACTGGGCCAGAAACAATGGGGTGCCAGTGGGTCCTGGGAGAGGCTCGGGTGCCGGATCGTTGGTCGCTTATGCCCTTGGAATCACAGACATAGACCCAATCAAGTATGACTTGCTTTTTGAACGATTTTTGAACCCAGAAAGGGTGAATCCTCCTGACTTTGACATCGACTTCTGTGTGGAAGGTCGTGACAGGGTAATCGAGTACGTCAGGGAAAAGTATGGGGCGGACAAGGTGGCTCAGATTATCACCTTGGGAACCATCAAGGCCAAGCTAGCCATCCGAGACACCGCTAGAGTCCTTGGAATTCCCTTGCCTGTAGCCGATCATATTGCAAAATTGATCCCAAATGCCCCAGACATAACTTTGGAAAGGGCCTGGGCCGAGGAACCACGACTGCCTAAAATAATTGGTGAATCATCTGATAATCGCCTTTTGTGGGATATCTCGCTTCAACTAGAGGGACTTGGACGTCAACCTGGCAAACATGCCGCTGGTGTGGTGATTGCCGATCTTCCAATCGATCAGTACGCCCCAATGTACACCAACGATGACGGGTCTGTGGTTACCCAGTACAGCATGAAGGACCTTGATGCCGTAGGTCTGATCAAGTTTGACTTCTTGGGACTGATGGCGCTGACGATTATCGAAAACACGCTTAAGGCCGTCCGGAAGGTTAACCCTGATTTCGACTTAGAAACTATCCCCTTGGATGACAAAAAGACTTACGAGCTTATCTGTGACGGTATGACTGGGGGAATTTTCCAATTGGAAACAACTGGTATCACTGGTTTAAACCTGAGGCTGAAACCAGATTCAGTTGAAGACCTTACCGCTGCAATCGCGCTGTACCGTCCTGGTCCATTGAAGTCAGGTATGGATACTGAGTTTATTGCGGTAAAAAGCGGCCAAAAAGAGGCCTCGTACACGTTAGAAGGGCTGGAGCCCATTTTAAAGGACACCTACGGCACCATCCTGTACCAAGAGCAAATCATGTTAATTGCCCAGCAGTTAGCGGGTTTCAGTCTTGGGCGGGCAGACCTTTTACGACGAGCAATGGGCAAAAAGGATGCAAAGACCCTTGAGGAACAGCGTGTCCCCTTCATGGAGGGCATGAAGGCGAATGGTCACGACCAGAAGGCATCCCATGAACTATTTGAAAAGATGGCCTTTTTTGCCGAATATGGCTTCAACAAGAGCCACAGTGCCGCGTACGCAATCATCGGATATCGAATGGCGTACTTAAAGGCGCACTACCCTGCCGAATTTTTGAGTGCCATTCTTACAGCTAACAGTGGTAATGACAATAAAATCAAGCGCTTCATCGGTGAGGCGCGCAGAATGAACATCCAAGTTTTCCCACCTGATGTGAATCTTTCAAGCCTTAAATTCACAATCCAAGAGACCAAGGATGGAACTAGGGGTGTCAGGTTTGGGTTGGCTGGGGTCAAGGGAATCGGAGATGGCGCAGTTGAGTCGATAGTTACAGCCAGAAAGGATGGGCCTTTCAAGGACATCACTGACTTTTTGGCCAGGATTGATTCCAGGAAAATTAACAAGCGGGTTGTCGAGGCTTTAATCAGATGCGGTGCCTTGGATAGCTTTGGACATACTAGAGCCGCAATGGATACGCACCTCGACGCGATGCTGGCTGCCGCAAACACCTTGAGGGCCGATTTGGGGTCTGGTCAAATGGGCCTTTTTGATTCTGAACCGACCAGCTTTGGACCGCCTCACGTGCCTGAATGGCCAATGTCTGAATTGCTTGAACATGAATTGGCCGTTACAGGGTATTACATCTCTGGGCATCCAATGGATGGATATCATTGCCAATTTGGCGAAGGCAAGGTGATGGAAATAGGGGCCCTGACACACAGCAAAAACGGAGATCAAATCACCATAGCCGGGATTGTGACGGACGCAGATGTCCGCACAACCAAAAGGAATACTGGGCAATTCGCGTTTTTAAACATTGAAGATGCGACAGGCATGGTCCGTTGTTTTGTGCATCCCTCAGTCATTGACCAATGGCTAGCCATCGGTCGTTTAAAGACCCCTATCTTGGTCAGGGGACAGGTAGAAATCGAGAACGAGGGAGATGAACCCAGAATATTAGTCGAGAGCCTTAATAGACTGGATTCTGTCCTTCCCAGTTTGTGTAAGGCGCTGCATCTAAACGTGGATCTTGATACTTTCAAGCTTGAACAGACTGATGAAGTGGTCAAGATACTAGCTGCAAGTCCCGGACATTCCAATGTTTTATTCAAGATGCACAAGCCAGGAGTGGGGGTAATGACTGTCCAGCCCAGGTTAGAAAAGCACTGGGTGAAGATAGATGACCAGATGCTGGCTCGGCTGAGGCAGGTTCTGGGAGATGGG
>DUVQ01000088.1 GCA_012840965.1 Oligoflexales bacterium | reverse complement strand
GAAGGTGGTAGGCCAAATTCCAAAGGATTCACGGTAAACAAAGGGGCGGCCATTTAAAACGCCGTACAGCCCGCCCAGCGAGCCTTGATGGAAGAACGACAAGAAAGTTCCAGCGCCGGCAAGGACATACATGACCTTGTGCATGTTGAATTCAAAGACCAGGAATGACGGAATCTGGCGCAACTTGCGATTTTTGAGCAATATTGGAATGTATTCAAAGGCCAACACCCCAAGATAGCACGTGATGCAGAAAGTGACCTCAGTAAGCATCGAGTGGACATTTGGATGCCAGAAGGTAAACCAAGCCCTAAGAGGCTGGCCGACGTCGACCATCAGGATGACTACGGCACCGCTGTAGCAGATGAAGCCTATGGTGACGGCACTGTTGATTACCGCCCGCAGTTCTTTGCGCTTAAGGATGTAGAGCAAAAAGCCGGTAAAAAACGCGCCGGCCCCAAGTGCAATCACCGTCAGGTCCAAGAAAATCCAGGCCCCAAAGGCAAATCGGTTGTCCATGTTTGTAAGGTGCAACCCATAGCGCAAGCACAGATAGGCACAGTAGACGCCAAAGACCAAAAGCGCTATCCACGGCCCAAGCCACAGCAGAAATTGCCCTAAAGGAGCCCTTTGTAAACCACGGCTAATAGCAGTTTTATCCATTGGTTGCCTCCTTGCCAGGCACTCCCGAGCGGGCCATGTCGTGAACCCATTTTTGGCTTGAGAGATAACGAATCTTGGGCTTTGTCCCAAGCTTTTCTACAAAGGCAAAGGCCTCAGGTTTGGCAAAGCCCTTAGAAACAGCGCTGTTTGGGTCCTCAAGGTTTCCAAAGGTTATCGCTCCCACTGGGCATGCCTCTACACATGCCGGCTGGTATTCGTCTTCGCACATCTCACGGTCCTCGTGGACTGCGCGTTCGCGGGCCAGTTGACGGCGGTGATGGCAGAAGTTGCACTTTTCAGCAGTGCCTCTGGACCTGGTGGAAATATCAGGGTTCAAAGTCGCTTCCATGCCTTCAGGCCAGGTGGGGTCCCACCAGTTAAAGGCGCGGGCGTGGTAAGGGCATGCAACCATGCAGTATCTGCAGCCAAGGCATCTGACTGGAATTTGGGCAACGATGCCAGTTGTCCAGTCGTACTCAACTGCATTTTGAGGGCAAACCGTTTCACAGGGCGGGTCTTCACACTGTTGGCAGGTCATTGGCACGAACACCTGTTTTGCATGTGGGTACACCTGCTTATTACTCATCGCGTAGACTCGCATCAGCGTGGTCCCATTGCGGTCGTTTGCCCCAGACTGGGCTGGAGGAACGTTGTTTTCCACTGCGCAGGCCACCATGCAAGCTCCGCATCCAGTACACTTGTCCAAGTCAATTGTCATTGCGTAACGAGGAGCTCCCTCAGGTTTTTCTTTGGCGCGGCTCATAGTCATGCCTCCTTGATCACGGCGGGAATGATCCTCCAAGACTTTTGTCCTGGAGACGCCAGTTCTACAGGGTTAGCCACATCCCATGGCTTTGGCCCATTTGGAGCTCCCGACATCAAAATAACCCCAGGTGGCACTGTCGGATCAGGTCGAATCTGTACTTTTATGGAACCTTCAGGGGTGTTTACCACCCATCGCTTTTTAGGCAGCAACGCCAGATTGGCGATAGTTTCAGGATTTACATGCGCCCCGTCGGCAAAAGGATTCAAGCCGGATTCCTGGTCAACTTTGGACAATATTGGGGATCGTGATGCTAAAGATGCCCTTTCAACCCCACCAGTAAGGATTAGCTGCATCGTGAAGTCGTGCTTCTTGGTTTCATCGGAAATTATGCCCAGCGAATCAAACGAAAACTTTAAAGCTGTATCAATCTGACCAAAAGCGGCAACGAAACAGGCCCCGCGTTTAAAACGTTTAAGCAGTTCGTCAGCCTCATCAATGTCGTCAAAATCCGCTGGGTCCTTCTTGGGTTGCAGGACAACGCCTTCTTTGGCATTAACCAGCACTTCAGCTTGTTTTTCAATCAATTCTGACAGCGAATCCGCAGCTGTTACATCACGATTGATGCCAAGAATTTTGCCAAGGCGGTTCAAGAAATCCACCGGGTCAAGCGCGTCATCTGCAGGTGCGCCAAACGCCTGAGCCATTCTTACAGAACGCAAAAAATCCGGATGACCAGGAATGTCTTGGACTGTAGTAAAGGGCAAGGCAGTCGGAATGACTACTTGGGAGTGTTGTGCAAGG
>DUVQ01000013.1 GCA_012840965.1 Oligoflexales bacterium | reverse complement strand
CCCAAAATCACCGCCATAATCGTGAGCCGGCCGTTGATGAACCGTTGGAAAGGGGATTTTGCCCATCTGCGGCGTTGCCTTCGCCAATTTGAGACTCGATGTACAGTCAAGTACACCTTCACTCAAATTGGCAAAGGCGCCTTGCATATGAACCTGTCTCGCCAGCCTTCGACATCGACTAGACGGTGATTTTGGGATTGTTGTCACGCTATTGATTTTAACCTGATCTTAGTGTATAAACCCGGACCTGGCGGTATGCTTCTTGCCCGCCCTACCTTTTCGAACCCACATGACAGTGATGGTTTGGTTTTTATAGGGCGGAGTGGAACATGTCGATTTTCAGTTTCGGAGGTGTCAATGTCTAGCGATAATCCCAATTGGACCGAGATTATCGACCTGGTCAGCCGAGAGAAGGGAATTCCTCGGAAAATCTTTATCGAAGCCCTGGAAGAGGCGATTTTGCGGGCAGCGAAGAAGGTTTTTGGAGAAGGTCGTCAATTCGAAGCTGCCTTTAACACAGATATTGGGCAGGTTGAACTGTTTCAATATATGCAAGTCGTTGAGGAAGTTGACAACCCTAACATCCAGTTGAACCTTGAAACGGCGCACAAAGTCGACCCAGAAGTTCAAATTGGTGACGAGCTGGGATTTCAGATCTTCTATCTGGCAGCTGATAGCGACAAGGCCCGAGAGGGGTTCCAAAAATTCGGTGATGTCTTAAATATAGACACCCATCGCCGGTCCTTTGGGCGCATTGCTGCTCAAACCGCAAAGCATGTTGTCTTGCAAAAGGTTCAAGATGCTGAACGAATCATCATCTACGATGAATATAAAGACAGAAAGGGCGAGCTTGTTTCAGGCGTGGCTCGTCGTTTTGAAAAGAGCAGCGTTATCGTTGACTTAGGAAAGGCCGAGGCGATTTTGCCCTTAAAAGAGCAGTGTCCACGCGAATCCTATCGTCCTGGTGACAGGGTGCAGGCCTTTGTTAAGGATGTAAATAAAGAAGCCAAGGGGCATCAGATCATCCTTTCCCGCACTGACCCTCGATTTGTGGTCAAGCTTTTTGAAAAAGAAGTGCCGGAAATCTATGAAGGCATTGTTAAAGTCGCCGGAGTCGCCCGTGAACCTGGTGAGCGCACCAAATTGGCTGTAACGTCAACTGATTCTGACGTCGATCCAGTCGGCGCTTGCGTTGGTATGAAGGGCTCAAGGGTCCAGGCGGTTGTTCAGGAGCTGCGTGGGGAAAAGATTGATATTATTCCCTATTCAGTTGATGTCCCAAGATATGTATGTGCCGCCATTGCCCCTGCGGTTGTGCAAAGGGTGCTGGTTGATGAAACCAACCATCAGATCGAGCTGATTGTTGCCGACGATCAGCTGTCCTTGGCCATCGGCCGCAGAGGGCAGAACGTTAAGCTGGCGACGAAACTGCTAGGCTGGGATATCGAGATCCATGGTGAAAGCCGCATCGCCGAATTGAAAAACAGGCTTAAGGCCGAGTTGGTTAAGCTGGAAGGGCTGGACGAAAGCACGATCGAGTATCTATTCAAGCTTGGTTACCACGCTCCAGACAATCTGCTGAACGCCGACGAGGCGGAATTGGCTGCCATTCCTGGGGTGGGCGCCACTTTGGCCCAAGGCATCCAGCAGGTGGCGTATGAACTAAAACAAACGTTGAAGCAGGAGCAGCTTAATGCTGCCACTGCAGAGGGATCTACTGCTGAAAAAGCGGAGGAAGGATTGACTGAAACTCCTGTTCGAAATGGTAGCGACACTACCGAGGAGGAGATGGCGTGACGTCTGCGTCGATTCCACACATTCCCCTGCGAAGATGCGTAGGGTGTGGGAAATTTAGGCCTCAGAAGGAGCTGCTGAGGCTGAGCATCCTGCCGGGACCTGCCGGGGGGATCGACGTAGGTGCTAGGCAGGGTGGCAGAGGTGCATATCTTTGCCGCGACCGGAAATGCGTGACGCTCGCACTCACTCGGCATGCCCTTACTCGGGCACTTCGAGTACCACAAGAGATGATCTCGAAAGAGCTTTTTGATCATCTGTTGGGGGCTGTTTCATGAGGTGTATTGATGGGAAAAAGGGTTTATGAAGTCGCGGAAGAACTCGGCGTTGAGGCAAAGCAGATTGTCTTGCGCCTTAAAGAATCAGGAGTAGACGTCAAAGACCATTTGTCCTCGCTGTCAAAGGAAGAGGAAGACCTAGCCAAAAAACTTTTCGAAGAAGCAAAGCAAGCAGAGGTGGAGCTTCGAAGGGTCGCGGGTGGCCGAGTCGTTCGCCGCAGAGTCAGGGCTGAACCAGTCGCCGAGCCCGAGGTTGTCACTCCTCCAGCACCAGATCCGGTTGCACAAACCCCTGAGCCAGCACCTGTTGTTGAGGAGTCGAGCCCGGCACCTGAGCCCGTTGTTGCCGCTGAAGTGCCCGTTGAGGTCGTGGCGGAAACTCCTGCCGCTCCAGAACCTGAGCCTGCAGTAGAAGCTCCTGTAATCGCTGAGGAACCGGCTGTTGTAGAAGAAGCGCCTGTTCCCATCGAGCCAGTTGAGCCGGAAGAGCCCAAGTCCAAGCACAAAGCCGACGACGATGTTGTCCCAGTCAGGTCCAAGGGCAAATCCAAGGAAGTCGACGCCAGAATTCCAGACGATCCTGCTGATCGAAAGAGGCGACGCCTGATTGTTGACAAGCGTCGAGATGTCTTTTCTATTCGAGACTATATCGGTATAAGCGAAGAGGACCCGGACACTATCGAACAGCCGACTCGTCAGTCCAATCGCCGTAAAGGGCGTTCAGCCCATCAGCAGCGACGTGGCCGGGCCCAACAAAAGCCTTCAACAGTGGCACCCAAGGCTGAAAAACGGGTTGTCCGCGTGGAGGCCGAGGCCATTTTGGTCTCTGAACTGGCACACGCGATGGGCGTTCGAGCAAATGACGTGATTCGCAAGCTGATGGGTATGGGGGTCATGGCCTCCTTGACCCAGGCCTTGGATCTGGATACGGCCGGCATTTTGGCGTCAGAATTTGGGTATGTTGTTGAAAAGGTTGGCTTTGATCCAACTAAGTATCTTTCTGAGCCAGAAGATGGTGAACTGGAATTGCTGCCTAGGCCTCCTGTTATTACCATCATGGGCCACGTTGACCACGGTAAAACCACTTTGTTGGACCGCATCAGAAACGCCAGCGTTGCCGATGGTGAGGCTGGGGGAATCACGCAGCATATTGGCGCTTATAAGGTCAATACTCCCGGTGGCAAGATAGTCTTTCTTGATACCCCTGGTCACGAGGCCTTTACTGCCATGCGAGCCAGGGGCGCAAGTGCAACTGACATCGTCATCCTCGTGGTAGCAGCTGATGACGGCGTTATGGCCCAGACAAGAGAAGCGATTTCCCACGCGAAGGCGGCAGACGTTCCAATCATTGTCGCGATTAACAAAATCGACAAACCAGGGGCAAATCTGGACCGAATTCGCAGCGAACTTGCCGAAGAAGAATTGGTTTCCGAGGAGTGGGGTGGAAACAACATCTTTTGCGAGATCTCGGCGAAGATGGGCCTTGGTATAGAAAACTTGATGGAAGCCATTTTGATTCAGGCTGAAATGCTTGAGCTAAAAGCCAATCCAAACAAGCCTGGACGCGGCATAGTCCTTGAGGCCGAGCTTGATCGCACTTTGGGCCCGGTTGCCACCGTGTTGGTGCAATCCGGTACCTTGAAAACAGGCGATGTAATCATTGCTGGCATAGCCCACGGACGTGCCAGGGTTATGACAGACGACCAAGGTCGCGCTATAACCGAGGCAGGCCCCTCAATCCCTGTCAGGATCGCTGGACTTGGGGTTGTGCCAGACGCCGGTGACATATTTGTGGTAATGCCCGACGAGCGTAAGGCCAAGGAAGTCGCACAGTGGCAGATAGAGCAGGCAAAACGTGCCAGGGCCGCTTCTTCGGCCAGCCGCGTATCACTGGAAGATTTCTATTCCATGGTGCAAACTGGCAGCGTGAAGGAGCTTCGCGTCGTAGTTAAGGCTGATGTTCAAGGCTCATTGAGCCCTCTTATCGACAGCCTGACCAAACTGCGCCATCCTGAAATCAAGTTGCGCATCATCCACAGTGCTGTCGGTAACGTTACCGAGAGCGATGTCAGCTTGGCCATGGCCTCAGATGCCGTAATTGTTGGTTTTAACGTTGGTGTCGACCCCAAGGCTTCACACTTGGCCGAAATGGAAAAGGTCGACATCAAGAAGTACTCGGTTATCTACGATGCAATCGACGAGGTTGCCAGGGCCATGGAAGGCCTGCTTCAACCCAAGTACGTTTCGAAGATCGTGGGCCGTGCCGACGTACGCCAAGTCTTCCACATCAGCAAGATTGGAAAGATTGCTGGGTGCCTGGTAACTATGGGAAGTGTTACCCGTAATGTGGAAGTCAGAGTTATTCGAAATGGTGAAACTATCCACACGGGTAAAGTTACCTCGCTGAAGCGTGTGAAAGACGACGTGCGTGAGGTAAAGCAGGGGATGGAGTGTGGTATCGGAATCGAAGGGTTTGAGGCGTTGGCTCCAGGAGACATGCTTGAGTTCATTGATTACGACGAGATCCGTGAGACCATTCAAACAGCATAATTCATCGAATTAGCTCATCTTTTTGCATCTTCAGTAAAAGGAGGTGTGGGCGTGAGAAGTTACAAGCGTACAGACCGGATTGCCAGTTTGATCAAGCAGGCGATGTCCGAGATTTTCTTGTATGAAGTGCACGATTCAAAGATCCAGGCAGCCATAGTTTCGCACGTCATAGTTACTCCAGATATTGGGTTGGCGCGAATCTACGTCAGGACCATGTTACATGCGGATGAGGAGCAACGGCTGGCACTTTTGGAAGAATTGGCAAATCACAAGCGTTTTCTTAGAGCCGCCATGGCCAAAAAAATTAATCTTATGCGTGCTCCGCGCCTTGAATTCTATTTCGATGATTTCCAGGATGAAGTCGCAAGGATAGATGAGTTGCTAGCCAAATTAAACGCGCCTGATGGATTTCATAACGACTGATGTCTAGTTTTGAGTTGCCCCATGGACCTGGTCTTTATCTGATTGATAAACCCGCGGGATTGTCATCTGCCAAGGTGGTTTCACACATAAAACGGCACACCGGGATTCCCAGAACAGGGCATGGCGGGACTTTGGACCCCTTTGCCACCGGTCTGTTGCCTGTTTTGGTTGGACGCGAATTCACAAAGCAAGCAGATAGCCTGCTAATGGGAAACAAAACGTATGTCCTAAAGGTCAGGTTCGGGTCTGAGACAGACACAGGCGACTTGACCGGAGTCGTCGTTAGCCGAGGGGCTCAGTTGCCATCGAAAACCGCGATAGAGACAGGCTTGACGCGGTTTCAGGGCGAAATTCTGCAAGAACCACCCGCTTATTCAGCCCTCAAGCATCAAGGACGCCCCCTTTACTGGTATGCCAGACGTGGGAAAACTGTTGTAAAGGAGCCGCGCCTTATCCAGATTTTATCGATCAGGCTCCTAGAATGGCTGGCACCTGACGCGGTCATAGAAGTCGAATGCTCCAAAGGGGCCTACATGCGTTCATTAGCAACGGATCTGGGCAGGGCACTAGGTTGTGGGGCGCACCTGACTGAATTAAGGCGCACTCGCGTAGCGAATCTATCAGTTGAAGACGCGATTCCCCTCTGGAGGTTTACTTCGGTTGCGAATCAGACTCCAAAATCTCCTTCAAACGGTTGATTCTGGCCTCCATTTCCTCGATCCACTCGTTTCCACCCCTGTACATCTTGGCAGTTGACAAGTTGCGTTCATAGGTGACCAAAGCCTTGGCAAGAAGTGGCTTAGCCTTTGACTTTAAATCAGAAATATAGATATCCAGCTGTTCCTTGGTAAACTCTGGAGGCGTTTGGGCTGACAGTAACGAATCATAAAATTCCTCATACATACGCCCAATACTTATGCCAGCCTGTATCCGCCAAAACGGATTTCCAAGCCTGATCGTGCGCAGATATTCGGCCTGGGCCTTCAAAAACAGGGTCGCCTTGTCTGTCAGGTCCTTTTCCATTCGGTCGGTTGGCAAAATAAAGCGGATGCTCTTGAATATGTCGTGCCATACAGCAGCACCCTCAAATGCGGACATTGCCACGAAGTAATTGGCCTGAATTTCAGGAAGCGTAGCGTTCAAACCCTGTAATGACGCCACCTTTTCAACCTCGTTTCGAGCGTCTTTGAACATCCCTGTCATGCGCAGACTAAAGATTAATCGAGCCCTAGTTTCAATTTCTTGATTCAAAGTCATTGGTTTAATCGTCAAGCGTCGCCTAAGAGCATCAGTTGCCTGGCTCCAGTCACCAGCCAGATTAGAGGCCTCTCCCAGTCTCAGTAGGGCGTCTGCCTGGTCTTGAGGGTCGTTGGCTAACTTCAAAAAATCAATGAAGTCCGAGCTTGCAGCCCTTGGTTTCTTGGCAGCCAGATGGGTCAAACCTCGGTTAAATCTAGCAGGCACAGCCAGTTCACTTTCAGGAAAGTGTTCAATAAGTAAGCTGAATTTTCGTATGGAGTCCGAATATTTCTTGTCGTCAAAATCTTTAGAGGCCTCTTTAAACAAAAACTCGGGATCCAAGGCGTCAACATGCACACCTGAATCGGTTTTCGAAGCCGTGAATGTCATCGGATCCATTCGCACTGTTTGGATTGACGGTCCACATGCGCCAAACGACAGCGAGACGACAATGACAACTAAAAAGCCACAGGCTGTTCGATCCATGAACACACCAGTCGAAATCCAAACCAAGCCTATACTAACCAAAGCTTATTTGACAACCCCATGATCCTCTGAAAAAATGTGTGAGCCAGCGGCTTTTGGGGTATAGAAATGCTCAAAGTTCTAGTGATGGAAAAGGGCGGTAAAGAACAGGAATTCAACTTCGATTCAGAACAGATCTCTTTGGGACGAGTTCGGGGTAACGACGTTGTTCTGGCCAAGCCAAACATATCGAAAAGACACGCTTTGATTCGGGTGGTGGACGGCAAGTTATACATTGAGGACCTGAAATCCACCAACGGTACCCTGCTTAATGGGCGCAGAATAAGTGGCGCTCGTCCATTTGAAGCTAAGGACCAGATCCAAATAGGTGATTTTGCCATTACAGCCCTTCTTGCGCCTGCTGGCGGCGTGCTAAAACCGGCTACTGCTGCCCCAAAAGAGTTTGAGTCTGAAATTACTGATACGATCTCTATACAGGCCATTCCTGAACCTGAACCTGAACCAATCGTTGTCGAGGATTTCGACGTTATGTTGGATGTTGAGGTCATCGACGATGATGATGAACCATCCCAGATTGATCTTCCGCCGGTGCTACCATCGGAATTGCTGGAGCCAGTGGTGGTCGAGCAAAAGCCACCTATGCCTGCCGTTGAACCGCCTACTCCAATCGTTTCAAAAGTAAAGCCTGAACCTCGTGTTATGCCTGCTCCCAAGCCTGCTCCCAAACCAGCTCCAATCTACCAGCCACCACAAGACAGCGTCCCGCGGCGTGTTTTACCACTGGTTGCCGATGTCGGAATCAACGACGAATATCAGATGGCGCTGAAATTGGTGTCTGAGCGCGCTCAAGAGCTTGTATTTGCTACAACAAATCCGCTGCAGACTGATTTTGATGATCGTGAGTGGCAAAGCCTTTCTGATTCGGTCATGAAGCTGATTGATCGGCTCCGCAGAGAGAACCTTTTCCCTGCCAGCGTAGACCCATTCCCATTGACCCAGGATATCCTGTTTGAGTTTGTTGGGCTTGGCCCACTGGAAGAACTTTTGGCTGATAACTCCGTCAAAACTATTACGGTTTATGGGCCAAGCAAGATTTTTGTGACCAGGAAGGATGGTGTACATCAACTGGCCAAGATATTTTCGGGCCTTGCCACTTTAAATCGAGTTGTGCTCAAGTTGATTAACTTGGCTGGTGGCCAGAAAACCGTTGACCCCACCTTCGAAGGGCGCTTACCAGATGGTTCGTCGATTTTGATCATGGGATACCCGCTTTGCGACCATGATCTTTCCATCGTGATAAACCGACCTGTCGTTACTGGCGACACGTTGGATGACCTGCTGACTCAGGGGCGAATTTCCAAGGCCGCGCTGGATGCGATAAACGAAGCTACAAGTAAGCATCGCTCAATCTTGGTGATTGGTTGTAAAAGAGGAGGGCAGTCACCATTCATCAGCGCCGTTCTTAAATCCCTAAAGCGTGAAGAGCGTTTGGTGCTGCTGGAAGAACGTAGGGACCTTTTGACTAATCAGCCAAATGTGGTCTCGCTGAATCGCAGCGTGGTCCGTTTAATGGAAGACAAGGTTATTCCGCTGATTACTAGGCTTGATGGCTCCTTTGTAGTCATGCCAGACCTGACCACATCTGATGTTCGACTTTTGGTTGGTCTGGCCTTGTCTGGTCAAGGGGGAGTCATAAGTTCTATGGTGTCAGACTCCTGGCAATCCAGCATCTCTAAACTGACATCGATACTGCAGTTCCAGTCGCCACACATGGACGCCGAATCAGCAAAGCGCTTTGTGGGCGATGCGGTTAACTGTGTTATCCAGCTAGAACCTAACGACAAACAAGAGTTTGTTGTAAAACAAGTTGTTTCCTTGGATGGTTCTAAACCTGTCGTAATTAGCTAATAGTAGTAGGCCAGATGCCACCAGCCACCAAGTTTAATTTGATTGTTGAAGACAGCCTTGGCCGCTTGGTTGGCGAGTATTCCTTTGACCAGGCTAGCTTGTTCATTGGCCGCAGTAAGGACTGCCAGATTCTTTTATCTGGAGACAATGTATCGAGGCGACATGCACGCCTTTATGTTGTCGACAACCAGCTGTTTGTCGAGGATTTGGACAGCTCCAACGGTACCACCATTAACGGCGTACCCATTGAAAGGGCCGCCAAAGTTCGCGTTGGGGACACGCTTGGTGTCGGCGGGTTTTCTTTGCGAGTCAGGTCTGGGCCTCCAAAAGAATCAACTAGACCAGCGTTATTTACCTTACAAGGGCTTGGCCAAGCTGCAGGCAACCGTCGTTACCAGATCGTGGAAAAGAACACCACCATGGGGCGTGGCCCCGAGTGCGATATTGTGATTTTGGATGAATCCATATCAAGGCTACACGCCAGGATTAATGTTCGCGCTAACGGAGTTGCAGAAATACATGACCTTGGTTCTGCAAATGGCGTTTATGTCAATGATTTAAAAGTGAAAAGTTGGGAGTTGTCTGGTGGTGAGCTGATTCGGCTTGGAAATGCGCAGTTTCGCGTTGAGATGCCTGTTCCATGGGCCAAAGCAACTGATGAAATCACCAAGCGTACAATAGAGATAAAGAGTTCCCATAGCCCGGTTATTATTGCTCTTTCTGCGCTAATTGTGTTGGCGCTTTTGGCAATATTTGGAATTATCTATTGGAGGGTCGGGCCTTCAACCCAAGTTACCCCTCCGGTGGTGCCTGAAGTCAAGGCGACTGTAAACGTTACAGACATGCTTGACAGGGCGGTCTTGGAATTTGAAGCAGGGCGTTTGCACGAATCTGACCAAATCATAGCCCAGGTGCTAGAACTGGAACCTGCAAATGAGCAGGCGATATCACTGCTTGCCAGGATTTCTGATGAGCTTAATGCACAGGCTCTATTAGAAGCTGGTACAGACGCCATTGAAGCCAAGCGCTATGAGCAAGGTGTAGGTTTTTTAGCACAGATTCCAGCAAGTTCCCAGTTTTGGGGTAAAGCACAAACCAAGCTCGCACAATTGCTGCCAATCGTAGCAGCAGAAGAGGCTGCTGTCTGCTTTGGAAGCTCCAAACGTTCAATTGATTGCATCAAAATCAGGGCCTTACAAGTCAGAATCCAAGAGCTCCTGACACCCCCCAAGAAAAACTGACCCTGTCCCTGCCTCCTGCACCTGTCCCTGCTCCTGTCCCAGTCCCTGCTCCTGCACCTGCTCCTGTCCCAGTCCCTGACCCTCCTGCCCCTTGAAGCCCAAGGCACCAATTAAGACCTAAAATTATGATCATCTAATCGAAAGGAAAGCTAGAATCACTGGGGACAAACGCCGTTCGCTCTAACGCTTACTCCTTCCTGTTCTGCCAAGCAGCTGTTTGTATAGTTTCTGTTGTTACAACCACAGACCCGATTTATTTTAGGGTTGCAAAATGTAGGTATAATCGAACAGGTGCCAGGCTCCTCACAGCGCCCAAAGGCGAATCTGCAGAATGAACCTGATGCGCAGTCTTGGTCTGTAGAGCAGTTACAGTCACTTGGACAGGATAGCTTGCTCTCTCCGTCTTCTGGTATACAGCTCTCATCACCACACGAGGTATTCTCACACGTAGCCTTGCATGTGCCTGATTGGCATTCCCAGTGGCCAGAGCAGCTTTCAGGCCAAGTAAGGTCCACACAATCGATGTTTTCATGGCAGGAATCCGGAGCTTGCTTGCAAACACATAGCCTCCCTCCTCCCCCCAAATCAAACACCCAGCCGCAATTGCCTTTCAAGCCATCGCTGGTTGTACATGCGGCACTTGTGCACTGGAGGTTACTGGAGCATGGATCGGCAGGTTCAGCTGCGATACAAAAGCAAAGCCTACCCAATTTTTTACACGTTCCTGGCCTATTATCGACTGTTGTGCATCCCCTATCATCACAAGTGGGATTCAGCTCTGACCCACAAGGGTCCGGGGGTGTGGCATCAGCACAGAAGCAGTTTTTTCCAGACCTCTGACAAACTCCTTGTGTCCCATCACCAAGGTCACATGCTCTTTCATCACAGAGGGGATTCAACTTCAGCCCACAAGGATTCTGAGGTGGTTTTTCACCACATACGCAGCTGTTTCCTCCATCCAACTTGCAAACACCCTTTGTTCCATCATCAAGTTCGCATTCTCTGTCATCACAGCTGGGATTCAGATCGGCGCCACATGGATTTGGGTCTGGTTTTTTGACACATTGACAGCCGCTTCCATCATTTTGGCAAACCCCTTCTGTTCCGTCATCAAGTTCGCATTCCCTTTCATCACAGCTGGGATTCAGATCGGCGCCACATGGATTTGGGTCAGGGTCGCTTACTTTCTGACAGGTGCAATTCCCCTCGACGTCTTGGCATTTGCCAGCCTCGCCACCAGGCAAGGTGCATTCTTCTGCTGTACATTCAGGGTTTTCATCTGCTCCACAAGGGTCCGGTGGTATAAAATGTGCGACGCAGGTGCATTCTTGGTCCACCAATTCACAATTACCAGGTCTGTTACCTTCCAGCGTGCATTCATTTGGTTCACAGGTTTGATTTATAGCTCCACATGGGTCTTCCATTGGTGCTTCGCCACACACACATTCATCCCCATCCAGCTGGCAAACGCCCTTTTCACCACTCTCAAGGTCACATTCGCTTGGCTCACAGCTTTCATTCAGTGTTTCGCCACAAGGGTCTTTATCTGGGTCCACAATCTCTTTTTTGTCACAGATGCACTTTTCGTCATCCAGTTTACAAATCCCTTCCTCTCCGCTGCTTGTTTTGCAATTTTCAGCCTTACACTCGGGATTTAATTTCTCGCCACAAGGGTCCCTGTCCACAGGGTCTTCTTCTGAAGGGTTACAGTAGCAAAGCCCACTGTCGTGCTTTGAGCACTTGCCGCCAAGACCGTCCTCGGTCGTGCAATCCTTTGCCTCGCACTGCGGGTTATTAATAGAGATGCATGGATCGTCAGTGACCTCGTCCTTGTCGCCGCAAACGCAGTTCAGCTTGCTGTCGAGGTGGCACAAACCGTAGCCACCGGATGGTAACTTGCAGTTGTTTGACTGGCATGTTGGGTTCAAGATTTCCCCGCACTCACGAGATTCAACCGCGCCGTTGTCGTTTGTTGGCTCGGTATCGTTGTTCAGGGTTGGTTCCGATGGGCCTGAACAACCCAATCCTAGTACGGATACCACTATTAAAAGCT
>DUVQ01000087.1 GCA_012840965.1 Oligoflexales bacterium | reverse complement strand
GTTAGCAATCGTATATCTCGCCCGGACGATGTCACTAAGAGACAGTCGGGGTGGCTACGGGAGATTTTGGGCCCGGAAGGATGCCCCCGGACATGTTTTAAAACTGTAACGAAGAGATCAAACGCCAAAAAGAACAAACAATCAGGAACCAGAACACGCTAATTGGCAGGATCCGGGACAGGAACAGGGGCAGGATCAGGGAGATGGCTTAGGCACGGTGGAGTTGTGTTCTGCCATTATTGTTAGACCTAATGAGGCGCCTAGGACTAGCAGTCCGCCACCAATTCCGGAGACTGTCAGCGGCTCGCCAAACACCAAGAGCCCGATAAAATAGGCAAAAACAGGGTTCAGATATGAAAATCCACTCACAATAGACGCCCGCTCCCTCGCGTACGCAGCCGTCATAAACATCTGCCCACCAAGCCCCGCCAACCCAACTCCAATCAACATCAAAAGACTCTTTGGAGTCGATATGACATCCCAAATTACAGCAGGCTCCAGCTTTTCATATCCTGCAACCACCGCGATAACCAACGCCACCACCGAATAAAAAGAAGACCAAAGCCCAAAATGCAAAACAATTCTTGCAGACGGCTCGGTAGCAGACAGTTTTCTAACCGCAACGTACGCAGCAGCCGCCAACACAGCAGACAACAACCCCAAAAGAGCAATCCCAATGGAAAACGGCTTAACACCAGCCTCTGGGGATTGCCGGCCAAATACAAGCCAAGCCACTCCAACAAGCGCCAACACTACCAACGGTATCAACTTTCCAACATCTCGCTCACGCAGAATCAGCCCCGACATAATGACCACAAACACCGGAGAACTGGAATTCAAAACAACAGCAAGAGAAAGAGGCAGGTATTCAATAGCCAAGAAATACAAGAACATAGCCGAAAAACCAAAGGTACTTCTGGCAAACATCAGTTTTCGATTGTTGACTCGAAAGGACAACCCCTTGACCCTGAAGTAAATAATTAGAGGAATTACACTGATAACATTACGAAAAAGGACAGCAACCAAAAATGGCAAGTGCCCCGTCGAAGCTTTAACCAAGGCGCCCATAGTAGCAAAGGACACCGCGGCCAAAACCATAAAGAAAATCGCAAGATGCGTGTTTTGTTTGGGCATTACGTGACCCCAAATCTATTCAGGATCACCAACTTGACTGATCACCCACTCAAGATATGAGTTACTGCCCGCGACAACTGGTAGGACAATGATTTCCGGGACTTCGTAGGGGTGAATCTGCAACACTCTTTCAGTCAGCGCCTCAACGCCAGCAGCAGTAGTCTTGATTATCAATAACTCTTCGGCGTCGTCGTGGATTTCGCCCTGCCATCTGTAGACAGAACGAACCCCAAGGACCCGGTTGACACAGGCCGCAAGTCCGGATTCGACCAGATTACGGGCTATGGTCGCCCCAGATTCGCCATCAGGGGCCATTACCAAAATGACCACTACGTCTGTCAACGAATTACCCTCTTTCCACCTAAGATGCCGGATTTAATATTAACCAAAGGCTTTGGAGAAGACGACCTCGTGGTTTTTCTGACCACAGGAGCCGGCTCGGGAGCTTCATATTTTGCGACCTGGAATCTGGCGACTAACAGCTCGGGATCCCAGGGCTTGCCAGCATCGGCTATCGCCTTGGGACCATAGGGCAATGGAGTGGCAAGAACTGTTCCTGGACGGGCTGTATCAAAGGGGCGGTCAAGCGCCAT
>DUVQ01000086.1 GCA_012840965.1 Oligoflexales bacterium | reverse complement strand
GCTGGATGTCTGCAAAAAAGGACGCCCTAGTAAATATTGGCGGCTTCCTTGCGCTCAACGATGATGACTTGGCCGCTAAATGCCAGGCGATTTTGGTGTTAGGTGAAGGCTTTCCTACGTATGGAGGGCTTGCAGGTCGAGACTTGGAGGCGATTGCTCAAGGGCTAACAGAGGTGCTCGACGAAGAGTACATGCGTTACAGAATTCGCTCTGTGGAGTTTATTGCAGAGCGCCTAGTCGAAGCCGGGGTTCCAATATTTGAGCCAGCTGGTGGCCATGCAATCTACTTGGATGCAAAGCGGTTCTTGCCTCACATTCCGCCAGAGCAACTGCCAGGGCAGGCCTTGTCGGTGGCGTTGTACTTGGAAGGTGGGGTCAGATCTGTGGAAATTGGGTCAGTCATGTTTGGAAAATGGGGGGCTGACGGAAAGTTTGTTGGCGCTCCAAATGAGTTGGTTCGCCTCGCCATTCCGCGCCGCGTCTATACTCAAAGCCACATGGAATATCTAGTCGAGGTCATCATCGAGGTCTATAAAAAGAGAGAGACCATTGGTGGCATCCGCTTTGACAAAGAGACCCCGATTTTGAGGCACTTTACTTCCACATTCTTGCCGGCTTAGGTACGGGGACAGGGACATGTTTTAAAACTGTAACGAAGAGATAAAACGCCACAAAGAACAAACGATCCGGAGCCAGAACATGCTTAATTAGCAAGGTCAGGGGGCTTGTCATGTCACAACTGCGGGGTACACTTGTGGGTGTCTGTCTGCTCCTAGGCGAATGATGTTGAGGTTGTAGTGAAGAAGTGGATGGAGATGCCCTTAATTGGGATTGATACTGAAACAACTGGGCTTTTAGTTCAGGAAGACAGGATCTTTGAACTTGGGATGGTGACCTTTGAAAATGGGGTTATTACCGATTCTTTTTGTGAATTTATCGACCCCATGCAGACGTTAAGCGATGTGATAGTGCAAAAAACGGGTGTGGATAACTCCCAAGTCTCTGGCAAGCCCATATTTGCTCACTATGCCAATGAACTGGTTACCAGAGTGAAAGGTCAAGTCTTAGTTGGCTACAACCTCCTTGAATTTGACTTACCCCTGATCCAAGCCGAGTTAGCAAGGGTCGGCTTAACTATGCCAGAATGTTGGGCAGTCGATGCTCTCATCTTGGCCAGAGGCGTAGTAAAAGGCGGCCGCCACACCTTGTCAGACATGGCGGTTCATTTCGGTGTCCCAATGGAGACCGCACACAGGGCCAATGCCGACGCCGAGGCAACCGTTCGCATCTTGATGGCAATGGCCCCAGAGCTTCCTGAAAACCTCGAAGAGCTACTTGCCCTGCAGCATCACTGGTGGGGTGAGCAAAGGGCCAAAAGGGCCATGTGGCGTAATCGTGACGACTCTTCTCGTGATATTGGCTTGTTAGGCGGAAACGTCATGATTGGCTCAAAGATCATAGATGACTCCGGGCGTATCATTCTTGGCCCCGGTTATTTGTACGGACAGCAAAAGGACCCTCTTAGAGCTTTTGTTGGAGCTTTGTGTAATCAGGCTGTAGAATCAAACAAGGGTCTCTAGTATTCGGGGGGAGTGTGCGAAGAGCTGGGCCTGCAGTCCAATTCATCTTGATTCTTTTTCTATCTTGTTACCACGAAATTCAGGCACCCCAATGTGAAAAAATAGCCTCCTGTCCAGTTGGGCAGGGGTACTCCGCCTGTGAGTCTGGTACATGTTTTATCCTTAACGGTGAAGATGAATTCGCGTTTTTGGCTGGTGATAATCGTTGCCCCCCTAAAGAAGACGATAGAACAGCTGATTCAGACTGCACTTTGATAGATTACCCAACCAATTGGTTTGCCCCATCAGCTTACGTTTTGCCTAAAACTGGTCACATAATTATCGCTGGAACCATCTTAAACCCTGAAGGCGAATCAACCCTTATAGCTAGGCGGTTAGCGCCTGATGGCCAGATTGAAAGGGAAGTTTTGCTGCCTTATGGTCCAGCAAATCATCAAGTCTTGGTTTCTGGTCGCTCAAGTTCAGTCGTCTATCTAACGACGAAGGAAGGCATAGCCGCGATAGATACTCACGACCTGTCAATTAAACATTTCACAGACGTTCCAGCCGGGATAGACCAGTTGATTGTAATTCCTGGTAAAGAGTCAGATAGCCTGCTGTGGACTGATGTTGATGGTTGCTTAGGTAGCACACGTGAGGGCGTTACTAACACTTTGGCTTCCAGGTGTAACGTTGGAGCCACGTTGCTTCCCGACTCTTTTGATCAGGTCTCACAAAGGCTGCTTTTTTTGGCATCACCTGGGAAAATGGAACTTCTGGATATCAAAGATCTATCGGTAGTCGCGACTGGGCCGGTTCTTTCAAAGCCCATCTTGAAAAATGGCGTGGTTGTTGGTTTTGATGGCCTAGGGCGCCTGTTAGCTTTGACTGACTTTCAAGGGCAATTCACGGGGTTATGGGCCCATGAAGAGCCCAAATCAGGGCAGTTGGCGCAATTACCTGGAAATCAATTTGCGTTAACAAATCCAGATGGCCTAGTGGAAATTTATGACGTTTTAACTGGTGCCAAACAACACGAATTTAATTTTGGCCAACAGCTTACTGATTGGCCTGTTGTTTGGTGTGATTTTGGTCGTCTAGTCGTTGTGACAGCACAAGAAAACCAGGTCCTGACCGCAGTTTGGGGTCAAGATGGCTACGAACAGGGGCTTAGATTTACCATCCCTAACCAAATTTCTAAACGGTTGTTTACCGAAGATGACCGCTTGTATGGGTGGACTAAGGACGGGCGTTTGCTTGCTTGGTGGCTTCCAAAAACCGGGCAGGCACCATTTCAGGAATGCTCTTTAGAGGACGAATGTCTGCTAACTGATTTTGAACCTGCGTGCGCTAATAGCCCTTGTCATTACGGTGTTTTAGATGCGAAGACCGACAGTTGCGCACTTAGTCGTGTGCCAGATTTTTCATCTTGTGACCTTGCCTCACCTGGGCTTTGCTACGACCAACCTTACTGCTTACAAGGAGAATGTACGGCCAAAGAAAAAGACTGTGATGACCAAAACGTCTGCACTGATGATTACTGTGACCACGAAACTGGACAATGTGTTCATGTTTCCAACTCTAACGACTGTGATGACAACAATCCATGCACGACTGGTGACAGATGCGTTGATTCAGAATGCGTTGCCAGTGATGTAGTTCATGGGTGCTGTCAAATCAATGAAGACTGTGATGATGGCAACCCTTGTACTGTTGATACCTGCACTGATGGAACATGCAAAGTCAATGAAAGTTCTGGAAAGGCCTGCGTTGAAGATAATCAAGGCTGTCAAAGGTCTTGGTGTGACATGCATACTGGAAACTGCGTGAATTGGAACGCGTCAATGCCAAAAAAAATGCTGGATTGGGCCTTTTTTGAAAAGCCAAAAGGGTTCGTCTGGGCCTTTGGAAAGGGCACATTTGATGAGTTTGGGACTGGTCCAACAGACGATGATGACGCTGGATTTTGGTTGCCCCGCCAATGGTTTCAAGCCGGGGTGAAACTGCTTTTGGTACACCTATCAAACGGCGACTGTTCGCAGGTGGACCTGGAAATCAATGGAAAGATATCCTTTGAAAGGGATTGCCAGGTCACCCCTGATGGTAGGGTGGCTGCGTGGGCTTTTCATACTGAAGAGGGGCTCATGGCTGTCAAAATCCTGATGTCTGGCGGTATTAGGATTAACCGACTTCAGCTCTTGGCCTGGGCTCATCCAGAATGTAAGCCGCTTACACCAGTTAAAGTGTCAAATTATTCTCAACATACCCCAAAAGCCTTGTATCTTGCTTCAGATGGTGAACGCCTTGCTTCCACTACGTTAGAAGCCTTTGGTGAATCTGGGGCGACTATTTCAGGCACCGTCGGTGACCCGTTTGGTGGCGACAGTTGTGTTGTTCCCTTTTCGAATCTCGAAGTCTTATCGACTACTCAAGCAAGTGCAATATCCACTGAACTTGGCCAGTTTTCATTAGCAGTTGATAAGCCAAAGCCGGTGATACACTTTTTTGATGACGATTGCTCCCCAGGCTCAAATGTATTTGTGCCTAATGTTTTTAGCCCAAAAACCGCTGCTTACGAGGGTCCAGTTTTAAGCATGGCACCAGATGTAAAGCTTGGAGCGTCTTTTAATGCTGAGGTTTTGGGTGAAACCAGTGCAGCAATAAACGTGTCTTGTCAGCTTGATGGCTTAGAGCCTGAAACTTCCACACAAGTAATCTCCAGTGCTACGCCTCCAACTAAAATCACCAAAACCGCCTTTTGTAACGACCACATTGGATGGGTGACAGCTTGGATCCGTGACGATGGCAAGTCAGTTTTGGCGATTACCAACGACGTGCTTTTCAAAGGTGGGGTTACATGGGATTCTGCCCATTGGAACGAACCTGGCAACTATCGAAATTTGCAAATGAAATGCGATGATTCATATGTGTACCTGATATGGCAGCTTGAAGGGGAGGGCCCCCAAGGATTGATACTGCATCGTGGGGACCTGACCGAGCGCCACAGGATCGTTTTTTCAGATTCATTGGCCGACATACAGCTACTATCCCTGAACTTGGGTAAATCAGGTCCATTTATCTTTTATAAACAGCCTGATTCAGCCCTTGGCAGTGACTTGAGGTTGTCCTTTGTAGACCAATCAGGAAGTGTGGACACTGGATTTCCTTTATGGAACGTGGAAAATCTAGGTCCAGCAGCCATGACTGCTCATGGTTCATGGTTTTATTTCTATGAGTTCTTTGCAAGCAAAGGCCCAGGTCAATACGAGCTATTGAGGGGGATAACATCAGATTCCTGTTCGTTCGGCAATTTAGACTGTTCTAACGCTGCATATCCCAGAGTGTGCACTGGAATTTTGGGATATTTTACGGTACCACAAGCGCCTGACTGGTGCAGATGACAGCGCCGCGGAGTTGCAGATTTGAAGCTTACTTACATAGGACATGCCTGTTTTTTGGTGCAAAGCCAAGCTGGATTACGAATTCTTTTGGACCCTTATCAGCCTTATGCGTTTGGGGGCAGAATGGGGCTTAAGCCCTTTTATGAAAAGGTTGACATAGTTGTTTCTACTCACCAGCATCACGACCACTTTCACGTTGATGAGGCCTTTGGAAATCCAGTTGTAGTCACAACCCCCGCCACTGCGATGGGAATAGAATTCAGGGGCATCAAGCTTCCCCATGACCAAAGCGAAGGGGCTGAAAGGGGATTTGTGACTGGGTTTTGGTTTACGGTCGATGGGGTGACTATCTTTCACCCTGGTGACCTTGGACGCCCCTTAAATGGCGAGGAAAGGGCCTTTTTAGGCCACCTAGACGTCGTTTTGGTGCCTTGTGGTGGCACATTCACAATGGGGCCCAAAGAGGCTGCTTTCATGGTTTCTAACATGAAACCACCAATTGCGATTCCAATGCACTATGCCTGGCCCTCAGTGGCTCTTCCGCTGTTGCCGCTAGATGATTTTTTAAACGAAGTCCCCAAGTATGAAATTATTGAAAACCAGCCGTTTGAAGTAAAAGAAATCCCCACAACACCGCAGATTTACGTGCTTTATCCTCAGCATTAATAGTGGCCAAGACGATTTTTTTCAAGGCTGGTCTTTTAACACTGCGACATAAGGCAGATTTCGATATTTTTGTTCGAAATCCAGCCCATAGCCAACAATGAAACGGTCCTCTACTTCGAATCCAACGTAGTCCAGTTTCATGGTTTCAAGCGAATTGGTTGGTTTGTGCAACAAGGTGGCAATCTTGAATGACGCTGGTTGCCTGGAGTCAAAGTTTTCCTTAAGAAAACGCAGTGTTAACCCAGAGTCAACGATGTCTTCAACGACCAAAACATGCTTGCCGCCAATTGGGTTTGTAAGGTCTTGCGTGATTCTGACCACTCCACTGGATCGAGTCGCGTCTCCATACGAGGAAAGGCCCAAAAAATCCATGGTTATTGGCAAATCAATATTCCTGGCAAGGTCTGCCATAAAAAACACCGAGCCCTTAAGGATGCCAACCAAAACGAGTTCCTTGTCGGCATAGTCTCGCGTGATTTGCGCACCCATTTCCTTGATGCGCCTAGCGACCTTGTCAGGTGAAATCAGCTCTTCAAAACGATCAGATCCAACCATGCCAACAATCCTCCAAAACTCAGCCGCCTAAAACCTGGTCTACTCGGGCCTTAAAGCTTTCCATGCCAGGCCTACCCAAAATCCCGTGGGCAAACTTTTTGCCAGCCTCAACCCCAGGTTGGTCAAATGGGTTAATCTGCAAAATATAACCAGCCAACGCAGTTTCAATCATGAAGTGCGTAAACAAAGCCCCAACCGTGGCCTCATCAAGCTTGTCAATCTGCAGCTCAAACACTGGACGATCAGCATCAAACAAGCCAACAGTCGTTCCCATTCTTAACGCATCAAAGACTTCGTCAACATTTTTGTTAGCAAATTCAGCCAAATCTGCATGCAAAAACGACATGTCAGGCACCTTTACAACAGGCACGTCCTTTGTGGTCACGAAGGTAATTATTTTGTCCTTTGGCCCTTCCATGAACAACTGCAGCAGCGAGTGCTGATCGGTCGACCCAATCGCTCTTAGAGGAGTTTGCCCTACCGGTCCATCCTTACCAGGTTTGCCCAACGACTCGCCCCAAAGCTGAGACAGCCAATCACCCATAAAGGCCAGTCGATCACTGTAGGCCCAAAAAACCCTGATTGACGCGCCCTTTTTCATCATTGCTATCTGACCTGCAGCCGCTTGTACGGATGGGTGCGCCATATCGACATTTTTCAAAACCGCAGCTGCGCCACCAAGCATGGCCTCGATATCGTAGCCAGCAAGCCCGATTGGAAACAGCCCCACAGGTGTCAAAACCGAAAATCTGCCACCAACTCGCGGCGGTACATCAAGCACTTGGCAGCCAGTTTTAATCGCGATCTGCCTTAAGGCACCACGTTCTGGGTCAGTAATCGCAACCATCCCATCGCGCAAGCCAGCGTCACCCAAAGATTCCCTGATAATATTTGTGAAGATGGAAAATTGCGTCAACGTCTCGACGGTTGTGCCAGATTTTGTGATAGGAACCAGCAAGGTGTCCTTTGGATCAAACCACGAAATCATGTCTGATATCGAGGCTGGGTCCAAATTGGATAGTACCCGGACCTCTTTCTTGTCCTTTCGTGCAGGGGCATATTTCAGCGCCTCAAGCGCCGCCTGCGTGCCAAGTGCCGACCCTCCAATCCCAAGCACCAGCACCTTGGTAAACCGAGCAGGCACCGCTTTTATTGCAGCAAGTGTGGTGTTCAATGCCCCACTATCAAATGGAACTTCAAGAAAAGCGGCGTCTTTGCAGCTATCTGCAAGTAGCTTTTGTAAAGCGGCCTTGGTTGTATCCGCAAGCTGTTGGTCGATAAGATTCTTGCCAGCCAGTTGTGAATCGAAGCGAAAAGGGATTTTTGTCATGTGTCCTCCAAAAAGATTCAAGGATTAAAATGATGCCACTTTCATTAAAAACAAGCACAATCTCTGAAGTACCAGAGCCTAAAGAAAAATTCAACTTGACCAGAACTAGGATTCAGCTATCATTGCGCCTGTTTGAGTGGAACTTTGGAGGATTCCCAAAATGACAAAATCTGAACTGATTGAGGCCGTGGCAAAGAGAAGTGATATTACTTTGGATCGAGCCACCACAGTAGTAAACGCATTTTTCAACCTGGTGGTTGACGCTATGAAACGTGATGAACGTATTGAAATTCGTAATTTCGGCAACTTTGTCGTCAAGGAGTACGGCGGGTACATCGGCCGCAATCCAAAAAGTGGCGAGAAAGTTACTGTCGCAAAGAAGCGTCTGCCTTTCTTCAAGGCTGGTCTGGGGTTGCGCGAACTAATTAACAAGTAAGTAGCTGCATTCCAACACAATTTCATTTATTCGTAGATTGGGCGAGTTGTGTTGTAAGCAACCCAACGGTTGTGTTGCGCAGCTCTTCCAGCGTTCCTGCGTTTTCAATGACAATTGTTGCCTTGGCTAGACGCTCTTCATCGCTGATTTGTGCGTTCATTCTTGCTTTGATGCCGGATGGGTCTGCTTGGTCTCTGGCTAAAACCCGTTGAACTCTAAGCTCTTTTGGCGCTATAACTACCAGCACCCCTGCTAAAGCTTCGTGCAGGATAGTGGTAAGCCCAATTTCAAAAATCAGGGCAGCTTCTACGATTATCAATGGATGTTTAGCCTGTTTTAGAAGCGCGATTCGTCCGTTGATCTCGTTTATGACCGCACCGTGTGTAAGTTGGTTCAATTTGGCCCTAAGCGCCGGATTATTAAAAACCAAGGAGGCCAACGTCGCACGGTTGATAGTTTTGTCGTCATTAAGTATCTGCCGACCAAAGGTGGCCACTACAGAGTCATAAACGGCGTGGCCGGACTGCATCTGCATTCGAGAGATCTGATCTGCGTCTAGGACTGGGACTCCAAGTTGACGCAAGATTTTAGCTACTTCGGACTTGCCAGCTCCAATTCCACCTGTCAGGCCCCATGTCATTTGGACAAAACCTCAAGCGCAAAGTCGCCAAATACTAACCTAAATCCTACCCATAAAAACAGTTTACTTGGTACCATCGCGGTGCGTTATGGTAGGCGTGCGGGGGGCCTGTGTCTACGCTCGAACAGCGATTTTGGGAGTAGTGCCATGCAGCGGTTTTGGGATAAAGAGTTCTATGCTGGGCTTGGGCTCAAGGTTGGGCTTGAGGTTCATCGCCAGTTGGACACCAGCCATAAGCTTTTTTGCAAATGTCCCGTCTTGCCGTACTCGAAAAAGTTTCACTCGAAGATTTTGCGCCACATGCGTCCCACGCTTTCAGAGCTTGGTCTGTATGACCCAGCGGCATTGATGGAGTTTAAAACCAAGAAAGAGATTGTCTATTGCCTAAATCGTGACACGGTTTGCACTTACGAGATGGACGATGCCCCCCCGTTTGAGATGAACCGCGAGGCTTTAGAAAAGGCCTTGGTCATTGGGACGATGCTTAATCTGAATCTGGTTGATGAACTGCATATTGCCAGAAAGCAGCTTTTGGATGGCTCAATTCCCACTGGGTTTCAGCGGACAACGCTGCTTGGGATCTGTGGCCACATCATGGTCAACGGGCGCAAAATCGACATTTTGCACCTTGGCCTTGAAGAAGATTCCGCCAGGGAAGTTTCGGATAGGGGCCACAGGCGCACTTACATGACTGATCGCCTGTCAATTCCACAGGTTGAAATAGTGACAGCCCCTTTGATGGAAACCCCCCAGGAGGCAGCTGAGGTTGGGCAAGCCATTAGGCGACTTTGCCATCTTTCAAAGATGTGTAGGACTGGTCTTGGTCGTGCAAGACAGGATGTAAACGTCTCGATTGATGGCGGGACCAGGATTGAAATCAAGGGGGTTGGCAGTTTAAGAGACGTCCCAAAGCTTGTTCATTACGAGGCTTTGCGCCAAAAAGCCCTGATTGAGCTGAAAGATACTGCCATTTCCAGAGGCATTGATGACAGCAGTTTTGGTTGGTCTGGCGACGTTACAGAGTTGGTAAAGCAACAGGCGTGCTTTGGCTTTGTGTGGGGGCCAAAGAGCGTTGCCCAAGCGATATTGCTAAAAAACTGCCAAGGAATTCTTGCCACCCCAACAGGTCCTGGTCGTGTCTTTGCGCACGAGCTTTCAGATCGGATACGGGTGGTGGCATGTCTGGACACTCTACCCAACTTGGTTTGCTCTGATAATCCCGAGTATTTTGACCTTGGTCCGATGTTTGATGAAATCAGGACCATGGCTGGTGGCAAGGCGGGCGATGCAGTAGTAATCGTTTTGGGACCTGAAGCAGATGTTGTCAGTGCTGATTTGGAAATAAAGGCCAGAATGGTTGAGATGCTTAAGGGGGTGCCCAAGGAGACTAGACGGCCAATTCCTGGTGGTGCGACGCGATTTGAGCGCGTTTTACCAGGACGCGACCGCATGTATCCTGATACTGACCTACCGCCAATTGTTTTGACTGGTGAGGCCTTTGATTTGGCAAAAGCGAGGGCGCCTGCTTCGCTTTGGGACAAGGAAGCTGAATACAGGGAGCTTGGATTATCCAAAAGCCAGCTGGAAAGGCTGTTTACCCAGGGGGTTTGGGAGCTTTTTGATCACCTGGTCGAAAAAGTGGCGTTAAAACCAACTATTTTGGCGTACCTGTTGCTTGATTGGATGCCTTATTTAAAACGACAACAAGTGCTAGTACCTGAAGCTGACATTTTTATTGAGCTTTTTGCCAAAGAAAAGGATTGGGCCCAGAAGGAGGCCGCCGCCGCACTGGCGTTCGCTGTTGGTCATGAAGTGCACTGGAAGCGAAAAGGGAGGGGCAATGAGTAGTGATGATCTGTACAAGGGTTATCGTGGTCAAAGCCTCGATCTTTTGCAGCGCATGGGGATCAAGGTTTGGTCCGAAGTAAGGGTAACTACTGATAAAGGCGAGTTTTGTGGCCTAGTCTTGCCAAGAAGCCAGACTGCTGATGACAGGCACTTGGTGCTAAAGCTTGAAACTGGTTACAACATTGGCCTGGATGTGCGTGGCATTAAAAACATCGAGTTTTTGGGCTACCACGAAATCAGTTATCACATCCCCCCCGTGGAATTTCCCTTTGACGCCAAAAAACCGACGGTAAAGCTGCTTGGAACAGGTGGCACGATTGCTTCTCGCCTTGACTATCGGACTGGAGCTGTAATTCCAGCGTTTTCACCCGGTGAGCTTTATGCCTCGGTTCCAGAATTGGCCGAGATCTGTAATCTTGAGGCTCATGAACTTTACGCAGTGTTTTCTGAAAACATGGGACCGCAGGAACACATTGGGCTGGCAAAGGCGGTGGCAAAAGAGATCGAAAACGGTGTGGACGGCATCATAATTGGGCATGGGACAGACACGATGTCACATACTGCGACTGCCCTGTCGTTTATGGTGCAAGACTCGCCAATTCCCATCGTGATGGTTGGAAGTCAGCGTTCAAGTGACAGGCCTTCTTCTGATGCGGCGCTAAATCTGATTCATGGCACTATGGCGGCGGCTACTTCTGATATTGCTGAGGTCATGGTCTGCATGTTTGGTCCCACATCTGACCAGTATGGGCTTTTGCACCGTGGCACCAGGGTCAGAAAGATGCACTCGTCATATCGCTCGACTTTTAGAACTATTGGGGACATTCCGCTGGCCTTGGTTGATGAAAGGGGAATAAAGCCCCTAAGAAAGGACTACAAGGTCAGGCGTGCTGACAAAAAAGTTAAGCTTGACGCGGTGTTTGATGATCGGGTGTCCATCATTTACCAATACCCAGGGATGAAGCCTGATGTGATTGATAGCCTGGTCGACAATGGTTACAAGGGGATAGTTATTGCTGGAACAGGGCTTGGACACACAAACAGACAGGTGTTTCCAGCCTTGCGTCGCGCTGTGGCTGCTGGTGTCCACATTTACATGACGGTCCAGACCTTGTGGGGATATACCCAGATGTTTGTTTATGATACTGGGCGCGATCTGATGGAAATAGGGGTGGTACCCGCAGGAAACATGCTGCCTGAGGTCGCGTTCATAAAGCTTGGATGGGCATTGGCCCACAGCCATGACCAAGACGTGGTTCGCAACATCATGCTGACACCCATCGCCGGGGAAATTACCAAGCGTGAACCTCCAGATGGCTACTTGGTTTTACAAGGTGGACTGCCTGAAGTTGACCGCTTTGTTAAGGGGCACAAAAAGTAGTTGACAGAGGCGCAATCAAAGTAGCTTAGCATGGACCAAAGCCGCCCGAATCAACTCCTGGGTCTGAGATGATGCACTAACTAAGGGCTTTCGGACCTCCCTTGAACAAATTCCCAGCAATTCAGCTGCAAACTTCACTGGCGCAGGGCTAGTTTCCACAAAAAGGGCCGTATAAAGTGGCCCCAACCGTCGGTCAATTTCCGCGGCTTCTTTAACCTTGCCAGCCTTCCAAGCCTCCCACATTTGAACCATGGGTCCACAGGCGACGTTACTGGCTACCGAGACCACGCCGCATGAGCCCAAAGCCCAAGACCCCAGCGCCATGCCGTCGTCACCTGATAACACATCAAACTCGTTAAAAGTGCCTGAAACGATGTCCCTTATAGCAGATAATGACCCTGACGCCTCTTTTACAGCCACTATCCTAGGCACCCTTGCCAGTCTGCATGTTGTTTGTGCCGTCATACAGACCCCTGTTCGACCAGGGACGTTGTACAGCATCATTGGTAGCTGACATGCCTCGGCTATCTCTTTGAAATGTAAGAATAACCCTTCTTGCTGGGGCTTGTTATAGTAAGGGGTGACCACTAACGCGCCGTCTGCCCCTAATTGCGAGGCTAACTTGGTCCTGGCAATCGTCTTGTCAGTATCGTTTTGTCCAGTCCCAACAAGCACTGGGACCTTTTTGTCAGCTGTCTTGATGACGGTGGAGGCCACCAATTCAAATTCATCGTCAGTCAAAGTTGGAGTTTCAGCTGTGGTTCCACATGCGACAAGCCCGTGAATTCCAGCATTTACTTGGTTTATGACAAGTATCTCCAATGCATCGACATCAACTTGATTATCTCTAAACGGTGTAATCAGTGCAGTGTAGATTCCTTGAAAACTCACTTCGATTCCTCCAGCCTACTCTTGGATGCCAGACAAAGCCTTATCTATTGCCATCCGCACTTCCAGGACCTCTTCATGGGGCAAAGCATGCTCAAGCAGTTGCTTTGCCTTTGGCCCCCCTGCCTTACTGAGAGCATTGGCGGTTGCAATGCGGAGTTTCGGGTCCTTATCTGATAAAAAGGGTTCCAAATCTGACACCACAACAGACCCAAACGCCGTTGCAAGCGATAACATTGCCTCGGCCCTTAGCTCGATGGAATCTTCCAGTGTTGTGGCAAAAACGGTCAGCACGCTTTTCGCCCTTGCCCCTGGATAACCGGCCAATGCCCTCACCGCTCGAAGGCGCAATTCTGGATTCAGCTTTATCGCAGTGGCCATGTCCACCAACACGCTGTCTATGTCTGAACCTGCTTTGGCAAGATCCGCAGGTGTTGCATAGGGCTTGTGTTTTAAGATTCGCTCAACGTCTGCATACTTAACATCAGAGGCCCTTTTGGCGTATGCACTGGGGCCTGTAAGACAAGCAATTATCAAAATGGTCAGTATGGCCCTTAAAGTTTTCATCTTCGCCTGGCCTTTTGTCGCTGTTTTCTGGCGGCTTTTTCTTTTTTACGTCGCCGTTCTTTCTCGGCTGGGTTAAGTTTCCTTACACCATATCCGCCCCAAGAACCGCGCTGTTCACGTTCTGATGGCATCAGGTCAGAGACGTCTTCGCCCCGGGCCTTAGCCAAATCCAAGGCTTCCTTAAACCCAGGCAGTCGTCCAAGCAAAGAAGGCTGTTTGCCCACCCGTTTCATTACCTCACGCATTGCTTCAAAGCGCTGGACGAGGTCTTTTACTTCATTTGGCTTGCGGCCTGAGCCCTTGGCAATACGGCGAGCTCTGCGATCATCGATGATGTTTGGTGTTTTTCGTTCATCAGGAGTCATCGAGTTAATCATTGCCTCAATGCGTCCTAGCACTTTTTCATCTACGGCTGCTCCTTCTGGAACCATGTCATGGAAGAAGGGCAGTTTTTCCATGGTGTCACGCAGAGACCCCATTTTTTGGATAGCGCGAATCTGGTCCAGGAACTGGTAGAGGTTGAATTCGCCTTTTAGCATTTTGATGGCGTCAGCCTCGGCCTGTTCCTCATCAATTACCTTTTCAAAGTCCTTGACCAAGCCGACTACGTCACCAAATCCCAAGATCCTGGTGGCTATTCCTTCTGGTCTGAAGGCCTCGATTTTATCGAGTTCTTCGCCAGTACCAACATAGGTAATGGGTTTGCCGGTGACAGCTTTGACTGATAGGGCGGCACCGCCTCTGGCGTCACCGTCCATCTTGGTCATGACTACGCCGGTTAGGTTCAACAGGCGGTCGAATTCTGACGCCATTCGAACGGCATCCTGACCGATCATGGCGTCAACGACCAAGAAGATGTTTTTAGGATTTGTGCGTTCCTTAATCTCGGACAGCTCGCCCATCAGGGTTTCGTCGATAGCCAGACGACCAGCGGTGTCGAAGATGACGACGTCGCGCTTTTCCGCGACTGCCTGGGCCATGGCGTTTGCACACAGCTCAGGGGGCATGACGCCTGGCTGGCTAAAAACTGGGACTCCGATTCTTTGTCCAAGGATTTTCAGCTGGTCGATAGCGGCTGGTCGATAGACGTCGGCTGCGACAAGCATGACCTTGTGCTTTTGTGACTTAAGCAGGTTTGCGAGCTTGGCTGACGTGGTGGTTTTTCCGGTTCCGTGGAGACCGACCATCATAACGGCGGTAGGGCGGCCGCCAGGTTCAAATTCAAGGCCGCGTTCTCCTGCGCCCATTAGTTCGATAAGTTCGTCGTTACAAAGCTTGACGAAGTGCTCGGCGGGGGTGATTTCTATCTTGCGGTCACCCTTTTTTGCTTTGACCTGGATGACTTCGCCGATGGCCTTTTCTTTGACCCGGGTCATGAAGGCATTTACAACATTGAGGGCTACGTCAGCCTCTAATAACGAGACTCTAATGTCGCGTAAAGCCTCATCAATGACTGATTCGGTTAGTACTGATTTGCCAGACAAGCGGGCGCGGGCGCTGCGAAATCCCTTTGTTAAAACTTCGAACATCCTGTTGTCCTCGTAAGAAAACCCAAGCGTTCGCTTATACGAGAGCGGGCGTCGTAAGTCAAGGCGGGTTGGATTGAAACGACGTTTCTGGTGCGCAATTTGGCGGTTAATTTGGGTTGCCTTAGCCTGCTTTCACTTTCGTTCCTGCCCCTGTCTCCTGCCCCCGTCCCTGTCCCTGCCCCTGTCCCCGTCCCTGTCTCCTGTCCCTTGACACGTGCTTGTGGGTTTTCGATACTGACTTGGCCTGGGGAGGCTTGTGTGTTAAAGGGCGTTTTCATAGATCTATTTCCTGGTATCTTCGATAAACATGGCATTTACGCTTTGTCTGGGGTGCTTGGCGCTGAAAACGTTGAACTGGACTATGTATCTACTAGCAGCCATGCCAGGGCGGTTAGGCGTGTTGTTGAGATGCGGCCGGATTTTGTGATGTACTCGGCGCTGTCGTCGCAGATCGGGGGGTATCAGGCGTTTGATGCACAGCTTAAGCTGGCGATCCCTACGTTTTCAATAATTGGTGGGGCTGGGCCTACCTTTTCGCCGATTACTGATGGTTCGATTGATGCGTATGTGATTGGTGAGGGTGAAAGCGCCTTGCGAAACTATGTCAGAAATGGACCTGAAAATGCCGGTAACATGGTTTTGAGGGGACATGCACGGCCTCTAAGGCTTGAGCCGTTCATAGATTTGGAACTGACGCCGCCGCCTGATCGTTCAGTGGTTTATAAGCGGGATAAGGTTTTAAGAAACGCTCCTTCAAAGCAGTTCATGTCAGGGTTGGGATGCCCGTTTTCGTGTACTTACTGCTTTAACCACGCATACAACCAAATGACTAAGTCATGCGGTCCTACGATTCGTAAAAAAAGCGTAGATAGGCTTCTGGATGAAGTGAATTCGACAAAGAGGCTTTATCCTTTTAATTTGGCGGTGTTCCAAGACGATGTGTTCACGATCAATAAAAAGTGGTTTGCAGAATTCGCGCAGCGATTTCCACGAGAGGCAAAGATTCCATATACCTGTAACATCAGGCCTGACATGGTGGATCGCGAGACGGTAGAGATGCTGGCCTCTAGTGGCTGTATTGGAGTCCATTGGAGCATAGAGTCTGGTAATGATCGCATTCGCAATGAAGTGCTTAGACGAAAGATGTCTAAAGAGCAAATCATTGAGGCAGGGCAACTGCTGTCAGCTGCCGGTATAAAGCAACGGGTGGGGCATTTGATTGGTATCCCTGGGGAGAGTCGATCAGAGATGCTTGAAACGTTGGAGCTTTCTCAAAAGGTTGCCCCTGATTACTCTTGTGCATACATTTTTATTCCGTTTCCAGGGTTGGATCTGACTAATGCGGCCATAGAGTCCGGGTACTTATCATCAGGGGATGTTGGCGATTTACCAGTTAATAGCCACAAGCCATCCGCCCTTAAAATGGACAAAAAAGAGCGGGTCTGGATACGGAAGTTTTCGTTTTTATTTCCGGTATTTGTCGAGCATCCGTTTCTATACAAAAACGTCAAGCTGCAAAAGGTCGCGTTTTCTATCCCGACCTCTGTTCTATGGGCAGGATTCCAGGTGCTGGATTCGCTGAAAATGGCCAGGCTATACAAAGTGAAGGTGCCACTTAACCACACGATTAAAATGGCAATCAGAGTGATCCGCCAGGCCTGACGACCCTGTCCCTGCTAATTTGTCTGTTTTAGCTCCCGATCGTTCGTTCTTTTTGGCGTTTGATCTCTTCGTTACAGTTGTAAAACATGTCCGGGGGCATCCTTCCGGGCCCAAAATCTCCCGTAGCCACCCCGACTGTCTCTTAGTGACATCGTCCGGGCAAAATATACGATTGCTAACGTGAAAGTTTATCCTTTTGGCCCGGACGGGCCGCTTTGCGGCCTTCATGTCAACCAAAAGACGTCGGGTCCCGGCAACTCCCGATAGCGCCCTCCAGGATTGCCCCCGGACCATGTTGCAGGGTGCCCTCTCGACCTTCTTTTTAGCTCCAGATCCTGCAGATCAGCACAAACGTCTTCCTGTCCCTGCCCCTGACCCTGTCCGCCCGTCATTCAGGCGGTGATTTTGCGTTCCAAAACTGATCCTCGAAATACTCCATGGACTTCGCTTGGTCTTCTGCGGGTCTTCTAAACACCCTTGAGGTCACATCAAAGAAAAGCAAAGGCAAAACTACAAGGATAACCGCAGCCAGCGCTGCCCTGCGGGGTCTTACTGTCCAACTGTTTATGGTATGTACCAAAAGAAGCAAAAAAATCACCGCCACAGCGATTAAAAAGGCGGAAGAAGAAAACACCGCTTCCAGATTTGTTTCAACTAGATACCCCTGCTTTGCCAATGGAACCACAACCTCATGATAGGGATTGACAATAGTGTCAGGCAGGTGTGGGAATGTCATCGTGGCTAAGCCAGTGTAACCAACTGATATTGCAGCCAAGGCAGGTGCAAAAAGGCGCCCCTTGGAAGAGCGATCCAAAAACATCCCAGCTGGGGTCATCAAAAATGGGATTATTGGGGTCAAATGGCGCTGTGAAACTGTGGCTCCACCATAGTAGTAAACCATTGAAGAAACAAACAATATTGGTAGAGCAACCATTGCAATCCGTAGCCGTCTTTCTTGCTTGGTTAAGCCATAGTACCTCAGGCCTAAAACTCCAAATATCAAGAAAGGACTCCAAAAGAAAATTCCCTTGGAGGGCCAAAACAGGCTGCCCATAAAGTTATAGTATTTCGGGTAACTTACACCCATGAAACCCATAGAGTGAATCTCCGCAAAATAGGGATTATCCACATAGTTATAGCCAGTCTTAAACGGGCTTCCAAAGGCGATATCATGATAGACGCCGATTGCTAGCAGCAACGGAAGGGCTCCTAAGAAGGCCGCCAAGATGGTGCGTGCCTTGGGGTTTGCACGCTTTATGGCGACCACGACAAGTGGAAGCAGATAGATAGCTGTCTGGAATTCGACTGAAAAGCAAAGACCACCCAAAAAACCGGCGACAAATGCTCGCCTAGGGGAGAGGTCTTTGTCCGTGATTGTAAACCACACCAGGTACAGCAAAACCGCGATCAGCTGGTGACCGTAGAACAGAACGCCATAGGTAAATATATGTGAGCCAAGCCCAAACGTAGCTATGACTATGGTCCTTGAAGTGGTGGACACCCCAAACTTTATCATCTCTCTTCTAATCAGCACCAAGAGAAATAAAGTCGGAATAACGGCGGTTAAAAGCCTAGCCAAGCGCAGGTCACCCTTCAAATCCGCATCACTATCTACAAGTCTCTTCAGGTGAAGGACTGGCGCTACAACGAAGGCCGTGCCTGGTGGCTTGTCTGAGTAATATTGACCATTTGTATAAGACAAGTCCCCAATAAAACCATACTGATCCACGGCTTTTGAAATTGAGACATCAAGATGGTCAACCATCGACATCGCAAGATACAACCTTGAAAGCTCGTTAGCAGATTGTTGTTTGGGAAAGTATGGAAACACGTTCAACAGCACAATAAAAACCAGATAAAGAGCGAGCAGGTCAGGCTGAAGAAGGCTTTTAATGGCTATTTTAAATCGCTCATTCACGGCAAGCAGTAATACCTGTTAAACGGCAAAACTGCAAGCTTTTGGCAGGGGCCGGGGACTGGTAGGGACAGGGACAGGAGGCAGGGACAGGGACGGGGACAGGAGGCAGGGACAGGGGCAGGGACAGGGGCAGGGACAGGAGGCAGGGAGAGGGACAGGGGCAGGGACAGGAACAGGAGGCAGGAACGGGGATAACGCAGGTTGTGTTGGTTGGGGCTAGTCAGCCGGACAGGTTACTAGTGACTCGTCCTTCCCCGAGAGTGGCTCGATTTGGCTTTCTAGGTCGCTCCACTTGGCTTGGTTTCCGAAGACGTCATAGATGACATCCCCTTCTACTGGAAATGCCGCGTTTGCAACAAGAATTGTCTTTGTCAGGCCCGCATTACCACAATATCTGGAGGCAAGCAGCAGGTTGAGACCGCGTTTTAGCTTCACCGGAAACGATCCCGGTTGCTGAGTACACTCACCAGTCTGCGAACAGACTCCAGGAAAGAACACCGACGAAGGCTCGTCGACCCGGTTTCGATAAATCCTATTCACATTTGTGATTACAAGCGTGGTGAAGTCCGCTGTTTCGGCTTCTCCTTTATCAGAAGCAATCGGGCCTGGAGAATCGAAGTCCATCTCAAGGTTTGCAAGCACCACATAATCGGAGTGCTCGAACATGTTGTAAAGCGCGTTACCAGCCAGCCTCCCAGGCATGCAATCGCTTAAGTCGTCGCTTTCACAAGCCAAGATTCCAGAAGAGTCTGGTGTTGCGTCTTGCTCAGGAGCACCATCATCGCCACATCCAACGGCTGTAACCACGAAAACTGCGGCGATGAATACTGTTACTAATCGTACGCCTGTCCTTTTAAGCATCATAAATCCTCCAAACTTGGCGCCGTGATTGTAGTAAATTCATCTGTAGGTTTTCAAGGGCAGGGACAGGGAGCAGGGACAGGGACAGGGACAGGGACAGGGAGCAGGGACAGGGACAGGGAAGATTGATGATTCATTTGACCATAAAGGTCCTGTTTTGATGTTGGAGTTTGGTGTGCTATTGATTTTACTTCCAAAAGGTTGCAGATTCTTCAGGATGGAGCTGTTGAAAAAACTTACAACTGGGGTCCTGGTTATCTTGGTGCTGTGCCAAACGGCTGCGGCTTTGACCTTGGAAGATGCCTTGGATCGTTTTGATTTGCCCACCGCAAAACGAATCGTGGACGAGATTGATCCCTCGGGGAAATCAAAGCAATATTCGCTTGCTAGGGCTGCAATTTTGTTTTTAGAAGGTGATTACGAGGCCGCGGAACGCCAGTTAGATGGGCTGAAAGTACCTGGAGCTGCCGCAACCAAGCAACTGGCGATGGCAAACAGGATTGCTACTGCGGAGATGGCAACCGCTTGGTCTCCATCAAGGCGATTTGTGGTGCGTTATGTGCCTGGGCCAGATGAGGCAATGCTACCGTACGTCTTTGAGGCGGCTGAAGCTGCCTTTAATGCACTAACTGCCGCCTTAAAAATTGATGCTGCCACCCCAATTCGCATTGAAATAGCCGCATCTGTCGACCAGTTGGGACTTATCTCTGGGACTGACAGGAACGCTCTTGCCAGGTCTGGGGCGGTGGCCGTGTCGGACTTCAACAAAATCATGCTTCTTTCACCATCACAATTGCCGTTCGGCTATCCATATGCAGACACGGTTGCCCATGAACTGGTGCATCACCTGTTAACGACTCACGCAGGTTCTAGGCTGCCGGTATGGTTTCAAGAGGCCACCGCAAAATATCTTGAACCAATTTGGCGCGGTGGTGATGCCGGCTTTTTGCCACGCACCCAGCGTGATTTGCTGGAAGACGCCTTTGTGTCAGGTAATCTGATGAGGCTGGACGAGCTGCGGTCATCGTTTTCGTTGATGCCTTCATCCGAAAAGACTGCCCTTGCATTTGCTCAACTATCGTCATTTGCAGACTTTTTGGTGCGCACAGAAGGTGACGACGTTTTGGTGCGACTGGCAAATGAAATGAAGGTTGGCGACGAGGCCGTTTCTGTATTAAGGGCCACCGGAAAAACCCTTGATGAACTTGAAAGCGCATGGCTTGCAAGCTTTGGGGCAACATTTGATGATTCGGTTGCTGAAGATGACCGTAGCCGTGTTATCCTGCTGCGTGAATCTAATCCCATTGAACAGGGGTTGTCGGCACAAGCTCAGGCTGATTTGCGACTTGGTGACCTGTTTAGGGAAAGTGGACGTTATGCCGCGGCGGCTAGGCTTTACAAGCAGGTGGTGTCATCTGACGCTCATCCGCTGCTTGTTGCCCGTTTGACAGCTGCCTTGAATGAGGCTGGTGAACATTTGGAAGTGTTGGATACACTTGATAAATATGCCCTTGATGAGTTTGAATGGCCCATTTTGGCCAGGGAAAGGGGTAGGGCGCTTGTTTCCCTTGAGCGTCATTCAGAGGCTGAAATGCCCCTGATGACGGCGGTTCGTTTCGACCCTTATGACCCTGGTACTCACAAGGCCTTGGCGCGTGTTATGACCGCGCTGGAGCGTCCCTTTGAGGCCGAACGCGAGCAGCGTCTGTCTGTTATGTGGAGGTAATGGTGGTTACTGGCCGGGATAAAATGGAGCAAGATCAGAAGCTTGCCGATGAAGTGTTCCAAATCAGGCAACAGGTGGGGCTAGAAATTGCCAAACAGGTGATAGGCCAGGAAAAGGCTGTTGAACAGCTGCTAGTCGCGCTGTTTGCAGGTGGGCATGCCCTGCTGGTTGGTGTTCCAGGTCTTGCGAAGACCACGCTGATTGGGGCGTTGGCTCAGTGTCTGGATCTGTCATTTGCGCGAATCCAATTCACGCCAGACCTGATGCCATCAGACGTTACTGGTACCGAGATTTTGCAAGAGGACAAGTCAACTGGAAGTAGGGCTTTTAGGTTTGTGCAAGGCCCCGTATTTACAAATCTTTTGCTGGCCGACGAAGTTAACCGGGCACCGCCAAAAACCCAGTCTGCCCTGCTTGAGGCGATGCAGGAAAGGCATGTAACCATTGCTGGAGAAACAAGAAAATTGCCGGATCCCTTCGTGGTTTTTGCCACCCAAAACCCGATTGAACAGGAGGGGACCTACCGACTTCCAGAGGCTCAATTGGACAGATTCATGCTGGCCATTCGAATGGACTATCCAGATTTGGACCAGGAACTGGATGTGGTAAGGGCGACAACTGGTCCCATCTCAACAAAAATCAACAAAGTTTTGGATCCCAAAAAAATCATTGAGATCCAGGAATTGGTTAGACGAGTTCCATGTCCTGATTTTGTGTTTAGAGAAGCGGTCGAAATCGTCAGGGCCACCAGACCCACCAGCAGTTCTAAGTGGCCTGAAATTCAAAAGTATGTGCGATGGGGCGCTGGTCCAAGAGCCGCTCAACACCTGGTTTTGGCCGCAAAGGCCTTGACCCTGTTAAGGGGCGAGTACACGGCCACTTCCGATGCGGTAAAGGAAATGGCCACTTTGGTGTTGGCCCATCGAATAGTGCTGAATTTCCATGCCGAATCTGAACGAATTTCAGAACGTGACCTTATCACCAACTTAATTGAAGGCCGAAGATGACCTCCGATCGTCAGTGGGAAGTTTTACCTAGTGATGCCAGAGAGGCTTTAGAACGTCTACGGCTTCGGCCAATGCTGATGGCCGATGGCAGAGTCTCTGGCGTTCACATCTCATCGCACATGGGGCAAAGCCTTGAATTTGCTGAGCTAAAGGGCTACGCCTTTGGTGATGACCCACGCGGCATTGACTGGAAAGTACTTGCCAGAACTGACAAGGTTTATGTGCGTCGCTTTCACGATGAAACCAACATGGCAGCGTGGTTGATCCTGGACGCCTCTGCCTCAATGAACCAGCCCATGCCGGACACAAAATTTCGTTATGGGGCGTCTGTTTTGGCGGCATTGTCCTACGTCCTGCTTCGCCAGCGAGACGAGGTGGGCTTGGTGCTTGCTCACTCACGGCATCCAGAAATCTGTCCTGTGCGCAGCTCTCCTTCGCATCTTGGTGAGCTTTGCCAGATGTTGGTTGACGCCCGTCCATCTGGCCCCACTGTTTTGCGGTCCGCCCTAGAGACGGCAGCAGCAGGTATGGCAAAGAGGGGCCTTGTGGTGGTGGCCTCCGACATGCTGACTGCGGAATGGGAGGCGACAGTTGGGGCCCTTGGTGCCATTGTTGCGCGTGGAGGGGTGTCCGTTTTGGCTCATGTCTTGTCGGTTGAAGAGCTGACCTTCCCATTTTCGGGTAATCTGGTCTTCAGGTCTGCCGAGACTGGGGAGTCCGCCCTGCTAGATGCTAGAGGGCTTAGGCGGCAGTATTTAAAGGCCATCTCTGACTTCAAGGCAGCAGTCGCCCAAGCGTGCTTAAAAGTGGGGGTAATCTACAAGGCAATCGACACAACACAAGCTGCACACAACCAAGCAGCTGGCATTATTCACGCGGTCGATTTCAGGCATTTTAAGGAAGCGTGATGGCGTTTGAATCATCAGCCTTTTTGTGGGCTCTACCAATAGCGCTTGTCCCTTTAATCATGCATTTTTACATGCGCAGCAAGGCTCCGTCTGTGCAGTTTGACGCAATGATGTTTTTAGTTCTTGAGGGCGGCAGTACCGCGACCATCCGCTGGACTCAGGCCATAATGCTTGCCGTTCGTACCCTGTTAATCGCAGTAATCATCATCATTTTTGCTAGGCCTTATGTCGTGCGGCCGGCTGTTGTGGGTGCCCAAGGCCCAGTTTCCCTAGTGGTTGTGCTTGATGACTCCCTGTCCATGCGCCTTGGAAGCGCAGGTTTCACGCCCTGGGATCATGCAACCGCGAAGGCGATGGACATGCTGTCCGAATTAAATCCAGAATCAGAGGTCGTGGTAGTTGCGTCTGGCTATCCTGTTCGTTCATGGCCACCGGTTGGAGAAGTCTGGACTCCCCAAAAGGCCAGAAGGCACATTTTGAAGATGACTGCGACTATGGCCAGGGGAGATTTGGGACAAGCCACCAAGATTGGCCTAGAACGCGTGCGTTTGTTGGGGCCAAGACAACGACGAATGTTTATTGCCTCAGATTTTAGGTCCAGTGACTTGGTAGGGATGCCAGATCCAGAGGAATTCCACGGTGTTACAGTTAACAGTTTTGACGCCCTGTTTCATATCGTCCCGGAAAATAGGGCGATAATCTCCGCTGTAGCCGTTCCCGACAGGACTGTCTCTACCAACAGGGTCAAGGTTGCGGTTGAGCTTTTGAACGGGTCTTTGGAACCATTTGATGATGTCTTAACTGTCAGGATAGGGCTTGCCTCTATTGCTAGAAGAGTGGAATGCCCACCTGGCCAAGTCTGTGCCTACGAGTTTGTGATGGAGGCTAATGAACGCTTTGGCGAGGTGCGCATCCCCTCAGATGAACTACCTGAAGACGATGTGCGCTGGTTTTCAGCCAGGAGTCGCAATTCAGTTTTAATCGTCAATGGGGCGCCACGCAGGCAGGCAGAAGAGGATGAAGAGTTCTTTTTACGCAAGGCCTTGCAGTTAAAGATTGCTGATAGCCCTGTTTACACCTTGTCTCGCGTGTACCCAGACGATATGTCGCCTGTTCATTTAGCTGCCGCAGATATTGTGATTTTGGCCAATGTTGGCGGCTTCAGACCAGCTCAAATCCAGGCTCTTGCAGACTTTGTCGCCAGGGGCGGTGGCGTTTTGATTTCCGCAGGTGACAATTTTGACAAGATTACAGACGAATCCTGGAACGCCCTTTTACCATCCCTTCCGGTTGAGCGACTGTTTGTAAGTAGCCCAAGATACATTATTTCAGGACAAGACCTAGAGCAAAGTAGCTCTTTGAATATGCTCCAGGAAATAGGCCGCCTTTTAGATGACGTTGACATTTCATGGTTGTCCTTTCTTGGGGTTGGATGGCCCCAAGGCTCCAGCGTGCTTATTCAGACTGACGCAAGCCTGCCTTTGCTGGTCGAACGTAGGATAGGTTCAGGTGCAGTTTTGTTGTGGCTATCAACTTTGGACAGGGACTGGACAGATTTTCCCTTAAGGCCAGCTTACGCACCATTTGTACGTTGGGCAGTCAGTCATTTACAAAGCTTTATGGCAGCTCTTGGGCGTTCTTCCATCACGGTTAACGATGCACGACGAGTGTCCTTGACTACGACCCGGGCGGATGTGGTTACTCCAGGCGGTGAAATAATCACATTTAAGTCGTCAGGTGAGTTTACCCAAACATCAGTTCCAGGCGTGTATTTAATCAATTATTACGAGGGGTCTGGAGCAGAGCCCACAGGAAGCGATGTGTTTTTGGTTAACACAGACTCATCTGAGAGTTTTTTGGCCAGACCTAACGAAATACCTTTTGCCGACACTGAAGAAGTGGCCCCTGTTGACCCCCTCCCTGAAAAGAAGGTTCCATGGCATCCATGGCTTTTGGGGGTGGCGCTGTTACTCTTTATAGCTGAGGCGTGGCTCAGAGGTAGAGTGTAATGGCCCTGCCCCTACTCTTCGGGCTCTACTGGTACGGCAGCTTCTGGATCTAGGATGCAGCGGGCAAATCCAGCTGTGAGCTGGCCAAAAGCGTTGGGTATATGATCGAGCTGGGCGTTGTAAAAAGTAATATACCAGGAGCGTGGGTCCTCCTTACCCTTAACAACAGGTGTCTTTGAAAGCAGTAGGTGGCAGTTGTCATCACCAAACACCTTGTCCCAGTAGCAACCATCAACACCAGGGCCATCGCCGTTGGCGCAGGGGGCGCACTGGCTGGCATCAAAGCATGTTCCGGATTGATCTTTTCCCAAGAAGCATTCATCGGAAACTCGGCAGGTACCGCCAGTTTGAGTAGTGTCGCACCCACTAATCAAGGTCCTCAATTGGTCAATAGTGGGCATCCTCCAGCCCATAAAACCCCCAGCAACAAGACTATTACAGGTAATCTGCCCTTCCTTAGAAGCGTTTGTGCTAATCAGATGGCGCATCCAGACGTTGCCTGTCAGGGTGTCAGTCACAGAACCATCGCAATTGTCACGAAATCTGCCGCTTGTTGTTGGAACGCAATCCCCACCGTTTGTTTCAGGCTCTGTCGAGTCACCAGTATCGTCAATGCCGTCTTCGCCAGGCTCTGAATCTGAGTAGGCGATCCGGTCCAAAGCTCCAGGAGTATCGTGGGTATCCTTGGGGTCTTCATTTTCTGAGCCACCAGAGCATCCAATCGCCAAAATAGCAACACAAGTCAACAGCCTTTTCATTTCATCCCCTCAATGCAAAAAGCCTAGCATCGGACAAACCAGCAGTATGATACACGAAAGAAGCAAAGACCAGCAGCCTCCAATTTTTCCCGCTGCTCCCGGTCCAGTCCCTGCCCCCGCTCACCAAATAGGCAGTCCCATGCGCTCCATTTTTGGCAAAAACCTACCTGGGTCTGGAGACCAAATCAGCAACTGTGCCCTGCCCTGCAGGGATGCAATCGGCACTGGTCCAAATTGTCTGGAATCACCGGGGTTTGCGGTGCTTCTATTGTCCGCCAGCAAAAATACGTGCCCCAACGGGATTGTTTGCTCAATAGGTGCCTGTTCTACGCCCTCTTTCCAGAAAACCCTAATGTGTTCCTCACCGCTCCTTTGAAAATAAGCGTCCAAATCTTGATATTCGATTGCTGGAACACCTGTATTAGCTGTCATTACAACTCTTCCCCAATACCTGGCGTCCCATGTGTAGTGGTTGACCGAGTACTGTGGACCATCAATCAATATGGTCTCGTTGGGTAGGGCTACAACCCTTCCAAATATGAGCTCTTCTTTATGTTTTGCCACCCACAGTCTATTAAGCTCTCCATGCAATGGTTTGACCTTTCGGACAACCACCACTTCCCCAGGTGTCAGCGAAGGAAACATACCGGTGCTAGGAACTGTTGCAATGCTGAAAAACTGGCCCAAAATGATTGTGAGTATGGCCATCCCGGCAAGCCAAGCTGCCGCAGTAATGCCGCCAAGTCGCCATCGCAACTCACCTTTCTGGGAGCCTTCATGTTGTAATGAAATTGATATGTTAGATGTGATCCAAATAAGTATCAGCAGGTAAACACTTTGCAGCAGGTGCAGCTCTAATTGCAAAACCTTAGTTACCAGTGTTGCGATGAAACCAGTCCAAACCATCAGTATGGTGGAGCCCCAAAAGGTTTTCCCAAGTATCAGCAGGCCAAGCCCAGGCAGTATCAAGTCCAGTAAACGGGCAGCCGACCTTTGAAAGGTTTGCGAAGACGACGTCATTGTTTAACACCTTGTCTGGTGCCGTAAGCACACATATCCAGGATAGGACAATTGGCACATAAAGGCTGTTTTTTACAACTATTCTTGCAGTGAATCACGATCTGCGCATGGAATTCATTAAATATTTCAGGCATATAAGGAAGGTTGCTTTCAAACAAAATCCGCAGCTCATCATAAGGTAATGTCGGGTCAGCAATCTCAAGGCGCCCCACAAGACGTCGGGTGTACGCATCAATCACAAAGATGGGTAGGTTTGCGCAATAAAGCAAAATAGAATCCGCAGTTTCTGGGCCTACACCATTGACTGCAAGCAATGCCTTGCGCCCGTGATGTAAAGGCATATTTGCAAGGTTTGTTACGTCTCCATCTAGGTCGCCAATTATAAATTTAATCAGTGATTTCAGTCGCTTCGCCTTGATATTAAAATAACCGCTTGGTCGTATGTAACGTGCTAATTCTTCAATTGGTAAATCAGCAATCTTCGCAGGAGTCATCAAATCGGCAGCCTTAAGATTGGCGATGGCCGCCTCTACACCTGTCCACGATGTGTTTTGGGTTAAAATCGCCCCTACAGCCACTTCAAAGGGCTCTGTCGCAGGCCACCAATTAAGCTGGCCCTGAGCTGAAAGCAGTCGTTTATAAAGTTGTAAAAACTCGTTCATACTTTTTGCTGGCCTGCCAAGGGCCTTTTAATCTCTGCACCTGGAAATTGCAGCCAAGGCAAATTCTCCAAGCATTCTGCCGATCAATCCAGGCCCACCCATAACTGAAAATCCATCTTTGCTTTCGATTAATTCACCGCGAGCCCATGCTGCTATTCGTTCTAGGCCATCATCTAGCACAGTGTTTGCACCTTTATGTGCCTCACTGGTTGATTTTGGCCCAAGCTCATCCGATTTTGCCAAAATTCTTTGGACCAGCTCTTGGGTTGCATCACCTGGTTCAAATTGGAACTGTAGGACTAGTGAACCATCTTGTGATGGCGCCACAGTTGCAACCATCCAGCCAGGTACCTGTCCTTGAACAAATCTGGAAAGGCACTCTTTGGCCAAAAACAGGCTTGCTGGCGAATCACTGTCAATAACCAGCTTAAGCCCGTGTCTTTCAATATTTTCCTGCCCCTTTACCTTTAAAGGTTTACTGCCGGCTAAAAGACACCAGTCTTCATCCACAAGGTCCACACAATCTTTGTGTCCTTTTTGGTAAATTGAACTCGCCAGCCTTTCTTGTGACACAACGGTTTCGCCTAGCAACAGTTCAGCGTTCGAAAAGCCCCTTTTTACATGGCGCAATGCCTCATTACCTACTGGCGTTCTGGAATCAAGTCTTGCCGCCAAGATCGTTTTGGGACCAAACAATGAAGCGGTCGAAGGCCTCGCCATTCCCTTCTGCCAAAGCCAAGCCGAGGTTCCAATGGCAGCTGCAAAGGCTAAGAATACCAAGGCAAGTATTACCTTTACCTTGGTGGCATCTTGGTCTGTCTTCATCAGGCCTGCCACCCAGGAAAAGACAATGCCCACAAGGTATAGGATTGTCAGCGGCACGGCCATCAGCGTTTGTGACAAGGGATCTGGTGGGGTCAAAATTGCCCCAATTATAAACGCCAAAACAACGAAATATCTGCCAAAAGCCAATAGCTTTTTGTGGGTTACCAACCCCATCAGGGTCAGGAAAAAAATCAGCAGGGGCAGTTGAAAAGCAAGCCCAAATACTCCCAAAAAAATTACAGTGAGGCCAAAGGTTTTCTGCACAGTCGGAATAAGTGATATGTCCCCGGTTTTTAAGGTGAATCCAACCAGAAAATCGGCAACCATTGGCAGGAACACGAAATAACAAAACACCACCCCGAGGACGAAAAACGCCGCTATCCCCCCAACTATCGGGACCACAACACGCCGCTCTCTTTCAAGCAATCCTGGTGCCACAAACGCCCAAATCTGCCAAATGATGTATGGCGAGGCAAGGAAAATCCCAACAATAAGCGATAGTTGCAGGTATACAGTGATGGTTTCAGTGACCTGAAGCGCCTGCAGCGCGGGGATTCCATGATTTCTAAGCGCTGTAAGGATAGGGCGTGCCACTGCCTGAAAAACATGTTCGTGGGCCGAGTAGGCAACAGCAAATCCAATTATTACAGCAACTACAGATTTAATAAGGCGATTTCTGAGCTCCCCCAGATGCTCAGTAAACGTCATTGGCTGGTCCTGGTCTTTCGCCATCTTGGTCTACTGCTCCGACTTTTCGGACGCCTCCTGTTGGACAGGTGATTCAGGGGTTTCTGGCGATTTTATTGGGTAATGTACAGGTGGCTCATCTGGCAAAGGCTGTCGCAGCGCCATTTCAGGAGGCGGATTCTTTTTAGGACCGGCATCCAGTGGTTCATCCAAGTCAAGCCCACTCAAAGCCCTTCTAAAATCTCGCAGTCCACGTCCCAGCCCTTTAGCAATCTCGGGAAGGCGCTTAGGTCCCAAGAACAACAGCGCAACCACCAAGATGACCAGGATTTCCGTCCAACCGATGCCGAACATGAGCCCTCCGCTATGATCAGCGAAATCACGAAGAAAGTACCAAAGCTGCCCCTAGCTGTCAAAGGGGCGGGGCCAGGGACAGGGGCAGGGGCGGGGCCAGGGGGTTGGAACGAATTGGGTTGGGGATCGATAGGTTGGTTGGAGGTTTGATATGGGCATAAATAGAATTTTGGTTGTTCAGGATCACGATTTTCAGATCTATTCATTGCTGATTAAAGGGCAAACTGGGCTTCCTGATGCTTTTTTACCTTGGGTCATGGCTCTTTGCACTGAAAATGGGGTCAGGTTCGTTGATGGTACTGGTAAGTATCTGGATATTCCCATGTATTCATCGGTTCACATCGATGGCCGTACCATTACTTGCCTTAATGCAGTGTCTGGGCCTGCTGGAAATTTCGCGGCTGGCCTTGGTCCAGACCTCATTGGCATCTCAGGCAAGATGTTGACCGTTATGACTCAGGTTGTGATGGCCGTGAATCTCGATGAGCCTGTGATTATTTTGGGCGAGTCTGGAACTGGTAAGGAACTGGTAGCACAAGCGCTTCACAGCCTCAGCCACCGCAAAACTCGTCCATTTGTCGCAGTCAATATGGCCGCCATTCCCAAGGACTTGGTCGAATCCGAATTGTTTGGACATCGAAAAGGCGCCTTTACAGGTGCGATAGAAAACCGGCCCGGAGCCTTTGAAATGGCTGCTAATGGCTCGATCTTTTTGGATGAATTGGCGGAAGCCCCCATGCCCCTTCAAGCAAAATTGCTTCGAATTCTTGAATCAGGTCACATTCGCCGCCTTGGAGGAGGCCCAGAATCCCAGGTAAAAGCCCGAATAATCTCGGCTACTAACATTGATCCGGCAATCGCCTTAAAAACAGGGCGTCTCAGGTTGGACCTCTTGGAACGCCTAGGCTGTCTGGTCATCAGAATGCCACCATTGCGCGAGCGGACCCAGGATATTCCCTATCTTTTTGAGCAGTTCTGGGGTGCACCTTCTTCATTGATGGATAAAGAGGCCTTGGACTTGCTAAAAACTTACAAGTGGCCAGGCAACGTCAGGGAATTACGTAATGTTATTGGTCGGGTACGCTGGCTTTGTGCAGGCGCTCAGCCAACAAAAGCTCACCTTGAACAGGCAATCAAACTTGGTTGGCATTCCCAAACAGTTCCACCATTCAAAGGTGCCAGGCGTCGTCAGATCGAGGCAAGCGGCCTCCCAAGGTCGACTTTTTATTATCGACTTCAAAAGGGCCTGATTACTTCGGAATCATTAAGCGGGCTTTAACGCAGCTTAAACTCTATGGGGATAAGCAAATCAATTGCCCCACCAGGCGGAGGTTTAAAGCTTCCCAAGCGCTTGGCTGAGGCAACAGCTGCTGAATTAAGCTCAGGGTGTTGTGAAGGTTGGCTTATTAAACTCTCAGTTAATTGGCCCCTTTCATTGATCTTCAGCATCAAAACTACTTGACCAGAAAGTCCAAGACGCTTGGCAACCATCGGGTAACGACCAGTGGCTGCCAGCGACTTTCTGACCCCTAGTGCGTAGATTTCTCGTTCTTTAGCAAGGTTTGCCCCAGAGTTAGCATCAGCCCCACCAAAGCCACCACCTCCGGTCCCTGACCCACCAGCTCCAGGGCCGCCACCCCCAGTTCCCGCACCCAATGCTGCACCTGAGCCAGTGCCACCCAAGCCACTTCCCAAATCATCAGACCCTGAACTACCAGCTGGCCCCAGAGCTTCAACCCCAGAGCTGTCATTGGCTGCAACAGCTCTATCCAACTGATGTTTTGGGGTTTCCTGTCTTGATGTCTCGTCTTTTATAGCGTCGCTTGTTTGTGGCGCCAGCCTTGGCTTGCCACGCCGAGTCAAAGCCGCCTTTTTATCAGGCTCTTCCTGTGCAGCAATGCTTTTTTGTGCTGGAGCGCTCGATTCTCCCGCTATACCAGCGCCTTGCGCCTCTGTCCCGCCTCCAACACCTTTTTGCGGCCGTTCTTGCACCCGCAATCTAACCAGACTGTCTTTTTCTGGCTTGTCAACTGAATCCGCCTTGAAAAAAAACAGCCCCACCAACAACATTCCATGAATGAGGACGCTGACTAAGATGCCTTTGACAAGATTGTGAGATGTCACAGCAAACCAGGAGGCCAAAAACCGTCAAAACGATTTATTGTTGTTAATTACAAGTGCCCCAATCACACCGGGTACCCACCCAGCAAGGGTCAACAGTGTAACTAACACAATGGAACCGCACCCTTTATCTAAAACTGCAAGGGGCGGAAACAAAACACAAAGTGCTACGCGGCCACATCCCATATGAACCAAACTACTTACAGGTCTTCTTTAGCGATGTTAGTGCCTGTTTGGCCTTTCGACCGTCTGGCCCTTTTTTATCGTGGTCAACAGCTAACTGATAAACGGCCATCGCTTTCTTACACTCGCCCTGCTTGATAAGAGCCTCGGCTATCCTCAGTAAAGACTTTCCAACTAAGGCCCCTCCCTTACCCCTATACTTGTCGTGGATAATATGGTACTCCTTGATTGCCTGTCCATACTGCTCGGTCCTGAAATAGGTTTCAGCTATCAAATAATAGGCCTCAGGCACTCTTTGGTCATCAGGAAAACTATCCACGAATGTGCGCAAGGCTCCTCGGGTCTTGGAATTGTCCCCGGCCTCAAAAGCCTCTTTTCCGGCGGCAAACAGGGAATCCTTGTTCTCGGTCACAGTAAGAGGAAGCTGAGGTACAGGAGAATTCGCACGTTCTTCAACAGTTTGCTTCAAAGCCGCAACAGCCTCGTTGACCCTTGAAAGCTGAAAAGCGAACTCCTCTTCCTTTCCCTTTAGCTTAGCGATGTCATTTTTCAAGATATCAAGGTCTGCACCAAGATTTGCCCCGCCACGCCTCAAAGCGTCTGTTGCCTCTCCCATCTCCGTGCGGATTTGCTCTCGTTCAGTTCGTTCCTTTTCCTGCTGCGCCTCAAGTTCAGCCTTTTGAATCTCAAGCGTCTGCACTCGTTGTTCCAGCTCGTTGTGATGCCAGATGGAAACACATCCAGGGGCAAACAGTAAAAGGGTTATAAACAAGGCTATGGGGTGTTTCATAAGCAAGGCCGGATGAGCTGTGGGTCGTCAGCAGCTACTAATGGTTGAAGTGGAATTCATCACGGCGATTTCTGGACCAGCAACCCTCGTATGATTCGGTGCAGACTGGCTCTTCTTCGCCCTTCGATGAAATTTTCACATCCTTTCGCTTGGCGCCAAGCTTAATCAGGAATTTCTGGCCAGCACGGGCTCTCTTGGTACCGAGCGCCATGTTGTACTGGTCATCGCCTCTTTCATCACAGTGTCCAACGATGAGCACTGGCAGGCCCTTTTCCTTCATGCACTCGTAGTTTTTGTTCAACGTGGTGCGGGCGTCAACGCTGATGGCATCATCGTCAAAGTCGAAATAGATCGGAGCCAAGCGGCATTCATCAACGATGCACACGCCGTTTTGGCAGATCTTGCCTTCGGGGCAGTCTGGCAGGCCAGGTCCACACTCACCTTGTGGAACGCAGTTGCCGCCAACACACTTCATGCCAGCGCCGCAATCTTCCGTAGTGGCGCACTGGGCGCAAACGCCGGTTGCACCGCTAGTCTTGAAGCACTTGCCATTCATGCAATTTTCATTGCTGGTGCAGCAGTCGCCGGGATTGCCCACCGGGGTTTGGCAAGCGTTGCCAGCGCCACAGAATGCACAAGGGCCGTCGCCGGAGCAGTGGGCGTTTGTCCTGCATTGAACGCACTTGCCTTCAACACAGTATTCGCCGTGGCTCGCACACTCCTTGTCTGTGTCACAGTTAGGATACTTCTTTCCACAAGCGGAAAACATCATTGCCCCAGCGGCAACAGCGATTACGCTGAATAACCTCACTCGAGACATGAAAACACCTCCAAAAGTTCTGTTCAAGTCAAAAAACTCCGGGAGATTCTATTGTCGAATGCTAGTTCTTGTCAAGTTCTTTCGCTAAGCGTTCGCACTGTTTTAAAGACAGAATTAATGACCGATAAGATATGTAATCCCTCGGAAATAAGTGCGTCGAAATAATAACCTTGTGCCTCTTCTTGTCTCTTCTTGCTTAACGGTCGTAGAATCAGGTGGTTTGCGTTGAGGAAGGGATGCAAAATACCATCGTTGCATTGGCGATTCTGCTTTTAGCCACTGGTTGTTCGTCCGGTTTGGCGAATCTGGAAAAGGAAGTAGCACAACTAAAGACCCGTCTTGATGAATCTGTGCGCGGCTCCTCGGCAATGCGAACTAGGATGGATGACCTAGAAAACAGGGCGTTACTTTTACAAGACGAGTTAGACACGTTGCGTTTGGTTGGTATGAGGGATGCCGCCAGGTTTAACGCCCCGGACGCTCTGCCTGTGGTGAAGGTAAGTCCAACGCAAGCGGCGGCTGCTCCAGCGGTCCCTTATACGGTGACGATACCAACGCAACCCCCGACTCCACCCCCAGCAGCGCCTGCGCGAGCCATGGTCCAACATTACTCCAGTGAAGCCATAACAGAGGATGTTTACCAATCAATTGATGACCAGGGTCGGGTAGTTGGGCCAGCCCGCAAGTCCGAGCGCAAAAAGGATTTACCTGTACAGCGGGTGATGCCAACTGCATCCAAGAAGCTGGAGGATTCGGATGATGAATCAACCATCTTAAATAAATATCGAGCTGCTTATGACCTGTACAAACAGGGCAGCACATACCAGGCTCAGGCTGCTTTTGAAGCCTTTGTTCTTGCTTATCCGCGTCACCCTTACGCCGATAATGCCCAATACTGGATAGGCGAATGCTTTTACGACCGCCGCGAATACGAGCGCGCTCGCGTCGAGTTTTTGCGGGTGATAAATGAACATCCAAACGGAAACAAAGTTCCAGATGCCATGGTTAAAGTAGGCCTTTGTGAGCAGAGACTTGGCAGGACTGCTGAAGCCAAACGGATGTACGACGCTACGATGCTGACTTATCCTGAAACAAACGCGGCGGCAGTTGCTATGAAGCTTTTAGGTGAAATGCCGTGATATCATAGTTTGTTCACTTGCCTTGAGTGCAGGCAGGGAGGTTTATATGAACCGTTGGATTTTGGCGCTGGTTTTATCACTATTCGTAGCTTTTCAAGCCAGTGCGCAGGAGATTCAGGTAAGCGGTGGCCTAGACGAGGTCAACGTTTACGTGGCCGATGGTGGTGACACCTTATGGGACATTGCGGACAGGTTTTTCCAAGATCCATGGTATTGGCCTGTTTTGTGGTCCTTTAATCCCCACATCACAAACCCAAACTGGATTTTCCCTGGCGACCATATTTTCCTGATTCCTCCCAAACCTCAGACTCCAGTTAGGGATGGGTATGCCGTGACTGAGTCTCGTTACTCGGCCGGTCCCCAGATGGAGCGTGCGCTTGGCAGGAGAGTTGGGTTCATCAGTGAGGAATCGTTGAAGGGAGCTGGTCGCATTCAACACTCCCGTGAAGAAAAGAAAATGCTTTCTGAAACTGATGAGGCCTACATCCGCTTTGACACGGTCCGTCGTATTCGAGAGGGAGACCTGTTTTTGGTCTTTCGGGTTGAAGGCAAGAAAATCAAGCATCCAGTCACAAAGAAGAAATTGGGATACAAAATTCGGTATCTGGGCGTGACAAAGGTGACGTCTACCGAGACTGAGCTAAACAAGGCAGTGTTATTAATAAGCTTTGAGGAAATCTTCCGCGGTGATCGGGTGGCTCCGTTTGCCCCTGTCCAGCGCTCGGTCCCGCCAGTTAGAAATGCTTCGGACCTTGAGGCGACGGTCGTCACAACCTTTGACGACATCCACTATCTAGGCGAGTACCATTACGCCATCATAGACAAGGGGTCTGACGACGGTGTAATGGCTGGCAATCGCTTTTTAGTTCGGGAGCAGGGTGACGGGGTAGACGAATACAATCCCAAGCCCAAAAAACGTAAAGATTTCCCGATGGAAACCAGGGGTGAAATCATCGTTATTGAAACTTACGAAAAAACATCCCTTGGCCTAGTTACCTATGCAAACCGCGAGGTTGAGGTCGGCGCTTTTTGTGAGATGCTAGCCGGTTACTAGTGAATCGAAGGCTGCTTACTGCCTGCTTAGACAGATTCCCTGAAAATATGTATCGCTCAACCTGTTTTTGGGGCGGCTATTGTTTGCACTTGGTGTGCTTTGGGGTAGCATTAGCAGGGTGATGGTAGTGGGTGGAGCCATGGATATTGAACTCCAAAAATTAAGTTACGATGACCTAGCCTTTGAAGCAGATAGGGCGCGGCGTTATGAAGCTCATCTATCGATTTTGATGGTTGATATCGATGGGTTAGGGTTAATTAACGAAAGGCTCGGAAAAGACGCTGGGGATTATGTGCTTGGTGAAGTAGCAAATGTACTTCGTTCCAACACTCGAAAGATTGATTGCTTTGGATCCTGGGAAGGCAAGGATTTTATTCTGGTTTCGGTTGATCATAACGTTTTTGGCTCCATTGCAATGGCTGAAAAGCTGAAACGGGTTATAGCCCGTCACAAATTCGAGTGGGAGGGTAGGCCCTGCAAAGTGACTTGTAGCATTGGAGTTGCCCGAGGGATGCCCCAAAATGACACTCAGATTTCTCAACTTGTTGCAACAGCCAAGTACGCTGTTGCGAGGGCCATTTCTGCTGGCGGCAATCGCGTCGAATATGTCGATTAGGTGCTGGCGTTTCAGGCGATACGCTGCTAGGTAAGTCCCGCTAATTCCAACAGTTTATTTGCTGCGTAAACAGGATCTTCGGCCTCAAGAATTGCTCTAATAACCGCGATGCCCGCGATTTTGCAACCCTTAAGCAAGGGGGCTGTGTCAAAGTCAATCCCACCCAAGGCCACTATTGGTACAGGTGATTCGCGAACAGCCTGACGCAATTTGGAAATTCCTTGTGGGGCACCGTAGGCCAATTTGGAAGGCGTCTCAAAGATTGGACTAAAGGTGGCGAATACGCGGTTATCATGGGCAATACCGGCCAAGCTGTGCAGCCTTTCCAAGCTGTGACAGGACACCCCAATCATTTTAGGGTAGTTGTTTGCAACGTAGGCGGGATCGTCTGCAGATTCAGCCAAATGGACCCCATCAGCATTTGCGGCAAGGGCCACATCCCAGCGAGAATTGACGAATATTTTGCTTGGAAAAATGGCCTCGTGAATTCTGACAGTTAAATCTAGTAACTCTTCGAGATTTAAATCTTTTTCGCGCACCTGAACTGCCAGTGTGCCAGGCTTTAAACCCAAGGCCAGCTTTTTAAAGTGTAAAAGCATGGATTCACGGTCTGGAAATAGCTTGCGATCAGTTATCACATACAGTTTGAAGGGCAGTGGCTGTTTTTTGCAGTCGGAGGGCCGCATCGGGTCGTTACTCAATCAACTGGCTTAACGGGCTTGAGGCACTGGCATAAGCTCGTTTGGGCATCCTGCCTGCCAAAAATGCCGCCCTTCCAGCTTCAATTCCCAAGCGCATGGCCTTGGCCATCATAACCGGATTTTTTGCCTCTGCTATGGCGGTGTTCATCAAAACGGCGTCTGCCCCCAATTCCATTGCCACTGCGGCATCGCTGGCGGTTCCAACCCCGGCGTCAACTATTACCGGAACGGAGGCTTGTTCAATTATCATTTTGATATTAAAGGGATTTCTTATGCCAAGGCCAGAGCCAATCGGGGCAGCCAAGGGCATGATTGCTGCACAACCAATTTCCTCAAGACGTCTTGCAACTATGGGGTCGTCATTAGTGTATGGCAACACCACAAAGCCGTCTTTAATCAAGATCTTAGAGGCTTCAATTAAGCCGGCGGTGTCTGGATACAGCGTTTTCATATCTCCAAACACTTCGATCTTGACCATGGGCCCAAGTCCAAGCTCCCTGGCCAGATAGCATGTCCTTAATGCTTCATCCATCGTGGTACAGCCGGCTGTATTGGGCAGAATCAACATGTTCTTGGGCAGATGGGCGAAAAACGAGTTTTCCCCCCTATCAGCCAAATCAACCCGCCGCAGGGCCACTGTCACAATCTCTGCCCCACTTTCAACAAGGGCTGCTTTCATGGTTGGAAAATCTGGGTACTTACCAGTGCCAACCATTAACCTGGACTTGAACTCTTTGCCTCCAAGCACGAATGGCTTGTCATTCATCATTAACCCCCTCCGACCAATGTGACGATTTCTACACGGTCGCCATTGTGAAGCTCAGTTTTTCCATGTTCCGCTCGTGGGATAACCACTTGGTTGACCTCAACCGCCACCGGACCAGACGTCAGGCTAAGTTGTTCCAAAAGGTCTAAAACAGTGGCTTTGTCTTTTAAAACAAGCTCTTTCCCATTTACTATCAGCGTCATTGGCGCCTCCGGTTTTGCAGTCTCTACCCCTTGCACACTGTTGTCAATCCCGAAAATCCGGGCAACCCCTTGCGGATAATCGTCGGGTGGCTATCTTACCCCAAACGCGCCCAACGGCGCTTCAGACATCAAGGATGATTTTTCAAATCGGAGGGTTAGATGAGAAAAGTAGTGATTATTGGGTCAGGTCCCGCGGGTCTTACAGCAGCTATTTACACGGCCAGAGCTGGTCTTGAGCCACTAGTATTAGAGGGAATTCAGCCAGGCGGCCAGTTGACTACTACCACCGAGGTTGAAAACTTCCCGGGCTTTCCAGAAGGGATTGAAGGTCCTGAATTGATGGAGAGAATGCGCCAGCAGGCACAGCGATTTGGCGCCCAATGTGAGTTTCGTTCGGCATCCAAGGTCGATTTTTCCAAGCGTCCATTTAAGGTCGAAATCGATGGTGAAGAGGAAGTTTTGGCCCAGACGGTCATTTTGGCTACTGGGGCGTCTGCTCAGTATCTGGGCCTTGAAAGCGAAACACGCCTGAAAGGTCACGGCGTTTCCGCTTGTGCGACTTGTGATGGTTTCTTTTTCAGGGGCAAGGACCTAGCAGTCATTGGTGGTGGTGATACTGCGTTGGAAGAGGCGTCGTTTTTGACCCACTTTGCTACCAAGGTCACCGTTGTGCATCGTCGTGACAAGCTGCGAGCTTCAAAGCCAATGCAGGATCGAGCCATGGCAAACCCAAAGATCGAGTTTGCTTGGGATTCAGTTGTCGACGAAGTGTTGGATGAGGGTACTGGTTCTGTGACTGGATTGCGCTTAAAGAACGTTAAAACTGGCGAGCTGTCGGTTTTGCCAGTGCAAGGGATGTTCCTTGGCATCGGTCATATTCCAAACACCGAGTTTCTGGCAAAGCAGGTAGAGCTTGATGAAAAAGGCTTTATTTTGACAAAGAAAAACACTGAAACCAGCGTGCCTGGTGTGTTTGCCTGTGGTGACGTTGTTGACACTCGCTATCGCCAGGCGATTACCGCGGCTGGTACTGGGTGTGCTGCTGCAATAGACGCTGAAAGATTCCTGGAGGAGCATGGTGAGTAAGGCTTCCAAAGGGGCAGATGTCGCAAAGGCCCGAGCTTTGGCCCAGGCCTTAGTGCATGAGCCTGCCAAGTGGGATGCCTTGATGGCAACGTTGGATGCTTGGGCAGAAGGCAAGCAAGAGCCTGTAGTTTCTCGGCAAGCAGAGATTTCCAGGGACCCATTCAAAGTTCTGGTTGCCACAATCATAAGTCTGCGCACCACCGACGAGGTTACTGGGCCTGTGTCTGAGCGGCTTTTTGCCTTAGCCTCAACCCCCAAGGAAATGGCGGCCTTGCCTGTTGAAGCAATAGCCGAGGCCATCCACCCTGCAAACTTTTACATCTCGAAAGCCGAGCGAATTCGAGATATTGCCATTAGGATTGAAAAAGAGTTTGGTGGCAAGGTGCCGTCTGATATGGACACGTTGCTGTCGTTCAAGGGTGTTGGGCGCAAGACAGCAAATCTGGTTCTGACTGAGGGTTTTGATCTGCCGGGTATATGCGTGGATGTGCATGTGCACCGGATTTTGAACCGTATGGGGATGGTCAAAACTAAAAAGCCGGATGATACAGAGATGGCCTTGCGGGCAGTGCTGCCGCAAAGGCACTGGAAGCCTTTAAACACGCGTCTTGTAGCATTTGGCCAGCAAGTGTGCCGCCCCCAATCGCCCTGGTGCTCAATCTGCCCTCTGAGCGCCACCTGCAAAAGAGTCGGCGTCGAACGTACCCGCTAACCTTAAAAGCGCCTGTCCCTGTCCCTGCCAATTAGCCCGTTCTGGTTCCTGATGTTTGTTCTTTTTTGCGTTTTATCTCTTCGTTACAGTTTTAAAACATGTCCGGGGACATCCTTCCGGACCCAAAATCTCCCGTAGCCACCCCGACTGTCTCTTAGTGACATCGTCCGGGCGAAATATACGATTGCTAACGTGTACGTTCATCCTTTTGGCCCGGACGGGCCGCTTCGCGTCCT